>DASTWW010000053.1:0-7434 GCA_035765755.1 Nocardioidaceae bacterium
CCTGGAGCCGTCGCGGGACCCGGATCGCCCAGCCCTTGTCACGGAAGTGGCGCTTGATCTCGCCTATGATGGTGGGGGTGGCGTACGTCGAGAACTCGACGCTGCGGGAGAGGTCGAAGCGGTCGACGGCCTTGATCAGTCCGATCGTGCCCACCTGCAGGAGGTCGTCGAAGGGCTCGCCGCGGTTGCGGAACCGGCGGGCCAGGTGCTCCACCAGCGGCAGGTGCAGCGCCACCAGCTCGTCACGGACCTCCGCACGCCGCGCCTCAGAGGTGTCCGGGTCGGTGAAGGCGTTGAACAGCCCGGCGCTGATCCGGCGGGTCTCCGTCAGGTCGCGGGGCCGGGGGGAGCGATGAGGCAGAGGGGCGTCCCCGGTCATCGTCACACCAGGTCACCGCTGGTGCGGGACAGGGTGACCGTGAGCTGGTCGCCCTCCACGTCCGCCGACAGCGACGTGGTCAGGGCGGACAGCACCGTCCACGCGAACCCGTCCCGACTCGGCTGCTGCGGGGCCGCGCACGCCGCGGTCACCGAGACCGTGAGCCGGTCCGAGCCCAGCAAGAACGCGCACTGCAGGTCCGACCCGGGCACCGCCTGGGGGAGCACCATCGCGCACGCCTCGTCCACGGCGATCCGCAGGTCTTCGATGTCGTCGAGCGTGAAGTCCAGCCGGGCGGCGAGTCCCGCGGTCGCCGTGCGCAGCACGGAGAGGAATGCACTGTCGGCCGGGATCCTCAGCTCGACATCCGGTCGGGTGGGTGACAAGGTCGGCCTCTTCCTTGGGCGGGTTTCCGTTGGCTGGTCGCTGCGGGATCGCCCACAGCCTAAACGGGGTCGGACGAGAAATCGTCCGACCCCGCCGCGGAGAGATGAGCGCGTCGCTCAGCCCTTCTTGGTCTCCCAGAAGATCTCCGCGATCTCGTCGATCTTCGCGAGCAGGTCGTCGGCCGCCTTGGCGTCCATGGTGCCCTTGGTGCCCGACGCGCCGGCCAGCTTCGTGGCCTCGTTGAAGAGCGTGTGCAGCTGCGGGTACTTCTCGAAGTGCGGCGGCTTGAAGTAGTCCGTCCACAGCACCCACAGGTGGTGCTTGACGAGCTCCGAGCGCTGCTCCTTGATCAGGATCGCGCGGGTCCGGAAGTCCGGGTCGTCGTTGTCGGCGATCTTGGAGATGATCTGCTTCACCGACTCAGCCTCAATCCTCGCCTGAGCCGGGTCGTAGACACCACACGGAAGATCGCAGTGCGCGTGTACTTCCATCGTGGGGGCGAACAGTCGCGCGAACATCCCTGGTCCTCTCTGTTGTGAACGTGGGTGGTCCAACCACCTGCGACACTACCCAAGGCGGGTCGGGACTGGTCGCGAGGGAGGTTGGCGCTTGGTACCCACCGGCGGCAGGGACATTCCGGGGCCTCGCTTCGGTCTGGTCGTGGTCCGTGGCCGGTCGATGGAGCCGACGCTGTACGACGGGGACCGGCTGCTCGTGGACTACTGCCGGCCGGTGCGTGCGGGGCGGATGGTTGTGGTCCGGCTGCCCGACGGCGTGGTGGCGGTGAAACGGGCCACGCGACGGGAGCCGGGCGGGTGGTGGGTCGAGCGCGACAACCCGCGCGAGGGCGTGGACTCGTGGAGCGTGGGGGCAATTCCCGAGCCCGACGTGCTGTCCGTCGTACTCCTGCGGCTGTGGCCGCTGACCCGCCTCCGGCGGTGGTGGCCGCTGCGCCGCAGATCACACCACTGAGCGCGCGCGGCCCCTGGCAGGCCACGGGAGGCTGTGCCAGACTGGTCGACCTGGGTGACCCCCGCTCGACGGCTGGTTCCCGCGTCCCACCTTCGCGGTCGAACCGCTCTCGAACCCCATTCGCAGATGTCGATTCCCCGAGGCCACTCATGGTTGCGTCCACGCCCCTTCCCTCCTCCGACGACCCGCGTCTGCTCGACCCGGTCTTCGCGCTGCACGCCGGCGGCAAGCTGGCCGTCGCGGCGACGGTGCCCCTGGAGGGCGCCGCCGACCTCTCCCTCGCCTACACCCCGGGTGTGGCCCGGGTGTGCGAGGCGATCGCCGACGACCCGGGGCTCGCCGACGACCTCACCTGGGTGTCCAACACGGTCGCGGTGGTCACTGACGGCACCGCCGTGCTCGGCCTCGGTGACATCGGGCCGCGCGCGGCGATGCCGGTGATGGAGGGCAAGGCGGTGCTGTTCAAGGAGTTCGGCGGGGTGGACGCGGTGCCGATCTGCCTGGACACCACCGACCCGGACGAGATCGTCGAGACCGTGGTGCGGCTCGCGCCCAGCTTCGGGGGCGTCAACCTCGAGGACATCGCGGCTCCGCGCTGCTTCGAGATCGAGCGGCGCCTCCAGGACCGGCTGGACATCCCGGTGTTCCACGACGACCAGCACGGTACGGCGGTGGTGGTGCTCGCGGCGCTGAGCAACGCGCTGGTGCTGACCGGGCGGGATCTGGACTCGTGCCGCATCGTGGTCTCCGGCGCCGGCGCGGCCGGTGTCGCGGTGACCCGCATGCTGCTCGCCGCCGGCGCCCGGGACGTGGCGGTGGTGGACCGGCGCGGTGTGCTCAGCTCCGGCCGCGGCGACCTGACCCCGGTGAAGCTGTCGCTGGCCCGCGACACCGCCGACACCACCGGGCGGCGAGGAGACCTCGCGGACGCGCTGTCCGGCGCGGACGTGTTCATCGGTGTCTCCGGTGGCATCGTCGACGAGGCGGTGGTGGCCAGGATGGCCCCGGACGCGATCGTCTTCGGGTTGGCCAACCCCAACCCGGAGGTGCATCCCGACATCGCGCACCGGTACGCCCGAGTGGTGGCCACCGGCCGGTCCGACTACCCCAACCAGATCAACAACGTGCTGGCGTTCCCGGGCATCTTCCGCGGTGCCTTCGACGTGCGGGCCTCCGTGATCACCGAGTCGATGAAGCTGGCTGCTGCGGGCGCGCTGGCCGGTCTGGTCGGTGACGAGCTGGCCGAGGACTGCGTCGTACCCTCCCCGTTCGACCGTCGTGTCGCGCCCGCGGTCGCCGTGGCCGTGGCGGACGCTGCCCGCGTCGAAGGGGTGGCCCGGCGGCCGCTTCCCGCGTGAGTAGGCTCGGCCCATGTTCGCTGTCTACGCGCAAGGCCTGTCCTCCGAGGAGCCACTGTCCGGGCTGGTCGTCGGTGAGCGTCCCGAGCCGGAGGCGCCGTCCGGCTGGACGACGGTCACGGTGAAGGCCGCGTCCCTCAACCACCACGACCTGTGGTCGCTGCAGGGGGTGGGGCTGGGCGAGGACGCGTTGCCGATGATCCTCGGCTGCGACGCCGCCGGGCTGGACGAGGACGGCAACGAGGTCGTCGTGCACGCCGTGATCAGCGACCCGTCCTGGACGGGTGACGAGACTCTCGACCCGAAGCGGTCGCTGCTCAGCGAGCGCTACCAGGGCACGTTCGCCGACAAGGTCGTGGTGCCCGCGCGCAACGTCGTCCCCAAGCCGAAGTCGCTGTCCTTCGAGGAGGCCGCCTGCCTGCCCACCGCGTGGCTGACCGCCTACCGGATGCTCTACACCCAGGGCGGGCTGAAGCCCGGCGACTCGGTGCTGGTGCAGGGCGCCGGCGGCGGGGTGGCGACCGCGCTGATCACCCTTGCTCATGCCGGCGGGCTGCGGGTGTTCGCGACCAGCCGCGACGAGGGCAAGCGCAAGCGCGCCCTCGAGCTCGGTGCGGACGAGGTGCTCGAGTCCGGCGCCCGGCTGCCGCAGCGAGTGGACGCGGTGATGGAGACCGTCGGCAAGGCCACCTGGTCGCACTCGCTCAAGTCGCTGCGCCCTGGCGGCACCCTCGTGATCTCCGGTGCTACCAGCGGTCCGAACCCCGACCGCACCGAGCTCAACCGGGTCTTCTTCCTGCAGCTGCGGGTGATTGGCTCCACCATGGGCACGCGCACCGAGCTCGGTGCGCTGACGAGCCTGCTCGACACCTCCGGCGCCCGACCGGTCATCGACCGGGTGCTGCCGATGGACCAGGCCCGCGAGGGCTTTGCGGCGATGGCCGAGGGCGACGTGTTCGGCAAGATCGTCTTCACCCGCTGAGCCGGTGGCCACCCACTTCCTCACCGGCGCCGGGGCCGGGATCGGCCAGTGCATGGCCCGCCGGCTCGCGGCGCGCGGTGACGAGCTGGTGGTGCTGGCCCGCTCCGCCGCCCGGGCCGAGGACCTCGAGGCTGACTTCCCGGTCGCGCGGCCCGTGGTCGGTGACCTCGCCGATCCGGCAGGGCTGGCCTCGGCGCTCGCCGGGCTGCTGCCAGAACGGCTCGACTCGCTGGTCCACGTCGCGGGCATCGTCGACCTGGGCACGGTCGAGGAGCAGCGGCCCGAGGTGTGGCGGCGCACGCTCGACGTGAACCTGGCGGCCCCGGCCGAGCTCACCCGGCTGTGCCTGCCCGCGCTACGTGCCGCGCGGGGACACGTGGTGTTCGTGAACTCCGGGTCCGGCCTCCGGGCCAACCCGCAGTGGTCGTCGTACGCCGCGAGCAAGCACGGGCTGCGCGCGCTGGCCGATGCCCTGCGCGGGGAGGAGCGGGAGCACGGTGTGCGGGTGACCTCGGTCTACCCCGGCCGGACGGCCACCGGCATGCAGGCGAAGGTGCACGAGCAAGAGGGCAAGGAGTACGACCCGTCCGACTGGGCCGACCCCGAGTCCGTCGCCACCACGGTGTTGATGGCTCTCGACCTGCCCCGGGACGCCGAGGTGACCGACCTCCGCGTCAACCCCGGCCCCCGCTGACCTTAACCAATATTGGTACGGCTACCGCGACGTATCGGTCGCGTTATCGACACGATGTCGGTACGGCTAGCGCGACGTAGGGGTCGCGTTATCGACACGATGTCGGTACGGCTAGCGCGACGTATCGGTCGCGTTATCGACACGATGTCGGTACGGCTAGCGCGACGTATCGGTCGCGTTATCGACACGATGTCGGTACGACGGGGTCAGTCGTCGTCGGGGTCGTCAAGGCGGGCCAGCCAGGTGGCCAGCCGCTCGACGGCCGTCTCGAACTCCGGGTTCAGGTCGGTGAACTCCTGGAGCCGGTCGGCCAGCCAGGCGAGGCTGACCTCCTCGTCCCCGCGCCGCTTCTCCAGCTCCTCGATGCCTCGGTCGGTGAAGTACATCCCCGTCCCCGTCAGGAGAACGCCTGCTGGAGCAGCGCCCTCTGCTCCTCGACATGCCGGGAGTGCTGGCCCACCGACGGTGAGCTCGACTCCGGCCGGGACACCCGGTAGAACGGGATCCCGCCCAGTTCGGGCGTGAGGTTGAGCGCCAGGTGCGGCCAGGGGCCCATGTTCGCCGGCTCGTCCTGCACCCAACGGATCTCCTGCAGGTTCGGGTACTTCGCCAGCTCGGCCTTCAGCTCCTCGACCGGCCGCGGGTACAGCTGCTCCAGCCGCGCGATCGCGGTGGTCGGCTGGTCGCCCTCGCGTTTCTTGCGCTCGGCCATCAGGTCCCAGGTGATCCGGCCGCTGCACAGCAGCAGGCGGCGCACGCTCTGCGGGTCCACCTCGTCGTCACCGATGACCGGGCGGAACGTGCCCTCGGTGAAGTCGGTCGGCTGCGAGGCCGCTTCCTTGCGGCGCAGCATCGACTTGGGCGAGAACACGATCATCGGCCGATGGGCCTCACTGAGCGCGTGCCGGCGCAGCAGGTGGAAGTAGCTCGCCGAGCAGGACGGCTGCGCTACGACGAACGCATCGTCGGCCGCCATGGTGAGGAACCGCTCGATGCGTGCCGAGGAGTGGTCCGGGCCCTGTCCTTCGTAGCCGTGCGGCAGCAGGAGTACGACGCCGGAACGCTGGCCCCACTTGGCCCGCCCGGCGGTGATGAACTCGTCGATCACGGTCTGCGCGCCGTTGGCGAAGTCACCGAACTGCGCCTCCCACAGCACCAGGGTGTCCGGCCGCGCCACGGAGTAGCCGTACTCGAAGCCCATCGCGGCGTACTCCGACAGCAGGGAGTCGTAGACGTAGAAGTGACCCTGCTGCTCGGCCAGGTTGGCCAGCGGCACCCACTCGTCCGCGGTCTTCCGGTCGATGATCGTGGCGAAGCGCTGCACGAACGTGCCGCGCCGGGTGTCCTGACCGGCCAGCCGGACCGGCCGGCCGTCCATGAGCAGCGACCCGAAGGCCAGGATCTCGCCGGTGCCCCAGTCGATCGGACCGTCGATGATGGCGGCCGCGCGGCGCTGCAGCTGGGGCAGCACCTTGGGGTGCACCGTGAAGCCCTCCGGGGCGTTCAGATGGGCGTCGGAGATCCGCTTGAGGGTCTCCTTCGAGATCGCCGTCGGCGTCTCGGCCCGCCGCTTCTCCGGGTAGTCGGGCACCGTCGTCCACTCCGACGGGGTGCTGGTCGCCTCGCGGACCTCGGTAAACACCCGCTCCAGCTGCTGCTGGTAGTCGCGGAGCACCTGCTCGGCCTCCTCCAGCGTGATGTCCCCGCGGCCGATCAGCGACTCGGTGTAGAGCTTGCGCACCGAGCGCTTCTGCTCGATCAGGTCGTACATCAACGGCTGGGTGTAGGAGGGGTCGTCGCCCTCGTTGTGCCCGCGCCGGCGGTAGCAGACCAGGTCGATGACGACGTCCTTCTTGAAGGCCTGCCGGTACTCGAACGCCAGCCGGGCCACCCGGATGCACGCCTCGGGGTCGTCACCGTTGACGTGGAAGATCGGTGCCTGCACCATCCGGGCCACGTCGGTGCAGTACAGCGACGAGCGCGAGGAGGCCGGCGAGGTGGTGAAGCCCACCTGGTTGTTCACGACCACGTGGATCGTTCCGCCGGTCCGGTAGCCGCGCAGCTGGGACAGGTTCAGGGTCTCCGCCACGACACCCTGGCCGGCGAAGGCCGCGTCGCCGTGCAGCAGCAGCGGCAGCACGGTGAAGTCCTCGCCGGCGAGGTCGAGGCGGTCCTGCTTGGCCCGGGCGATGCCCTCGAGCACCGGGTTGACGGCCTCGAGGTGGGAGGGGTTCGCGGCGAGGTAGACCTTCGTCTTGCTGCCGTCCTCCGCGACGAACTCGCCCTCGGTGCCCAGGTGGTACTTCACGTCGCCGGAGCCCTGGACCGACTTGGGGTCCTGGCGTCCCTCGAACTCGCGGAAGATCTGGCCGTAGGACTTGCCCGCGATGTTGGCGAGCACGTTGAGGCGCCCGCGGTGCGGCATACCGATGCAGACCTCGTCCATGCGGTCGGCGGCGGCGCGGCACAGGATGCGGTCGAGCAGCGCGATGACCGATTCGCCACCCTCGAGGCTGAACCGCTTCTGGCCCACGAACTTGGTCTGCAGGAAGGTCTCGAAGGCCTCGGCCTGGTTCAGCTTCAGCAGGATCCGCAGCTGTTCCTCGCGCGGCGGCTTGGTGTGCGGCTGCTCGACCCGCTCCTGGATCCACCGTCGCTGCTC
>DASTWW010000054.1:0-28063 GCA_035765755.1 Nocardioidaceae bacterium
AGCAGGCCACCGAGGCCGGCCGGCTGATCGCTTCCCGCGGCTGGGTGCTCGTCACCGGAGGGCTCGGCGGGGTGATGGCGGCCGCGGCCGCCGGTGCTTCCTCGGCGGGAGGTACGACGGTCGGGGTGCTCCCGGGCACGGACCGGTCGGCCGCCTCGCCGGGACACAGCGTCGTGATCGCGACCGGCATGGGCGAGATGCGCAACACCCTGATCGTCCGCAGCGTGGACGCGGTGCTCGCGATCGGTGGGAGCTGGGGGACGCTGTCGGAGATCGCGTTCGCCGCCCGCACCGGTGTCCCGGTGTTCGCGGTCGCGAGCTGGTCGCTTCCCGGCCCCGAGGTGGCGACCTGTGACAGCGTCCCGGCCGCTGTCGACCGCATCGTCTCCGTCGTACGACGTTGAAGCCCTGCGCCTCGGCGGGCTGGCCCATCGGCGTCTCGGCGGGCTGGCCCATCGGCCCGCCGAAGGCACGGTAGTATCTCCACCGGTCGCCCTCCGGGGCGGCCGTGGTCGCTTCAGAGGCGGCGTCCGCGGATGTAGTTCAATGGCAGAACATCAGCTTCCCAAGCTGAGAATGCGGGTTCGATTCCCGTCATCCGCTCCAAGCCTCGAAGCCGCGTGTCCCGCCGCCCTAGACTGCGAATCGCTGTCACGAGGCGAGTTTCACGCCCAGGGGGAAGACATGTTCGGTTCCGTGCCCGTATTCGCGATCTTGTCGCCGCTGCTCTACTCGCTCGTCACACTCTTCGTCCTCTATTGGGTGATCCGGCTCGCCGTCCGCCACGCTCTGCGAGATGTGGAGCATCAGTAGAAGAGCGTCGTGTCCACCTCGTTGCGCAGCGCTTGGCCCTTCTGGAACCGACGCAGGTTGTCACAGAAGAGCTCGACGATGCGTTCATTCTCCTTGGTCGACAGCGCGGCGGTGTGCGGGCTCAACAGCACGTTGTCGAGGTCCCAGAGCGGGCTGTCGTCCGGCAACGGCTCGTTCGCGGTGACGTCGAGGGCGGCTCCCGAGAGGCGCCCGTCGCGGAGCGCCGCGACCAGCGCCGGTTCATCGATGGTGCTGCCACGACCCACGTTCACGAGCAGGGCGTGCCCCGGCAGGGCTTCGATGAGATCGGAGGTGAACAGCCCCTCGGTCTCGGCGGTCGCCGGCAGCGCCAGCACGACCGCGTCCGCCTGCGGCACCAGTTCGGCGAGCTGCGCGGTCGAGGCCGTGCGGTCCACCCGTTCGAGGTCTCGCTTGTCGGGAGTACGACGAACGCCGGTCACGTGCATCCCCAAGGCACGCGCACACCGCGCGACTTCGCGCCCGATGTGGCCCAGCCCGACGACCAGCAAGCGTTGGCCGGCCAGCTCTCGGACTGCGTAGTGGTCCCAGCGGCGCGCCGCCTTGTCCCGTTGCAGCCGCGGCAGGTCCTTGGTGAATGCCAGCAAGCCGAGCATGGCCCACTCGGCGAGCTGGGTGGCGTGCACCCCGATGGTGCTGGTGAACGTGACCCGGTCCAGGTCGGCGGCGCTCAGACCGGCCGCGTGCACCTGCTGCCCCATCCCCGCCGCGGTGCCCTGCACCCAGCGCAGCCCGCCGGCGCGACGGACCAGCTCGCGCAGCGCTTCCGGCGTCTCCCCGGGCACCCCCAGAGTGACCTGGGCACGCTCCACCCAGCCGTCGAAGCGCTGCTGCGCGTCCGGGTCCCGGCGGAACACCGGAGCTCCGGCGTGGTCGCTGGGATACCGCGGCGGTGGCAACAGAGCCGGGTCGTGCAGCACCTCCAGGCCGGGCGCGCTGTCGCGGATCCGTTCCACCAGCTCCTCCTCGACCGGAGTGGCGATCAGGACGGTGGTGGGTGCTGGACTCACCCGCCGCTCCGCGCCTCCGCGGCAACCCTCAGCTCGGCACCGCGGCGACCGCGAACGGTGACCCCGAACATCAGTACCGCGGAGAGGAACAGGCAGACCGCCATGAACGTGAACGCGGCACCGTTGCCGAGTCCGCCCTGCAGCCACCCGACTGCGTAGGCGCCGACGAAGCCGCCTACCGCCCCGGCGCTGTTCACCAGCGCCATCGCGGCGCCGGCCACCTTCTGGGGCAGGAACTCGGGGATCAGCGCGAAGTACGGGCCGTACGGCGCGTAGAGGCCCGCCGCGGCCAGGACGAGCACGGCATAGGAGATCCAGTAGCTTCCGGTCCCGAGCAGGGTCGAGGCGATGAACAGTCCCGTCGACGCCAGCAGGAACGGCCACACGAAGTCGCGCCGGTTTCCGACGCGGTCGGAGAAGCGCGAGGCCAGCAGCATGGCGACCGCCGCAACGGCGTACGGCACTGCGGACAGCCCACCGATCAGCCCGATGCCGTGGTGCTGCATGCTGTCCAGGATGGTCGGCAGCCAAAACACGAAACCGTAGACGCCGACACTCCAGAGCAGGTACTGGGCCGACAGCACGAGCACGTTGCGGGACGACAGCGCCTCGCGGTAGCCACCGCGGACCGGCTCGAGATCCTCCTGCTCGGCTGCCAACCGTGCCTCGATGTCCTTTCGCTCGGCTGCGTCCAGCCACCCGGCATCTCGCGGCCGGTCGGCGACCAAGGCCCGGAACACGAAGGCCCAGATGATCGCCGGCAGCCCCTCGAGAATGAACATCCAGCGCCAGCTGGTGGCCGCGATCAGGTAGCCGGAGACCGCGGAGAGCCACATCACCGTGATCGGGTTGCCGAGGATCAGGAAGGTGTTGGCCCGGCCGCGTTCGGATCTGCTGAACCAGTGGGTGAGGAAGATCAGCATCGCCGGGATGATCGCAGCCTCGACCACGCCGAGCGCGAAGCGGTCGATCAGCAGGAGCCAGAGCCACGGGATGACACCCTGGGCACTGGCGAAGACCCCCCAGAGCAGGACGCACCAGAAGACCAGCTTGCTGACGGACTTGTTCTCCGCGTAGTGGGCGGCGGGGATCTGGAAGGCGAAGTAGCCCAGGAAGAAGAACGCGCCCAGCAGCGCCGACCACTGCGCCGTGAGCCCGAGCGAGTCCTGGAGCCCGCCGTCGACCCCGATGGAGTAGTTGGATCTGTCCAGGTACGCCAGGCTGTAGGTGATGAAGACCAACGGGATCAGGCGGCGCCAACGCTGGCTGGTCACGGCTCTGGTCTGCAGCGAACTCGAGGCGCTCATCGCGACTCCCTCGGCGAAATCGACTCTCGCCAAGGGAGTACCCATAGCCGGCCCCGATCACTCGTCGAGAACCCGCCCGTCGTACCAGCAGAGGTACGACGGGCTGGGCTGGTGAGTCAGATGAAGTGCAGCGTGCCGCGCGACACCAGCTGCCCCCCGTGCGTGCGCACCCGGACCGCGTCTCCGGCGGACATCCTGGGCAGCCCGGAACTCCGCTCCAGACGTGCCTCGCCCTCGGCGCTGACGCGCATCCGGCCGACGAAAGTGCCGTGCACCCGGACAGTGAGCAGCTTGCCGTGCAGCCGGCCCACGCCGTGCAGCTCGACGTCGAAGTGCTGGAGACCGTGCTCGGCCTCGTAGTCGGCGTGGCCGCGCGCGTGCGGGAACGCTGCGGTCCGCGTCATGCCCGCCGCGAGATGGGTCTCGGCGGCCTGCGCGGGCGCCGCGAGCGGGACCAGTACCGTGCCGGCAGTACCGACTGCCAGCAGTCCCCCGGCAACTCGACTCCGTGTCGCGAACATGTGCTTCTCCCTCCGTCGAGACAGCACCGGTGCGTGCGTGCCCGGCGTCTGCCGTGGCCCGCCGCCGCGGCAGGCCCCCTGTTTCCCGGCAAGACGAAGGTTGGACGTGAACGGTTCAGACGACGTAAAGCTGCCGCGCCCGGAGGCCCGGACGCGGCAGCTTCTCAGGGGACGTCAGTGGACGATCACCCGACCGGACATCATCGTGCCGTGCACGCCGCAGGCGTAGCGGAAGCCGTGGGCGGGCGAGGCCACCGGGAAGCTCAGCCGGTAGGGGTGGTCATTGGCAATGTCGAACCCGCCGCGCGCACCGGAGTTGTGCATGCGGTCGCTCGGGGTGACGGTGTGCGAGCCGCTGCCCTGCAGCAGTCGCGGGTCGAGCTCGATCTCGACCGGACCGTGCGACCCCGCCGGGCAGGTGAACTGCCGCGTGGCCGGCGTGTCGCCGCTGCCGTCGTTCTTCTCGCACATCGGTGGCGGGCCGGTGGCGATGGTGTCCGCCAGAGGCGCGGGGAACACCACGCTGTGGGGCTCGTACCGCAGGTCGGCGAAGTGCCACTTCACCGCCTGGCCGTGGCGCAGGTTGATGGTGTGCGGGAACATCCCGAACAGCTCGAGGCCCCTCGCGTCGAAGCCGGCGAAGGCCTGAACCACGCCGTTGCGGCTGTGCTGCTGCTGGAGCGAGCGCCACAGCCGGCCGGCCCGCGCGGACTGGTTCTGCACCTGCGAGCGCACGGCGGCGTTGATCTGAGCCTGCGACCGGACCGCCATCGAGCGTGGCACCACGTGCACGTGCAGCTTCATCTGCGGGTGCACCAGGCAGATCACCCAGAAGGAGTGGCCGGCGGGCACGTTGACCCGGAAGGTCACCTGGGGCGCGATGATCCCGAGCATGCCGCTGTTGACCAGATGCGACCCGTCGTACCCGCAGCCCCTCCCCACGTTGCAGTTCGGGTACAGCACGTGCGGGTTGAAGGTGGCGGTGTTCTGCTCGTCGTCGTTCGCGATGAAGAAGTAGCGCTGGCCGAACTTGCGGGCGTGTGTGCGGATCCACGCGCCCGGGCGGTGGATGCGCGTAGGCAGCGCCGTGGCGGTGTGGAAGTCGCCCTTGAAGGTGAGCTTGTCCCCGCGGTGCACCGAGATGCTGCCCGGCAGGAACCTCATCAGGTCCGCGGGGTGGTGCCTGCTACCGGCCGCGATGTCATGGCCGACGAGCACGGTGTAGGTCGTCCCCACGCGTTGCGCGGCGGACGAGGTCGCAGGTGCCACGACGGCCAGGGTCGCGGCGACGAGCACGGCGGCCGAGCCGACCGACATCGCGAGTCTGGAACCTCGTGGGAGGTGGATTCGGAAGCCCCGGGGAGAACCTGACTGTGGTCTGGCCATGACAGCCCCCTACGCGATCGGGTACCCCGTCACTGTCCATCCCGCGTTTGTGGGCCGTCCATGGCCCATCCGGACCCGTCCTCGGGCCCAGCGGACCCGGCCGAGAATCAGTCGGTGAGGAGGCCCGATCCGTCGGCCTCGCCGCGCAGCAGCACGGCGTCGATCGCCTTGGCGTCGAGGGCATGCGAACTCCGCGACGCGAGCACCATCAGATCGGAGAGAAGGTGTATCTCCTCACCGAGCTCGTGGTCGTCGATCTCGACGTCCAGGGAATCTTCCATTACGCCTCCAGTCCACCTTGTTCAACGGCGAACTCTCCAGCGGGTTAGTGGCCCAGTCGGGCCGTTTTACACAGTCTTCCCCTAGTCGACTGAGGCTAGTCCCTGGGTCGGGTGACCTTCGCGCCGCGTCCCCGGCCCGCCCGTCGTACCCCCCGAACGCTGGCCGCTAACCCAGGTAGAGGCAGAACGGGTGCCCGACCGGGTCGAGCAGCACCCGCACGTCGGGCTGCGGCTGGTATTCCGCGAGCCGGGCCCCGAGCTCGACCGCGTGCTCGACCGCGGCGTCGAGGTCGCTGACCTCGAAGTCCAGGTGGGACTGCATCTGCTGGGCGCCCTCGCGCTCGGGCCAGGTCGGCGCCACGTAGCCCGCCGAGGTCTGGAAGGCCAGGTAGGCCACCCCGTCCTCGGGCGCGATCGTCGCGTCCTGAGCGTCCTCCTTGTCGATCGGCCAGCCGAGCAGCGCGGAGTAGAAGTGCGCCAGCGACCTGGCGTCGGGCGCCTCCAGCACCACGCCCCACCAGTCGTGGCGCGACATCCGCGGAACGTCACCGCGGCCCGTCTCCCGTCCCTGCACGAGCGCAGTATCCCAGTCGACCGGGCCCGACGCACCCGCAACTACGCTGGCGCGCATGGAGGCGTTCACCGGTTTCCCCGAGGCTGCACTGGACTTCTACGACGATCTCGAGGTGGACAACACCAGGTCGTTCTGGACCGCGCACAAGGACGTCTACGAGTCGGCGGTGCGTGCGCCGATGGTCGCGCTGACCGCCGCACTGGAGCAGGAGTTCGGACCGGCGAAGGTGTTCCGGCCCTACCGCGACGTCCGGTTCGCCAAGGACAAGACGCCGTACAAGACCGCGCAGGGCGCCTTCGTGGCCCGCGGACCCTCCACCGGCTACTACGTGCAGGTGGCCGCGCCGGGCGTCCGGGTCGGCGTCGGCTTCTACGACGCGTCCTCCGACCGGCTGGCCCGGATCCGCGAGGCGATCGCCGACGAGCGGCGCGGCGCCGAGCTGGAACGGATTCTTGCGCGGCTGGGCAGGCAGGGCTGGGAGCGCGGCGGCGAGCGGCTCAAGACCAGCCCGCGAGGGTACGACGGGGAGCATCCGCGGATCGACCTGCTGCGGCACAAGTCGATGACGCTGGGCAAGTCCTACGGGTTCGAGCCGGTGATTCACAAACCCGAGCTGCTGGAGCGGGTGCGGAAGGACTGGCGGCAGGCGCGGCCGTTCGTGGACTGGGTCTGCGAGCACGCCGGCGACTGACGCGGGTCAGCCGACCGGGTCTCCGCCCCGGTCCGGCACCCCGTCGTGGTGGCCGCTGTCGGGATGACCGCCGTCGGCGCGCACCCCACCGGGATGCGTACCGTCCGCGTGCCCTACCCGCGCCACATGGTCGGCGAGCACGGCCGTCGTGTGCCGGCGCACGCTGCGCGGCAGCTGCCCGCTCTCGGTCACGGCGGCCATCACGGCGTCGGCAAGCTCACGCACTTTGACGTTGGTGGCCTGCGAGCAGCTGCGCAGCACCTCGAACGCCTCCTCGGCGCCGATGCAGTGGGTGAGCATCAGCACCCCCTTGGCCTGCTCGATCGCGGCACGGGTGCGCGCCGAGGCCCGCACGGCCTCGTCGATGTCGCGGGAGTAGGCGACCCGCAGCCCGCGGGTGACGTCGAGGAAGAAGCCCTGCACCTGTGTGCAGGTCCCCTCGGCATCCCAGTCGCCCGCACCGACGGTGACCAGCTGGCGGGTCCGACGGCGGGCGTCGACGATCCGGTGCCAGACGCAGAACCGCTCCCGCCGAGCCAGCAGCGACCGGGCCGTCTCGGCGGCTGTGTCGACGTCGTCGGGGTGCTGGTGGCGCAGCACCAGGTCGGTGGTGGGCACCACCTCCCCTGGGGCGAAGCCGTAGGTCCGGAACGCCTCGTCGGACCACCACCAGGAGTCGGATTCGTAGCTATAGATGAATTCAGCGAGCGGTCCGATGTTCGCGGTTGTCACTCCATGTGCCTCGGTGCCTGTGAAGCGGCCGCGGCTGTGCGTTCAACCGTCGGAGAATACTAGCGTCAGCCGCTCAGTGCGGCTGCCACGCGTCCTCGTCCTCGGTCCGCTCGACCACCGGGCCGGGCAGGTCGCGCTCGGCGAGGGCCCGGATGGTGACCTGCTCGAAGACCTCGCGCAGGCTGCTGCGGGCAGCGATCCAGACATGCTGCAGGATCCGCGCCGAGTCGTTGTAGGAGACCGCCTCCGGGCGCAGCCCGTAGACGCTGACCAGTGGACCATCCACCGCCCGTATCACGTCGGCCACCGTGACCGAATCCGGGTCCCGGGCCATCCGCCAGCCGCCGGACTGGCCGCGCTGGCTGATCACCAACCCGGCGCGCCGGAGGTCGGCGAGGATCGCCTGCAGGAAGCCGTGCGGGATGTCCTGGCGGCGGCCGATCTCCTCGGCACTGACCGGCGCACCCTCGACTCGTCCGGCCAGCTCGATCAGCGCGCGCAGCGCGTAGTCGGACTTGGCGGACACTCGCATGCGGCGAATTCTCGCAGACCGCGCGAACGGCCGGCTCGGTTGGCCACCGCAGGCGTCCCCCGGGCGGCTCCGACGTGATCTGTGCCGCGTCCGGATGCGCAACCGGCTACCGACGGGTAAGATAACCGATGTTACTGACCAGTAGGTAACCGCCCCGACGTCAAAGGTGATGAAGTGAGCCACTACAAGAGCAACCTGCGCGACATCGAGTTCAACCTCTTCGAGGTCTTCGGACGCGACGAGGTCCTGGGCACGGGTCCCTTCGCGGAGCTCGACGCCGATACCGCCCGCGAGATCTTGGCCGAGGTGGACCGGCTGGCCCGTGAGGAGCTCGCTGCATCCTTCTCCGAGGGCGACCGGCGCCCCCCGTCGTACGACCCGGACACGCACACCGTGACCATGAACCCGGAGTTCACCAAGAGCTACCAGGCGTTCATGGACGCGGAGTGGTGGCGGCTGCAGATCCCGGCCGAGCTGGGCGGGCAGCCGGCCCCGGCGTCCCTGGTCTGGTCGACCGCCGAGCTGGTGCTCGGCGCGAACCCGCCGGTGTGGATGTACGCCGCAGGGCCGGGCTTCGCCAAGGTGGTGTTCAACAACGGCAACGAGCGCGACAAGCGGATCGCCAAGCACATCGTGGACCGCAAGTGGGGCGCGACCATGGTGCTCACCGAGCCGGACGCCGGCTCCGACGTGGGCGCGGGCCGCACCAAGGCCATCCCGCAGGACGACGGCACCTGGCACATCGAGGGCGTGAAGCGGTTCATCACCTCCGCCGAGCACGACATGAGCGAGAACATCGTGCACCTGGTGCTGGCCCGGCCGGTCGGCGTCGAGGGCGCGGGCGGCCCGGGCACCAAGGGCCTGTCGCTGTTCATCGTCCCGAAGCACCACTTTGACTTCGAGACCGGCGAGCTGACCGGTGAGCGCAACGGCGCCTACGTGACCAACGTCGAGCACAAGATGGGCATCAAGGTTTCCACCACCTGCGAGGTGACCTTCGGGGAGGGCACGCCCGCCAAGGGGTACCTGCTCGGCGAGGTGCACGACGGCATCGCGCAGATGTTCCAGGTGATCGAGAGCGCCCGGATGATGGTCGGCACCAAGGCGATCGCCACACTGTCCACCGGCTACCTGAACGCGCTGGAGTACGCCAAGAGCCGGGTGCAGGGCGCCGACCTGACCCAGGCCTCGGACAAGACCGCACCGCGGGTCACCATCACCCACCACCCGGACGTCCGCCGGTCGCTGATGACCCAGAAGGCGTTCGCGGAGGCGCTGCGCGCGCTGGTGCTCTACACCGCCACCTGGCAGGACCGAATTCAGATGGCGGCACACTCTGCTGAAAACGGGGGCGAGACCGACGAGCTCGCCGACCGGGTCAACGACCTGCTGCTGCCGATCGTGAAGGGCTACGGCTCGGAGCGGTCCTGGGTGCTGCTCGGCACGGAGTCGCTGCAAACCTTCGGCGGGTCCGGCTTCCTGCAGGACTACCCGCTCGAGCAGTACGTCCGCGACGCCAAGATCGACACGCTCTACGAGGGCACCACCGCGATCCAGGGCCAGGACTTGTTCTTCCGCAAGATCGTCAAGGACCGCGGCGTGGCCCTCGAGCACCTCGCCGGCGAGGTCGCCGCGTTCGCGGGCAGCAACGCCGGGAACGGCCGGCTCAAGGTGGAACGGCAGCTGCTCGGCACCGCGGTCGGCGACGTGCAGGGCATCGTGAAGGCGCTGACCGGCCAGCTGATGTCAGCGGACCCGAGCGCCGAGGGCGGCGACCTGCGCAACGTCTACAAGGCGGGCCTGAACACCACCCGGCTGCTGATGGCGCTCGGCGACGTGGTGTGCGCCTGGCTGCTGCTGCGGCAGGCCGAGGTCGCCCTGGAGCGGCTCGGTGGCGAGGTGAGCGCGAATGACAAGGCGTTCTACGAGGGCAAGGTGGCCGCGGCGCAGTTCTTCGCGCAGACCGTGCTGCCGAAGCTGACCGCCGAGCGGGCCATCGCCGAGGGCACCGACCTCACGGTGATGGATCTGCCCGAGGACGCCTTCTGAGGCGGTTCAACCGGCGCCGTACGGCGAGGGTTGAACCGCCGACGGCCCGGGTATGCCATGCTCACGGCGTGAGCCACGAGCTCACCCCGCCCAGGTGGCAACCTGCCGCCGCAACCTTCCGGAGGCAACCATGGGCATCGGTTTGGGCATCATCCTCGTGATCCTGGGCCTGATCCTCGTTCTGAACGTGGTCGACTTCAACCTCAGCTTCGTCAACGACAGTGCACTCGGCTGGATCCTGCTCCTGGTCGGGGTCCTCGCGATCATCCTCGCCCTGGTGATGAACGCGCAGCGGTCCCGCACCAAGCACGTCGAGGAGCGTCGTTACGAGGGTCCGCCGCGCTGACGGTTGCCGGCCGTGCGGCGGGACTCCGACCAGCGCGGCTTCTTGGTCCGGCCTTCGGAAGTACGACGGACAGGGCCGCCTGGCTTGCCGCCGCCTGACCTGCCGCCCGGCTTGCCGCCGCCCGGCTTGCCGCCGCCCGGCTTGCCGCCGCCCGGCTTGCCGCCGCCCGGCTTGCCGCCGCTCCGGCGCGGCCGACCGGCAGCGGGCTTGCCGGCGGGTCGACGCCTCGGACCGTCCTCTCCTGACTCCGCCAGTGCCTCCGCGGTCATCGGCCGCGGAGCGCTGCGGATGTCGTGGTGCCGGGGCGAGATCCCGGCCCCGTCCTGCATCCGGACCAGCTCGGCCAGCTGACGCGGGGTGGCTAGGGTGATCACGGCGCCGGACTCGCCGGCCCTGGCGGTGCGCCCGGACCGGTGCAGGTAGGCCTTCGCGTCGCCGGGCACGTCGTAGTGCACGACCAGCCCGACCTGGTCGACGTGGATGCCCCGGGCGGCCACGTCGGTGGCCACCACGGCCCGGGCCCGGCCGGTGGAGAACCGGCGGAGGTTGCGCTCGCGCACCCGCTGCGACAGGTTGCCGTGCAGGTCGACTGCCTCGAGGCCGTGCTCACCCAACGCGTCGCGCAGCTCGGTGGCCCCGTCCCTGGTGCGGGTGAACAGGATCGAGCGCTCGTTGGCCTCGACCAGCGCGATCGCGGCTGCCACCTTGTCGCGGTGCCCGCCGACCACCAGCACGTGGTGCTCCATGGTGGTGACCGCACCCTGGCTCGGGTCCAGCTCGTGGAGCACCGGCTCGTCCAGGTGGGTACGCACCAGCCGGTCCACGTCGTTGTCCAGGGTGGCCGAGAGCAGCAGCCGCCGACCCGAAGGCATCTCGTGCAGCAGCGCGTCGATCTCCGGGTAGAACCCGAGGTCGCACAGGTGGTCGGCCTCGTCCAGCACGACCACCTCGATGTCGTCGGTGCGCAAGGCACCGCGGTCGACCAGGTCGCGCAGCCGGCCCGGAGTGGCCACCGCGACGTCGACGCCGCTGCGGAGCCGGCGGATCTGCCCGTCGTACGGCGTGCCTCCGTAGACCGTGACCAGCCGGAGACCGACCGCCCGGGCCAGCGGCTCGAGGGACTTGCTCACCTGCTGGGCGAGCTCACGGGTCGGCACCACCACCAGCCCGCGGGGGTGCTTGGGCCGGCTGCGGCGGCCGATGAGCCGCGACAGGACAGGCAGCCCGAAGGCCAACGTCTTGCCGGAGCCGGTGCGTGCCCGGCCGAGCACGTCGCGGCCACCGAGCGCGTCGGGGATGACCGCGGCCTGCACCGGGGTGGGTTCGGTGATCTGCTGGCCGGCGAGCGCGGCGGTCAGCCGCTTGTCCAGGCCGAGAGCGGCGAAGGCGCTGGGGGCGCCGGCGTTGGTGTCGATGGTGTCGTGGGCAGCAAGGACTGCGATCAAGGGTGCGTTGCTCCAAGATGGTCGGGCGCGCCCCGACCCGGAAACCACGGCGTGGACCGGCGAGCCTGCGGGGGCGCATGGCACCCGATCACTGGATCCGGCGCGCCGTGGCCGAGAGGCCGTGCGCGCACCCACACCGGGCGACAGAACGGGCCACGACGAGGTGGCCCGGGCTGAGGCCCATCCTAGCAGCGCTCCGACGCCGAGTCGTCCGGGCGACCGGCTTCCGCGGGGTGACGCTCATGACATCTCGGGTCAGTGGGCGGACAGCGGGAGCACGAGGCGCCGGGTGCCGCCCTCGATGATCCGGATCGGTACGCCCCAGTCCTGCTGGTGCATGTGGCAGGCGGCGCCCTCGCCGCCCTCGGCGTCGCAGGACGCGGCGCGGGCCGCAATGTGCAGCACGCCGTCGCCGACCTGCCGGTCCAGCCGCACGGTGCGGGTCAGCTCGGTGCCGCGTCCGTCGCCGCTGGTGACCAGGGCCGGCGGCGTCGCGGTGACGAACAGCTGCGAGGTCGGTCCGTACCGTTCGTCGACCTTCTGCCCCGCCGGCGGGGTGAACTCGACCGCGATCTCCAGCTCGCCCGGGGCCACCTCGGTGACCGGCCGCTGTGTGGTGTGCGCGTCTCCCGCGGCCCTCGCGCCCCCGGCCAGCGGGATCCGGGTCAGCCGATGGGCCGCGGACTCGACCACCAGCAGGTGCTCCCCGTCGAGCAGCGCCCCGCTGGGCTCGGCCAGGCCGATGGCCAGGGTGCTGAGCGTGCCGGGGCTCGGGTCGAAGCGGCGCACCGCTCCGTTGTAGGTGTCGCAGACCGCGATCGTCGCGTCCGGGAGCACGGTGACCCCGAGCGGGTGCTGGAGCAGCGCCACCTCCGTCGTACCGTCCCGGAAGCCGAAGTCGAACAGCCCGCGCCCGACCGCGGTGTGCACCGCACCGTCCTGCACCCGGCGCAGCGACGAGGTCTCGCTGTCGGCCAGCCACAGCGTGTCCCCGTCCGCGGCGAGTCCGGAGGTCTGCGCGAACCACGCCTCCGGAAGAGCAGCGTCGACGAGCCCCTCGTTGGTGGTGCCGGCGGTCACCTCGACCGCCCCGGCGACCGGGTCGAAGGTCCACAGCTGGTGGATGCCGGCCATCGCCACCCACACCCGGTCGCGCCACCAGGCGACGTCCCACGGGCTGGACAGGGAACCGGTGCCGGCGCCCTGGTACCACTGCCGGCCGTCGCCCGCGACGGTGCGCACCTCGCCGCTGGCCAGGTCGACGCCGCGCAGCGCGTGGTTGACGGTGTCGGCGACCACAACGTGGTACCCGACCCGGGCGGCGACCTCGTCGGGCAGCAGGCAGAGCCCGTTCGGCTCGTTGAACGACGCCTTCTCTGGCCCCCCGTCGTCCCGTCCACGGTCGCCGGAGCCGATCCGGCGGACCACGGTATCGGCGTCCTCGGCGAGCTCGACGAGCTGGTGGTGGCCGGCGTCGGCGACGAGGATCCCGTTGTCAGGAAGGCGTATCGCCTTGGCCGGGAAGCGCAGGTCGCCGGGCTCGGGGTCACGAGGGACGTACGGCGAGTCGCCGGGCTGCAGCGTGCCCCTGGCCAGGTGCTCCTCGCGGAGCTCGGCGAGCAGCGCGTCGATCGCGTGCAGGTGTCCCTCGCCGGAGTACTGCGCGACGACGTACCCCTCCGGGTCGACGAGCACCAGGGTCGGCCAGGCCCGCGCGGTGTAGGCCTGCCAGGTGGTCAGGTCCGGGTCGTCGAGCACGGGATGCCGTACGTCGTACCGGCTGACTGCCGCGGCCAAAGCATCCGGGTCGGCCTCGTGCACGAATTTCGGCGAGTGCACGCCCACGATGACCAGCTCGTCGCCGTACTTCTCCTCCAGCGGTCGCAGCTCGTCGAGCACGTGCAGGCAGTTCACGCAGCAGAAAGACCAAAAGTCGAGCAGCAGGAAGCGGCCGCGCAGATCGGCGACCGAGTAGGACTTGCCGCCCGTGTTCAGCCAGCCCCGACCGGTGAGCTCGGGAGCACGGACCCGCGGGGTACGACCTGGGGATGCGACCATGCCGCCATTCTCCCCAGGGACCAAAGGCGCGGTTGTCGCGCCTGCCTGCCTGCCCGCTCGCGCCCGCCACGGTCATACCGACATCGTGTCGATAGCGCGACCTATACGTCGCGGTAGACGTACCGACATCGTGTCGAAAGCGCGACCTATACGTCGCGGTAGACGTACCGATATCGGTAAGACGAGGGGGGCGCCCAGGCGGGGGGATTGCGCAACTAGGCTCACCGGCATGTCGTCGACGCCGGACCTTGTCGAGCGTTACGTGGTGCCGTGGAAGGAGGCCGTCGACGACGTCATCGCGCTGCTGCGCGGCCTGGACGCGGACGACTGGGCCCGGCCCACCGACCTCCCCGGCTGGGACGTCCGCGCGGTCGCGGCCCACCTCGCGCACGTCGAGGCGGTGCTGGCCGGCCTCGAGGACGACCGGGAGGACGTGGCCGTCTCGACGCCGGGGCCGGCGAGGACGGTCGTCGCGGCCTACACCGAGGCAGGCGTTCGGGCGCGCGAAGAACACGCCCCGCAGGAGCTGGTCGACGAGCTGGAGAAGGCGGCGGCTGCCCGCGACGCGGCGCTGACGAAGAACCCGCCCACTGACCCGAAGGGCACCCCGGACCGGACGCCCGGCGCGGTCGCCTGGGACTGGGGCACGCTGCTGGGCAACCGGGTCCTCGACGTATGGATGCACGGTCAGGACATCCGCCGCGCCGTCGGCCGGCCCGGCGCGCTGGACACCGCGGCCGCACGGCACACGGCCGGGGTGTTCACCCGCAGCTTCGCCTACTCGGTCGGCAATCGGGTCGGTCCGGCGGACGGTACGACGGTCGTGCTCGACGTCACCGGGGAGCACCCTTTGCACCTGGCCGTGGCCATGCGCGACGGGCGCGCGGTGCCGCTGCCCACCGACCCGGAGACCCCCGATGCCGGGCTGCGCATGGACCTGGAGACGTTCGTGATGCTCGGCGGCGGCCGGCGCTTACCCGAGGCGCTGGCCGTGGAGGCGGTCGGCGACCGGGAGCTGGGCACCCGGATCCTCGCGGCGATGGCGGTCACCCCGTGACCGGCCGGTGGACCCTCGCGGACCTGCCGGACCTGACCGGCAAGAGGGCGCTCGTCACGGGCGTGACCAGCGGTCTGGGCCGGCACGTCGCGCTCGAGCTCGCCCGGAACGGCGCGGAGGTGCTGCTCGCGGCCCGCGACGAGACCCGGCTCTGCCGGCTGGTCGAGCAGGTCCACAGGACGCTGCCCGCGGCACGGCTGCGACCGCTGCGGCTGGACCTGGCCGACCTGACGTCGGTACGACGGGCGGCAGCGGAGGCCTCGTCGTACGGCCCGCTCGACGTCCTGGTCAACAACGCCGGGGTGATGGCGGCTCCCCACCGGAGCACCGCCGACGGGTTCGAGCTGCACTACGGCACCAACCACCTCGGCCACTTCGCGCTGACCGGGCTGCTGCTGCCGCAGCTGGCCGCCTCCGGGGAGGCGCGCGCGGTGACCGTGTCCTCGCAGTTCCACCGGGCGGTGCGCACGGTGCCGCTGCGCGACCGGACCATGCACGCCGGGCGCTACCAGCGCTGGATCGCCTATGCGCGCTCCAAGCTGGCCAACCTGCTGTTCGCGTTCGAGCTGCAGCGCCGGTGCTCCGCCCACGGGGTGCCGGTCACCTCGGTCGCCGCGCACCCCGGCTTCGCCTCGACGAACCTGATGACCGCCGGGCTGAGCATGGACCGGCACGGCCTGGACCGGACCCTCGTGGACGCGGCCACCGCGATGTTCGCGCAGCCCGCCGAGATGGGCGCTCTGCCCATCCTGATGGCCGCGGCGGACCCCACCGTCCCGGGCGGCGCCTACGTCGGTCCCGCGGGGCCCGGCGGGATGCGCGGCCTGCCGCAGGCGGCGCGCGCGTCGCGGGCCGCCTATGACGCCAGGCTGGCCGCCGGGCTCTGGACGCTCTCGGAGGAGGCCACCGGCGTCCGCTTCCCCTGATCGACCTGCCGCCTGCCGATCGCGTCGGCGTACGCCTCCTCGAGCACAGGGGCCAGCTCGGCCGGCGCCCAGCGGTCCGCGACCAGCGCGCGGGCGGCGAGCGCCCACTGGCGCGCCTGCTCCGGCCGGGCCAAGGCGTGGTCGATGACCCTGGCGAGGCCGGCCGGGTCGCCGGCTCGGGCCAGCAGCCCGGTCTGGCCGGGGATGACCACCTCGGGGACCCCGTTGACCGCCGTCGCGACGGCCGGGATCCCGGCCAGCATCGCCTCCACCAGAGCACACGGGATGCCTTCGTAGCGGCTGGACATCGCGAAGAGGTCGAACGCCGGCAGCAGCCGCGGCACGTCGGGGCGCTCCCCGACGAACAGCACCCGGTCCTGCAGACCGTGGCGCACCACCTGGGCGCGCACCGCCGGCAGCGAGGTGCCGGACCCGATCCACACGAAGCGCACCCCCGCAGAGCGCACCAGTCCCGCCGCCTCTACGAAGTGCTCGGGCGCCTTCTGGTAGTCCACCCGGCCGACGGTGCCGACCACGGTGGCCCCCGCCGGCAGACCGAGCAACACCCGCGCGGCCGCTCGGGACTCCGGCGTGGCCGGCGGGATGGTGGTGTCCACGCTGCTCGGCACCACCCGCACCCGCTCCGGCTCGACCAGGCCGAGCCGGATGGCGTCCGCGGCGACCGTGGAACCGATCGCGAGGAACACCTCGGTGATCCGCCCGAGCCGCCGCTCCAGGTCGACGTAGACCGCGCGCCTGGCCCGGGACTGGAAGTCGTGGAACGGGAACCCGTGCATGGTGTGCACCGCCGGGATCCCCACCCGTCTCGCCGCCAGCCGCCCGATCGCCCCCGCCTTCGCGCTGTGCGTGTGCACCACGTCGAACCGGCCGGCCAGCAGCCGGGACAGCTCGCGGACCCCGCGCACGTCGCCGGCCGGCGAGATCTCGGCGGCCAGGTGCTCGAGCTTCACCGTCCGGATCCCGGCCACCGCTGCCCGTTGCACCATCCGGTCCCCGGCGCCGTAGAAGATCGTCACCTCGTGCGACCGCGGGTCCAGCGCGGCGGCCCCGTTGAGAGCCACCTCCCCGGCGCCGGCGGTGAACCGGGTGATCACCACGGCGACCCGGGTGCGAGTGGCCATCAGTAGTCGTCCGGGTACGGCGCGACCAGAGCCGGTGTCGCGGGCACGTGGGGCTGGTAGTCCGGCAGCAGCTCCCGGAGGCACTCGCGGACCCGGTCCGGGTTGTTGCGCTCGGCCTCGTGGTAGAGCGTGCTGAGCTTCTGGTGGAACTGACGCATCACGTCCGAGGCGTCGACCTGGAAGATGCGCGGGTGCTCGGTCAGCCGCGGGCTCTCGGCGGAGCTGAACAGCTGCTCGTTGAGCTTCTCGCCCTCCCGCATGCCGGTGAACCGGATCTCCACGTCGGGCCGGTGCATCAGCTCGGCGAACGACTGGGCGACGTCGACGATGCGGACCGGCTCGCCCATGTCCAGCACGAACACCTCGCCCTGCTCGGCCATCCGCGCCGCCTCGATCACCAGGCCGGCGGCCTCCTCGATGGTCATGAAGAACCGGGTCATGTCCGGGTGGGTGACCGTGATCGGCTGCCCGCGGCCGATCTGCTCGGCGAGCACGGTCAGCAGCGAGCCGCGGCTGCCGAGCACGTTGCCGAACCGGACCGCCGCCACGTGGGTGCCGCCGCCGGCCTCCTGCTGGACGAGCAGCTCCGCGAGCCGTTTCGTGGCGCCGAGCACCGAGGTCGGGTCGGCCGCCTTGTCGGTGGAGATCAGGATGAACCGCTCGGCCTGGTGCCGCAGCGCGGCCCACAGCACGTTCTCGGTGCCTGCCACGTTGGACTTCACCGCCTCGCACGGGTGCCGCTCGAGCAGCGGCAGGTGCTTGTGCGCGGCTGCGTGGAACACGATGTCGGGCTGTACGTCGGAGAAGATCTGGTCCAGCCGGCGCCGGTCGCGGATGTCGGCCACCACGCAGTCGTCGCTGTCCAGCAGCGCCTCCCCCCACAGCTCGAGCTGCAGGCGGTGCAGGTTGGACTCGTCGTGGTCGAGCATGATCAGCCGGCTCGGCCCGAAGCCGAACACCTGGCGGCACAGCTCACTGCCGATGGACCCGCCGGCACCGGTGACCAGCACGGTGCGGTCCTTGATCATGGCGGCGGCTGCGTGGCTCACCACGTGCATCTCGTCCCGGCCGATCAGCTTGCCGACCTCCAACCAGCGCATGTCGCTGCCGACCACCGAGCGCTCCAGCGCGGCCACGAACGACGGCAGGTACCGCACACTGGCGCCGGCAGCGGCCGCGGACTGCGCCACCTTCCGGAAGGTGTCGGAGTCCAGGCGCGGGATGGCCAGCACCACCGCGTCCACGTCCTCGCTGAGGGCCACGGAGGTGACGTCGTCGAGGGTCCCGAACAGCGGCAGGTCGGTGAGCGGCTGCTTGCCCGGGTCGTCGTCGACGAAGCCGATGGGTTGCAGCCCGAACTCCGGAGTCGACACCAGGTCGCGCGCGAGGGCGCGGCCTGCCACTCCTGCTCCTACGACGAGGGTCCGCAGCAGGGCGGGCCCCCTCTGACGCGGGATCCTCGTGCGGTGGTCGTTGACGATGGTCACCGTCGTACCTCCTCATGCTCTGCGACTGCCCGTGCCGTGCTGAAAGGAGCGGGCACGGTGTTCCTGAAGGCCCGGTGCGGGCCAGCGACCATGGCGGCGAGCTCCTCGCACACCCGGTCGACGTCCTGGTCGGTCAGCCAGGGGTGCAGGGGCAGCGAGAGAATCTGCTCCGACACCCGGTCCGCCTCCGGGAAGTGCCGACCCGACTCCAGGCCGAGCACCCGCCGGAAGTGCGGCTGCTGGTGGTTGGGGATGAAGTGCACCGACGTGCCGATCCCCCGTTCGGCGAGGCCGGCGAGCACCGCGTCACGGTCGCTGCGTGCGTCCGGCATGATGCGCACGACGTACAGGTGCCAGGCGTGGCTGCCCTCACCGTGGCCCGGCCGCGGCGGGCGGACCACGCCGCGCACGCCGGAGAGCATCGCGTCGTACCTCGCAGCGAGCTCAGCGCGCCGGGCCTGCCAGGCCGGGAATGCGCCCAGGTGCGCGCGGCCGATGGCCGCCTGCAGGTCGGTCATGTTCGCCTTCAGGCCGGCGGTGTCCACCTCGTAGCGCCAGGAGGCGCCGGGCAGGTACCGCTTCCAGGCGTCGCGGCTCATCCCGTGCAGCCGTGCCCTGCGGACGTGGTCGGCGATCTCCTCGTCGTGCGTGGTCACCATGCCGCCCTCGCCGATGGGCAGGTTCTTGGTGGCGTAGAAGCTGAAGCAGGTGGCCGCCGAGACGCTGCCGACCGGCCCGTCCGGCGTCACGGTGCCGACCGCGTGCGCGGCGTCCTCGACCACACACGAGAGCGGCAGGTCGGCCGCCTCAGCGAGCGCGACCACCGGAGCCGGGTGGCCCGCGTAGTGCAGGACCACCATCGCGTCGACGCCGTGTGCCCGAGCGGTGGCCGCCGCGACGGTCTCCGGGCTCGGCATCAGCGACGCCGGGTCCAGGTCGACGAACACCGGGGTCATGCCGGCGTGCACGATCGCGTTCACTGCCCCGCAGAACGTCATCGTCGGAGTCAGCACCTTGGCGCCCGGCTGCAGCCGCAACGCCCCGAGCGCCAGCTCGAGCGCTTCGGTGCACGACGCCACCGCCACCGCCTCCCGCGCCTCGACGAGGGCCGCGAACTCCTTCTCGAACTCGACGACCTCCGGACCGGTGGTCAGCCATCCCGAGCCGAGCACCCGGGTCACCCCATCGATCGCCTCGCTCGTCACGACGGTCCTGGCGAACGGGATCGGCGGTGCTGCGTGCAGCGCAGTCATGCTTTCGTGCCCCCTTGGTGCGCGGGTCGCCGTGTCGAGCGGCGGCTCGGTCGTCGACCTCCCGGTCGCGACTCTGGAACGTTCGCAGAATCCGCGGACCCGCGGATCGGGCCGTTGCATGAGGGGTTCTACGTACAACGCTCGATGGACATCAGCCCTCGGATGGTTCAGGCGTACGACGGATTCGGTGCCCATGCAGGAGATATCCGGAGGATGAGGAGATCATCCAAACGCCGTAGTCCTATTCGTGTTCAAAGGCCATGTGCTGCACGAACCGGCACGCATACCTTGGGAGCACGTAGAGAACGACCGGGTCGGGGGGCCCGGCCCGCCGAGGGGGGAAATGTGACCGAGGCTACTGCAGATGACGGGTTCCGTGAGCTGTGTCATGACGCGAAGCAGTCGCTCGCGACCATCTTGCTGCTGACCAGCGCCGGCCAGGCCGAGGTCGACGACCGGGAGCAGGTGCTCAGGCGCCTGAACCAGATCGCCGGCCAGACCCGCTGGATGGCATCGATGCTCGAGGACGTGCTGAGCGCCAGCGACGACGACATCGGCATCGTGGACCTGGCCCCGCTGCTGGAGAGGACCGTCCGGGTCGCCTCGGCCGGCTTCGAGGGAACGGTCCGGCTGCTTGCCGACGGAGACGCCCAGGCCGTGGTGTCGCCCCGGCGGCTCGGCCGGGCACTGACCAACATCGTGAACAACGCGGTGCGCGCCGCCGGGTCGGACGGCTGCATCCAGGTCCGCCTCGTCACCGGTGGCCGCTTCGTCGCCATCGAGGTCGAGGACGACGGCCCCGGCTTCGGCGCCCTGCCGACCGTGCACGGCATCGGTCTGGCGGCCGCACGCCGCGCGGTCGCGTCGCTCGGCGGGACGGTCCGCACCGGTTCCAGCCCGCTCGGGGGCGCCCTGGTGCGGGTGTCGCTGCCGGCCGTGTCGACGGGGAGTGCGCCATGCTGATCGTGCTGTGCGACGACCACGTGCTGCTCGTGGAGGCGCTCGCGTCGCTGCTGCGGAGCGCCGGCCACACCGTGCTGACCGCCGAGGCGCCCGACGCGGGGACCCAGCTGGTGGCCGTGCACCGTCCGGACGTGTGCGTCCTGGACGTGGGCTTCCCGGACGGCAGCGGCCTCGAGGCCCTCGGCCGGATCCGCGAGTGCTCCCCCGACACGCGGGTGCTCATGCTCTCCGCCGCGGACGACGCGGACACCATCGCCTCGGCGGTGGACCTCGGTGCGAGCGGCTACGTGGGCAAGGACGTGGGGGTCACCGACATCATCCGAGCCGTGGAACGGGTCCACGACGGCGAGACCGTGCTCGGGCCCAAGGTGGCTCGGACGCTCGCGCGGCGCACCGAGGTCGACCCGGACGACATCCACTGGCTGGTGGCCTTCCTCACCAAGCGAGAGCGCGAGGTGCTGCGCCGCATCGTGATGGGCCAGAGCACCGTGGAGATGGCCCGGGTCATGGGCATCAGCCGGAGCACGGCGCGCACCCACGTCCAGAACGTGCTGCAGAAGCTGGGCGTGCACTCCCGCCTCCAGGCGGTGGCCGCGGTGTCCCGGGTCAACGACGCCGATCCGTCGTGGATCACGTCGTACGACCCCTATCTACGTCACGTGAAGTAGCACGTTCTCCGCCAAGGACAGGTGTTGAACACTCGAGGCCGACGCCACTGTTGTCGCCGTGACGTCAGGCATCCACGTCGCGGTGGTGGACCGCTACCTAGCGTTCGCCGACACGCTCGCCATGGGACTTCGGGACCTGGACGAGGTGGTCGAGGCGACCGCTTCCACGAGCACGGAGTCGCTGTGGCAGCTCCTCGATCGCCCCGGGGCGGACCCCAGGGTCGACGTGGTGCTGCTCGACTCGGACCTGATGGATCCTGGCCTCCAGGTCCTGCAGCGCATCCAGGACGAGCACCCGGCCACCCGGATGGTGGTGCTCAGCAACGAGGCCGACCCGGGCCAGGTGGTCCAGGCGCTCACCTCCGGGGCGCACGGCTGGCTGCCGAAGACCCTGCCGATGGCCGAGCTGCAGCAGTGCCTGCGGGCAGTGGCCAACGGGGAGACCTGGGTTCCCGGGCGGCTGCTGACCTCGGTGCTGCGGGCCATGATCGCGGCCCGGGAGGAGGCCGAGGCGCCCGCGTCGGTGCTCCGGCCGCTCACCGCCCGCGAGCAGCAGATCCTGCAGTGCCTCGTCGACGGCATGAGCCGCCCGCAGATCGCCGACCGGCTGGGGATGTCGCCGAACACGGTGCGCACGCACGTGCACAACGTGCTCCACAAGCTCGGCGCTCACTCGTCGCTGCGGGCCGTGGCCATCGCACGTGAGGCGGGGCTGGCGACCACCGAACGAACCACAACGACCACCGACAGGGCCTCGCAGGCAACCGCACACTCGAAAGGCTGAAACCGTGACCCACCAAGACTTCGACGCACCCAGCACCCTCTCCCTCTTCGGAGGGGTCAGGCGCCGCCCGGACACCGGCGGCGACGGGGCGTTCGCACCCACCGTCTTCGAGGGCCCGAAGGTGCGCGCCGACCGCACCACGCTGGCCGACATGCACGCCCGCGTGGGCAAGTACGACCTGGCGGCACCGCCGGTGATCCTCCCCGACTTCCACCACAAGCGGAAAATGGAGACCCCGTCGAGCGTCGCGGTCGCCACGCTGGAGTCGATCCGCCCGACGCTCACCTCCTCGTCGGTGAACTGCGGGATGGCGCTGATCGCGCTGGACTGCGACCGCCCCGACGAGAAGGCGATCGCCGACTTCTACCGCGGCGTCGTGGAGCGCTACCCCTACCCGCCGACCCGGCGCCTGGAGCTGACCTCCAAGGAGGTCGCGGCCGCGGCCACCGAGGGCGCGCAGTTCGCGGTGGACAAGTACGGCGTCGACCCGGCTCAGCTCGACCGGGTCGAGGAGGGCGGCCGCATCGACCTCGAGCAGTACGGCGGCGGCGCGCGGTTCCTCAAGGAGCTGCCCTCTCTGGCCCTGCACTTCGCCCGACTGCGCTTCGGGACCGTCGGCCCCAGCAACCACTTCGTCGAGCTGCAGACGGTCGAGGAGATCCTCGACGAGGAGGCGGCGGCCCTGCTCGGCGTGCAGCGGGGACAGCTGACCCTCCAGTTCCACGGCGGCGGCGGCATGCTCACCAGCGAGATCGGCCGCATCTTCGGCCGCCGGCTGGACTATCCGCGCGACGTACGGGCAGCCATGAAGGTGCTCAAGCCGTGGTACCACCTGGCCACCGCCCGGTCCCTCGAGCAGCTGCGGGAACGGCTGGCGCTGTACTTCTCCGACGGCTTCCCGCCGGTCCGGCGCGAGAGCGCCGAGGGCCAGCGGCTGATGCTGGCCAACGCCGCGGCGGCCAACTACGGCTTCGCGTTCCGGATGGCCACCTACTCCGCGCTCCAGCAGCTGGCCGTCCAGGCGTTCGGCGGCTCCCCTGGCCGGCTGGTGGTCGACTCGCCGCACAACAGCGTCTACGAGGAGGACGTGAACGGGGTGTCCGCGGTCGTGCACCGCCACAACTCCTGCCGTGCCTTCCCGGCCGAGATGATGCCGCCGGGCACCACCTTCGCCACCACCGGACAGGCGCTGCTGCTGCCCGGGACGCACCGCACCTCCTCCTACCTCGCCACCGCCGGGCCCAACGCCGCGGCCAGCCTGTACACCGCCTGCCACGGCGCGGGCACGGTCATCGACACGTTCGCCGAGCGCGGCTGGTCCGGGCGGGACCCGTTGCACCGCGGCACCCTGGAGTTTGGCTACCAGGGCGCGGCACCGAAGGTCGTGGACCACCTCGACGACAACGGCGTCAACGCTGCGCTCGACGTGCTGGTCCGCAACGGCCTGGTCAAGCCGGTCGCCCGGATGCGCCCCATGGCGGTGCTCCACTGACCGGCTGGGCCGGGGACTGCATCAAATGACGTAGTCACTATTCCTCCAGGCGGTCGATCAAGCCTCATCCCTCGCGGACTTAGCGTCGGAACCGGCCACGACAAGCGTGGAGCGTTCACTATGGGGGGTCTCCTGTGACGTTGGACGAAGCGGTTGGGCGCATCCTGCGCCGTCACCTGGTGCTGCTGCTGGTCTGCATGGTGGTGCCGGTCGCCGGGCTGCTCGCGGTGCACGACCCGACACCGCAGTACCAGGCCAGCGCCCGCGTCCAGGTGCCCGGCGGTCCCGCGTCGTCGACCACCCAGGCGGACGCGATCAGCAACCAGGCCACCGCGATCGCGACCACGCCGTCGTTCGTGCGGCAGGCGCTCGCCCAGGCGGGGGTACGACGCGCGCCGCTGGTCGACTACATCAAGCACAACGTCTCAGTCGTCCGGCAGGGCGAGTCCGCCGTGGTCGACGTGACCGTGCTGGACCGCGACCCGATCGTCGCCGGGATCGTCGACCGGGCACTCGCCTCGCACCTGGTGCAGTTCATCAACGGCAGCAACCAGACCTCGGTGCCCGGCGCCCTCGCCGACATCGACAACCGGCTGAAGGTGATCCGGGCCCAGCAGACCAAGCTGCAGACGCAGCTGAACACCGCCCCCAACGACCCACGGGTGCCGGCGTGGCAGGCGGAGATGTACCTCGTCGCCCAGGAGCACGCGGACCTGAACACCGAGCGGTCCCAGATCGTGCTGCAGCACGCCCTGCTCCCGCAGGCTCTGCTGCTCGACGCGCACGAGCCGGAGGTGCTCGACTCCCGACTGCCCCAGCTGATCGGCCTCGCGGTGCTGCTCGGCCTGCTGCTCGGGCTCACCGCTGCGGCCGTCGCCGAGACGTTCCGGCCCACCGTGCCGACCCCGCGGGCCTTGTCGCGGCTTCTCAACGCGCCGCTGCTCGGCCGGCTGCGCGGGCGGAAGGTGCGGCAGCCCGAGGTCGAACGGGTCGCGCTGGCCGCGGCCCGCGCCGCCCACCGCGCCCGGGTGACGAAGGTCGTGGTGGTCACTGTTCCGGAAGCCGACGGCCTGTTCGCCGCCGAGCTCGCCGGCCGGATGAGCAACGTCGCGTTGCCCTCCGGGTCGGCGCCGTTGGCCTGGACCACCGCGGACCGGGTCGCCGGTGACTCCGCGGCCGGGATGGTGCTGGTGGCGCCGTACGCCGTCAAGCGGCGTGCGATCGAGCCGGTCGAGGACGTCCGCGGCTCGGCGGGCTGGCCGATGCTCGGGATCGTGACCGCGCCGCGGCGGGCGCTGAAGGCGCATCCCCGGCCCGGACTGGTGCGCCGCATGATGCGCAGCCTTCGCCCGGCGGTGCCCCTGGCGGAGCCGCTCGACGAGGAGCCTTCTCTCGATCCGGTGACCGGCACCGCCAGGCACCCGAGCGGCCTGGTGCGCCGCTGCGTCTCCGTCGGTCTCCAGGTGGAGATCGAGCCGCGGATCGGGTGGGTCGGCTCCATGCTGGACGAGGCGCTGGCCGGTGACCTGCTCCCCTCCGACGAGCGCGGCCCCGTCGACCTGCACGTCCTGGTGGAGCGGGAGCACGCCAGCTTCGACGTCGCCGGCTGGCAGGTGATCACTCGCGGCGTCTACGCGAGCGCCGGCCGGGTGGTGATGCAGGACGCGTGCAGCACGGGCTTCGACCTGATGGTGGAGCCGTCCGGGTCGACCCTCGAGGTGCGGGCCCGCTGGTGCCCGTCGTTGCGGTCGCGAGCGGCGGCGAGCCTGCTGCGGTCCCGGTTCCACCTGTTGGTGCGCTGCGCGCTGCTGCAGTACCCGGCCCTGTGGTGGGCCGGTGTGCACGGCGGGGTGCCGCTGCACGTGTCGGCGATCCGACTGGGCTCACCGCTCGAGGACACCGTGGTGCTGCTCGCCGGTCCTGGCGGCGTCGGCAAGTCGACGCTGCTCGAGACCGAGCTGAGCGCGGGCGGGCAGGCGACCTGCGACAACGTCTGCGTGCTGACCAAGCGCAACCCCGTGGACGGGGTGGTGGCCAGCGGGCTGCTGGAGCCGCTGCGGGTCCAGGGTGCGGGGGGCCGCCGGATGGCGCACGGGCGCACTGAGCGGGCCTGGTCCGGCCGGGCCAGCGAGCTGACCGCCACCCGGCTGGTGGTGGTGCGCCGGGGTCGCGGGAGCGCGGCCGCCGTGCACCCCATCGACGCCGAGGAGGCGGCCCGGGCCCTGGAGGGCGGCACCTACGCGGCCGGTGAGCTGCGCCGCTACTGGCCGTTCGCCGCCTCGCTCGCGCTCGGGACCGGTCTTGGGCCGGTGCACCCACCGGTGCCCGAAGGGGCGTTGGAGGCCGCGTCGTTGCTGCCCTGCTCCGAGCTGCTGCTGCCCACCTGGACCGGTCTCCGGCTCGCCGACGCGCTGGCCACCGCGGAGGCGCCCCGATGAGCACCGAGTCCGTCACCCGCTCCGCCCCGTGGGCGGTGCTGGTCCCCGAGGACACGGTGCTGGTGACCGTGCCGCGGTCGCTGCCGAGGCAGCGCGCGGCCACCAGGGCGTTGCGTGACCTGCCCGCCGCCGCCCCGGTGGCGCTGGCCGGCACCGGGGGGCTCAACCGGGCCCGGCTCCGCCGGACCGCCGTCGCCGCGGGCATCGTGATCTCGCACGAGTACGTCGTGCTGCCGAGCATCAGCAGTGGGCGGTACCTCGTCGAGGACCACCCGGACACCGTCGCCGTGCTGTGGCAGAGCCTGGTCACCCCGCCGCCCGGCACCACGAGGACCACCGCGCTGCTCACGGCACTCGCGGCGGTGGGCCGCAGCCGGCTGCCCTGGTGGACCCTCGGGGCGGTCGCCCCGCGACTGGCCGTCGGCTACCGAGGTGAGCTGCCATGACCTCTGCACCCGCCGCGAGGTACACCCCCGCCTTCCCGCTGCGCGACCTGCAGTCGCTGCTGGACTCACCGGGCACCCGCTCCATCGTGCTGGCGATGTCGAAGGACCACGACGCCAAGGTCAGCGTCCTCGTGGTCCGGCCCGGTGAGGCGATCCCCACGCTGGCGGCCAAGATCGCGACCACGCCGGTCGCCGAGGCCGCGGTCGAGCGCGAGGGTCGGCTGCTGGTCGACCTGCGTCGACTCGGGCTGCGTCCAGTGATCGGCACCATCCCGCGGTTCGTGGAGATGCGCCAGCACGACGGCCGGCTGGTCCTGGTGGCCAGCGCGATGCCCGGCGTGCCGCTCACCCGCGGCTACCACTCGTGGCGGCACACGGCCCGGCCGAACCGGGTCGCGGAGGACTTCCGGGTGGCCGGCGACTGGCTGGCCCGGCTGCAGGACGCGTCGCTGTCGGCGCCGTCGCCGGTCAACCTGCTGTCCGGGGCCGCCGAGCGCATCGTGGCCCGTGCGGAGACCGCGCCCGAACGCCGGGCGCCGGCCGCCGAGGTCGCCGCCCGCGTCGCCCGGCTACACGACCGGCTGTCCGCGTTCAGCACTCCGCGCACCGTGGTGCACGGCGACTTCTGGTTCGGCAACATCCTGGTCGACCCGGGGCAGGGCGGGGCGGTGTCCGGGGTCGTGGACTGGGAGCAGGGGTCTGCCCGGGGGGAGCCGCTTCGAGACATCGGCCGGTTCGCGGTCAGCTACTCGCTCTACCTGGACCGGCACACGCCAGTGGGCCGGCCGGTGCCGGGGCACCGAGGGCTGCGCGCGGACCACCGGTGTGCCGGGCTGCGCTACGCGCTGACCCGGCGCAGCTGGTACCACGACCAGGTCCGGGCGTTCCTCACCGGGGGACTCCGGCGGCTGGGGCTCCCCGACTCGGCGTGGTACGACCTGGGCTGGGCTGCGGTGGCCGATGTCGCCGCCACGGCGGTCGACGACGAGTTCGCCTGGCGGCACGTCGAGCTGCTGGCCTCGCTCCCGGAACCGGTCGGCCTCCGGGGCCGGCCATGACCCTGCTCGCACCACCGGCCGCGGCCCTCGAGCCGCCGGTCACCGGCCCCGCCGGGGAACCCACCACCGCCCACCTGTGGCGCGCGGCCCCGCTGTGCTTCGCGATGGTCACCCTGCCGCTGATCAGCCCCGCAGCTCCCGGCAACGTCTCGCTCGCGGACCTCGGCGTGGCCGCGGCGACCGGTAGCGTGCTGCTGACCGCCACCTACCGGCAGGTGTCGCTCCGGCTGCCGTACGTGGTCGGTGTCGGCGTACTGCTCATCGCGGGCACGCTGGCCGCGCTGGTGGCCGAAGCGGCGGCGAGCACCACCACCATCACCCTGATGCAGGACGTGTGGATGCTCGGCTTCGGCGCCGCGATCGCCAACGCCGGACGCGACCCGTGGGTGCTGTCGCGGATGCTGCGGTTCTGGGTCTGCAGCGCCACGGTGTACGCCGGGGTGGTGCTGGTCGGCCTGGTCACCGGCCTCAACGCGCTGTCGGGCATCACCGCCGCCAACGGCTACCGCGCGGAGTTCACGCTCGGCGACCCGAACGTGTCGGGGAACTTCTTCCTCATCGCGCT
>DASTWW010000055.1:0-3137 GCA_035765755.1 Nocardioidaceae bacterium
CGTCTTCGGCGTGGGGTCGATGATGTCGATGAGGCGCTTGTGGGTGCGCATCTCGAAGTGCTCGCGACTGTCCTTGTACTTGTGCGGCGACCGGATGACACAGTAGACGTTCTTCTCGGTCGGTAGGGGCACAGGGCCGGCGACCTTGGCGCCCGTACGCGTGACCGTGTCCACGATCTTGCGGGCGGAGGTGTCGATCACCTCGTGGTCGTAGGCCTTGAGCCTGATGCGGATCTTCTGTCCCGCCATAGCTCTTCGTTCGTCCTCTACTTGTCCTGAGCCGAAGCTCGTCCGGTAGGTCTTCCCTCGCCCACCCCCGGGGTCGGGCGTGTCGCGCTTATTGCGGCGCAACACACCACCCACTGGCTTGGTGTTGGAGTGGCACCCGGCCGTGCCCGAGAGCTGCGGACCGAGTCAGCAGGGTCTCCAGGTGCGGCACCGGCGCAACGCGACCACCGCGATCAGGAGAGCCTGTGAAGTGGTCAACTACCGGCGCCCCGGCAACCCCGCCGGAGCAACCGGACTATCTTGTCAGAGACCCGGTGGCCAGATCAAATCGGGGCCGGGATCCGCCGGTAGGCCAGGTCGGTGACCGGCCGGCCCTCGCGGATGCCGCGGCGCTCGAAGCGGGTCACCGGCCGTTGCGACCAGCGCGGCGCGGGCCCGTCGTACTCGTTCTCCAGCAGCGGCTCACCGTCGAGCACCGCCACCATCTGCTCGGCGTAGTCCGGCCAGTCGGTGGCCAGCCGCCAGTGCGCCCCCGGCTCGAGCCGGGAAGCGGCCACCGCCGCGAACTCCGCGGTCACCAGCCGGCGCTTGCGGTGCCGGGTCTTGGGCCAGGGGTCGGGGAAGAACGTCCACAGCTCGCTGATGCTCTCCTCGCCGAGCAGGTGCTGCAGCGACCACACCGCGTCGACCCCGCACAGCCGGACGTTGTGCACGCCGAGCCGCTCGAGGCGCTGCATGGTCTGGGCGACGCCTGGCCGCCACACCTCGAAGGCGAGCACGTTGTACGACGGACGCGCGGCGGCCAGCGCCGCGGTCGCCTCCCCGATGCCCGGGCCGATCTCCACGATCAGCGGCGCGGACCGCCCGAACCGTCCGGTCAGGTCGAACCCCGGCTCGTCCACGGCGTCCTCGGGGATCCACCACCGGTCCGCGAGCCGGCCCCACGCCGCAGCCTGGGCGTCGGTCAGCCGACTCCCCCGGCGCGCGTAGCTGAGCACCTCCCGGATGCGCCTGCCCTCGCCGGTCCGACCGGTGTGCGGCCGGGCCGGGCGGGCCGCCCGTTCGGTCTGCGTCGTCTCTTCGTTGGCCACAACGCACCATTCTGACAGGGCAGGTAGGCCCTGGGCACAGGCAGCCCGCGGCCCTAGCCTGAGGGCGGGGAGAGGCAGGAGGTGGGGGGATGGACTACCAGGTGCGCATCGTGCACCGCCCCGCGCAGCAGGTGGCCGTGGTCAGGTTCCACACCACGCTCGCGGAGCTCGGCACCCGGATGGCCGCCGGGTTCGTCGACGTGATGGCTTCGCTGTCCCGGCACGACACGCAGCCGACCGGGCCGGCGCTCGCCTACTACGAGAAGGAGCCGGACGGCTTCGCCGTGGCGGTCGGCTTCCCGGTCGCCGCCGAGCTTTCCGCGGACGGTCCTGTCGCCACCATCTGGCTGCCCGAGGGGGACGTGGCCACCACCACCCACCTCGGCCGCTACGAGGGCCTGCCGCACGCCTATGCGGCGCTGGAGGAGCAGGCCGCCGCGCAGGGGCGGGAGCTCGATGCTAAGTCCGGCATGTGGGAGGAGTACTGGAGCCCGCCCGGGACACCGGAGGACCAGACCCGCACCGAGGTGTTCTGGCCGGTGCGGCCGGTCTGAGACGCGAAGAAGGCCCTGCCCGCGCGGGCAGGGCCTTCTCCTCAGGGCCTGTGTCTCAGGCTGGTGGTCCTACTTGATGACCTTGGTGACCCGTCCGGCGCCGACGGTGCGGCCGCCCTCGCGGATCGCGAACCGGAGACCCTCCTCCATGGCGATCGGCTGGATCAGCTCGACCGTCATGTCGGTGGTGTCGCCCGGCATGACCATCTCGGTGCCCTCGGGCAGCGTGACGACGCCGGTCACGTCCGTCGTACGGAAGTAGAACTGCGGACGGTAGTTGTTGAAGAACGGCGTGTGCCGGCCGCCCTCCTCCTTCGAGAGGATGTAGACGTTCGCCTCGAAGTTGGTGTGCGGGGTGGTGGTGCCCGGCTTGATGACGACCATGCCGCGCTCGACGTCCTCGCGCTTGGTGCCGCGGAGCAGCAGGCCGACGTTCTCACCGGCCTGGCCCTCGTCGAGCAGCTTGCGGAACATCTCGACGCCGGTCACGGTGGTCTTCATCGAACCCGGCCGGATGCCGACGATCTCGACCTCCTCGTTCACCTTGACCACGCCGCGCTCGATGCGGCCGGTGACCACGGTGCCGCGGCCGGTGATGGTGAAGACGTCCTCGACGGGCATCAGGAACGGCTTGTCGATCTCGCGCTCGGGCTGCGGGATGTACTCGTCGACCGCGTCCATCAGCTCCATGATGGACTGGCCCCACTTCTCGTCGCCCTGCAGCGCCGGGAAGGCCGCGACCCGCACCACGGGGATGTCGTCGCCGGGGAACTCGTACTCCGAGAGCAGCTCCCGGACCTCCATCTCGACGAGCTCGATGAGCTCCTCGTCGTCGACCATGTCGCACTTGTTGAGCGCGACCACGATCGCCGGCACACCGACCTGGCGGGCCAGCAGCACGTGCTCACGCGTCTGCGGCATCGGGCCGTCGGTGGCGGCCACCACCAGGATCGCGCCGTCCATCTGCGCCGCACCGGTGATCATGTTCTTGATGTAGTCGGCGTGCCCCGGGCAGTCCACGTGCGCGTAGTGCCGCTTCTCGGTCTGGTACTCGACGTGGGAGATCGAGATGGTGATACCGCGCTGACGCTCCTCGGGAGCGTTGTCGATCTTCTCGAACGCCGACTCCTCGTTCAGGTCCGGCAGCTTGTTGTGCAGCACCTTGGTGATGGCTGCGGTCAACGTCGTCTTCCCGTGGTCGATGTGACCGATGGTGCCGATGTTGATGTGCGGCTTAGTCCGCTCGAACTTCGCCTTGGCCACT
>DASTWW010000056.1:0-5690 GCA_035765755.1 Nocardioidaceae bacterium
GCGAGGTCGGGAGCCTCGACGCTGATCTGCCGGTCGAACCGGCCCGGGCGCAGCAGCGCCGGGTCGAGGATGTCCGGCCGGTTGGTGGCCGCGATCAGGATCACGCCGCCGCGCACGTCGAAGCCGTCCATCTCGACCAGCAGCTGGTTGAGCGTCTGCTCGCGCTCGTCGTGGCCGCCGCCCATGCCGGCACCACGGTGCCGGCCGACGGCGTCGATCTCGTCGATGAACACGATCGCCGGGGCGTTCTCCTTGGCCTGCTCGAACAGGTCGCGGACCCGGGAGGCACCGACACCGACGAACATCTCCACGAAGTCCGAGCCGGAGATGGAGTAGAACGGCACGCCCGCCTCGCCCGCCACCGCGCGGGCGAGCAGGGTCTTGCCGGTGCCGGGCTGGCCGTAGAGCAGCACGCCCTTGGGGATCTTCGCGCCGACCGCCTGGAACTTGGCCGGCTCCTGGAGGAACTCCTTGATCTCGCCGAGCTCCTCGATGGCCTCCTCGCAGCCGGCCACGTCGGAGAAGGTGGTCTTCGGCATGTCCTTGGAGATCAGCTTCGCCTTGGACTTGGCGAACTGCATCACCCGGCCGCCGCCGCCCTGCACCTGGTTCATCAAGAACAGGAACAACAGGATGATCAGCACGAACGGCAGCAGCGTTGCCAGGATCGACCCGATCAGACTGGGCTGCGGGTTCTGGTCGTTGTACTGCTGGAGCTGGCCGGCGTCGACCTGCTTCTGGGCGAGCTGGAGCAGGTCGCGCTGCTGACCCGACACCCAGTCGGCGGTGACCTTCTGGCCGTTGTCCAGGGTGGCTCGCATCTGCTGGTCGCCGTCGACGAACAGGATGGTCTTGACCGAGCCGTCCTTGAGGTGGCCGACCATGGCGGAGGTGTTGATCTGGTTGTAGCCACCGTTGGGAGCGAGGTACTGCAGGGCGATGAGCACGCCGACCACAGCCACGACGATCCACAGCCAGGGACCTCGGAAAATGCGCTTCACGTCCATGTGCCGGGGGATGCTCCCCGTCCTCCTGCCAGTTCAAACCGCTTTAGACGTACCGACGCTACACGGGGGCACCAACGCGCCCGTGCCGCCTCGGAGACGTCTCCGTGGACCATTGTCCCGCGAAAAGCGCAACGGCTCCAATCGGCGGGAGGTTCCCGGTCGATCGGCGCGTTCGCCAGCAGCGGAAGGTGCCCGGCTCCTCCGGGTTGCTCGGGTTCGGTCCGCTCAGGAGTACACGTGCGGCGCCAGTGTGCCGATCGAGCGCAGGTTGCGGTACCTCTCGTTGAAGTCCAGGCCGTAGCCGACCACGAACTCGTCGGGGATGTCGTATCCGACGTACTTCACGTCCACACTCATCTGCTGCGCCTCCGGCTTGCGCAGCAGCGTGCAGATATCCACCGACGCCGGCCCGCGCGAGCTCAGGTTCGACACCAGCCAGGACAGCGTCAGCCCGGTGTCGATGATGTCCTCCACCACCAGCACGTGCCGGCCGTTGATGTCGGTGTCCAGGTCCTTGAGGATCCGGACCACACCAGAAGACTTCGTCCCCGCGCCGTACGACGAGATGGCCATCCAGTCCATCTCCACGTGCCGGTTGAACTGCCGCGCGAGGTCGGCCATCACCATGACGGCCCCCTTCAGCACGCCCACCAGGAGCAGCTCCCGCCCTTCGTAGTCCCGCTCGATCTGCTGGGCCAGCTCCGCCAGGCGGTCCTGGATCTGCTTCTCGGAGTAGAGGATGTCGACCAGGTCGCCTTCGACGTGGGATTCGTCCATGGGCGTCAGCCTGCCACAGGGGCTGCCACTACGGCCCTCGGCCCCTCGGACACCCGGGCTCTTCGATCCACGGCCCCCGAATTGTGGTGGCGAACGACACATTTCATCGCCGCGGACATGTCGTTTGCCGCCACTTACCTCGTTGCTCGCTGGCCGGAAGCACTCCACAGGCGGTGGGATGCCGTTGTCGTCCACGGCCGGGAAAGCGGGAGGGTCATGCCACGCCGTTCCTCCGGAACATCGCGGAATGACGGCTTCTCTTCATGGACCTCATGGCTCCGGTCCGAGCTCGCTCGCCGCGGCTGCGGTGACCGGTTCCATGCCCGGCGCCATGGACAATCCAGCTGCGTGTCGCGGGCGTCTCCGGACCCGGGGCTGGGTCAAGGTGAGCCATGGCTTGTACCGCCCGGACCTCGAGGCGTCCGATCTCCGGGCCGGTCTCCAGGCCGAGCTCCTCGCCTGGCGACTCGTCCTGCCGCGGTCAGGAGCTTTCACGCATCTCACCGCCGCTGCGGTCTACGGCCTCTGGCTACCGCCCTTGCCGACTGGCCTGCCGATCTTCGCCAGCATGAGCCGCGACGGGGTCCGACCCGAGCGGAGCGGCCTGCACGTCACCCGGCTCGTCTTCGCTCCGCCCCCAACCGTCGTGGCCGGACTCCCACTCATGCCAGTCGCCGAGAGCATTCTGGCGTGCGCTGTGCACCTGCGGGTGTTGGACCTCGTCGTGCTCTGCGACGCCGCGCTGCACCTGCGCCTGTGCACCCTCGACGAGCTGAAGGCGGTTGCGGCGCTCCAAAGGCGGGGCGCTCCAATGTTGCGCAGGGCGCTCCGCTACGTCGATGCCCGCTCCGAGTCAGCCTGGGAGACGCTGCTGCGGATCCTGCACGTCATCTGCGGGATCCCCGTCGAGCCGCAGGCGATCATCACGGCACCAGATGGAACGTTCGTCGCGAAGGCCGACCTGCTGATCAAGGGGACGCGGACGCTGCATGAGTACGACGGGGAGGACCACCTCCGGCGACCACGACAGCGGAAGGACCTGAAACGCAACCGTCGGCTGGACCGGAACGAGTACATCCGCCGTGGCTACACCTCCCAGGACGTGCTCTACCAGGCGATCGGGATCCTGCGCGACGCCGATGCGTCCCTACGTCGGCCGCACCGGCCGGAGCGCATTCGCAAGTGGCATGTCCTGCTGGCCGACTCGCTGTTCTCACCCAGCGGGACCCAGCGGTTCCTGGACCGGCTGGTGGCCGGCCGCGGCGTCCGGCTTGAACCAGGGCAGTCGCGCGCGAGGCGCCTAGGAACGTGCACCAGCCCCGGGCCCGGAGGACGCTGACCTCGGAAAGTGGCGGCAAACGACACGAATCACCGCCGCGAACATGGCGTTTGCCGCCACTTTCCCGGTAACGCTTCTCGGCGGGATCTTCCGCGACGGATTTTGGAGACCCCGCGGCGGCCAGGACTGACCGGGCTCGTCAGGCGCGGGCCAACCGGAGGAGGTGCCCGTCGCGGCTGGCGTGCACATGACCCGGAAGCTCGACGCGGGTCTGTCCTCGGTAGGCCATCACCAGCTCGTCGATGCCCAGCACGTGCACCCGGAACAGCTCACCGGACGGGCAGCCGGCGTCCAAGGCGCCGAGCCGAAGAACCCGGAGCCGGATCGCCTCGTCGAGCGCAGCGAGCGCGCCGGCATCGAGCGCAACGCCTGTCGCATCGGCCGATCCCGCCCCAGCCGCCCGCCCAGCCGACCGGGCACCTGAATCCAGCCCGGCTACCCCGGCCGATCCGACCGCCGTGGCCGACCCGGCCGCAGGCGGCCCCGCGTCCGAGTCGAGCCGGTGCCCGTCGTACCACTGCTGCGCGATCCGGTCCAGCGCCTCAACGTCGGCCCGGACCATCTCCCCGGTCCGAGCCAGTGCGGCGGCGACCCCGGGGCCGAGCTCGGCCTCGAGGACGGGTAGCACCCGGTGCCGGATCCGGGAGCGGGTGAACCGCGGGTCGGTGTTGTGCGGGTCGCTCCAGTACGAGATGCCCTCCGCCCGGCAGGCCGCCTCGGTCTCGGCGCGGGTCAGCTCGAGCAGCGGCCGCAAGAACAGCCCGTCGAGCGATCGCGGCATCCCGGCCAACGACCGGCCGCCAGATCCCCGGGTCAGTCCGAGAAGCACGGTCTCGGCCTGGTCGTCGCGGGTGTGCCCGAGAAGTACGACGGAGGACCCGTGCTCGGCGGCGACCTTCGACAGCGCGGCGTACCTCTCCCGCCGAGCCGCCGCCTCGATCCCCTCCCCAGCAGGGTCGACCTGCACCCGCACCGAGACGGTGTCCGTCGCTCCGAGCCGCTCCATCTGCGCGACGACCGCGGCGGAGTGGTCGGCGGAGCCGTCCTGGAGCCCGTGGTCGACCGTCACGCCCACCACGGGCACCGACAGCTTCCGGGCCTCGAACACCGTCGCCGCCAGCAGGGCCAGGGAGTCGGCTCCGCCGGAACAGGCGACCAGGACCGGGCCGGCGCCGAAGCAGTCGGCGAGGGTACGACGGAGGGCCAGCCGCACCGCGGCAACGGCGGGAGCCGGACCCATCGGGCTACCCGTGCACCCGGCGGACCCAGCTCTCCGGGTCCGCGATCTCGTCCTTCGAGGGCAGCGCGGACGGCTCCACCCATACCTTGTTGAGCCCGTCCATGCCGACCTGGTCGACCACGCCGCGGACGAAGACGGCACCGTTGCGGTACTGCGCCATCTTCGCGTCCAGCCCGAGCAGCTTGCGCAGCACCCGGTCCAGAGGGCTGACACCCTTGCGGCGGTGGTTGAACTTGCGGCGGATCTCCGCGACCGAGGGGATCACCTCGGGCCCGACCCCGTCCATCACCACGTCGGCGTGCCCCTCGAGCAGCGACATCACCGCGGTGATCCGGTCCACCACCTCGCGCTGCTCGGGCGAGGTGACCAGGTCGAGCAGGCTGGTGTCGTCGTCGCCGCGGACCAGGTCAGAAATCCGGCGGACGCCCTCGCCGAGCAGGCCGGCCAGCTTGCCCGGGTCCACCTCGACGCTCGAGACCAGCTTGGCGATCTCGCCGTGGATGTGGTCACGCATCCAGGGCACCGCGGTGAACTGCACCCGGTGGGTCTCCTCGTGCAGGCACACCCAGAGCCGGAAGTCGGCGGGATCGACGCTCATCTGGCGTTCGACGTGCACGATGTTCGGTGCGACCAGCAGCAGCCGGCCGGCTGGCGGCCGCAGATCGGCGTCCGCCCCGTCCGACGTACCCGCCCCCGCCGCACCCATCCCGTCCGGCGTACCCGCCGGCTGAGCAGAGGGGCCCGGCGGCAGCGCCGGTGCCGCGTAGAACGGATCGAACTGGCCGAGCACCTTCGAGGACAGGAAGCCGAGCAGGCCGCCGAGCTCCAGACCGGTGACCCGGGAGCCGACCGCCTGCACCATCGGCGAGGGCGGGCCCTTGCGCTGCTGGAGCTTGTCGACCAGCGGCGAGATCACCGTCGCGAAGCCGTCCACGTTGGCCTGAATCCAGCCGGTGCGGTCGACGACCAGCAGCGGGGCGCTGCGCTCCTCGGCGACCAGGCCGGTGTACTCGCGGACCAGCGGGGTGGACCGCTCCGCGTCAGCGCGCAGCTCGGCGACCACGTCCTCCGCCTCGGGTCGGGAGATGGCGGGGCCGCTGCCGGCCACCGTGGATGCCGCCGTGACGGCGAGATCCCAGTCGACCATCGAGGAACGCTCAGGCATACACCGACCTTACGGTGTGCCCGAAGCGGGCGGCCGGTCTACGGCGCGCTGGAGGCGGCAGCCGGCTGCGAAACCCCGGGCGCGGACGCCGGGGCAGACGAGGCCACGCCCGACGGAGAGGCCGACGGCGACGCGGCAGCCTCGGGCGCGGCGCAGGTGCAG
>DASTWW010000057.1:0-6397 GCA_035765755.1 Nocardioidaceae bacterium
CCGATCGACAAGGCATGCGGTGAGGGGCTGATGCCCGGGGCGGTCCGGGCCCTGTCGGAGCTGGGTGTCTCCCCGCAGGGCGCGACACTCAGCGGCATCCGGTACCTGCGTGACGGGCACCGTGCCGAGGCGCCGTTCCGCAGCGGCCCCGGCAGGGGCGTCCGTCGTACGACGCTGCACACGGCGTTGCAGGAAGCCTCGGCCGGCATCGACCTGCGCGCCGAACCGGTGACCGACCTGGTCCAGGACGCCGATGGCGTGCGGGTGAATTGGCGCAGGGCGCGGTACCTGCTCGCCGCCGACGGGCTGCACTCGCCGACCCGGCGGCGGCTGGGTCTGGACGCGCCGGTGCCGGGCGCGCGGCGGTACGGCATCCGCGCGCACGTCGAGACGCCGCCGTGGACCGACTTCGTGGAGGTGCACTGGGCCCATGGCGCGGAGGCGTACGTGACCCCACTCGGCCCGGCCCTGGTCGGCGTCGCGGTGCTCACCGCCGAACCGGGCCCGTTCGACACGCTGCTGCGTCGCTTCCCCGCCCTGCGTGAGCGGCTCGCCGGCGCGCCGGTGTCCCGCGCGCTCGGAGCCGGTCCGCTCCGGCAACGGTCGACGCGCCGGGTCGCGGGGCGGGTGCTGCTGGTCGGAGATGCGAGTGGGTACGTCGACGCGCTCACCGGCGAGGGCATCGCCTTGGGGCTCGCCCAGGCTCGTGCCGCCGTGCAGGCGATCGTCGCGGGAAGGCCCGAGGATTATGAGTCCTCGTGGCGGCAGGTGAGCCGGAGGTACCAGCTGATCACCCAGGCCCTGCTCGGAGCGACCCGGGTGCGCACCGCCCGGCGGGCGCTCGTGCCGGTCGCGGCCACCGTGCCCGCGGCGTTCGCCGTCGTGGTGAACCAGCTCGCCCGCTGACGTGCTGCACACTGGTGCGCGTGATCCTCGACCGGCTCGTCGACCGCATCGAGCGGCTGCGGTCGGACAAGCCCGAACGGCGGGTGCTGGTCGGCATCGCCGGCCCGCCCGGTGCGGGCAAGTCCACGCTGGCCGAGGCGATTGCCTTTCGGCTCCGCGTCCACTGCACGCACGTGCCGATGGACGGCTTCCATCTCGATGACGACGCGCTCGACCGGCTCGGACTGCGTGACCGCAAGGGCGCACCCGAGACGTTCGACGCCGAGGGGTTCGCCGCGCTCCTCGACCGGCTCGCGCAGGGCTGGCCGGCGTATGCTCCTGCCTTCGACCGCAGCATCGAGCAGCCGGTCGCGAACGGCATCTGGGTCGACGAGCTGAGGCCGATCGTGGTCAGCGAGGGCAACTACCTGCTCCTTCCCGAGCCGAGATGGCAGGCCGTCCGGAGTGCGTTCGACGAGGTGTGGTTCTGCGACCTCGACGACGCGGTACGCCGCGAGCGGCTCGTGCACCGGCATGTCGAGTTCGGCAAGTCGCCGGACCGGGCACGTGCCTGGGTGGAGCGGGTCGACGAGCCGAACGCGGCGCTGGTGAAGGAGTGCGCGCACCTGGCCGACCTGCACCTGGACATGGGCGCGTTCGACATCGGCTGAGGGTTTTCGACCCTGCCACGCCGCCCCGTCCGTCGTACACGGTCCAGACCGTCTCCGGGTCCGGGACTATCCAGCCCCGGGCCGGTGCTGCAGGGCGCAACGGGGCTGGTTGCGAAGGGATGATGTCATGACGCAGCAACAGCTTGCTCACGAGACGCGACTGGAGCGGGTGCTCGGTGTACCGCTGGCCGGCAAGGCGAGACGCCAGTGGCCGCAGAGCGGCGAGCTGGTCGACGGCCGGGCCCGCATCGCCCAGGTGGAGTCGCACTTCGAGGGGCTACGGCTCGCGGTCGGCCGGCGGCACCGCACGGGCGACGTGCTCGTCGTGGAGTGGACCACCGACTACGGCGACGGCCGGCTGTTCCGCAACGTGTCGGTGGCCGAGCTCGAGAACGGCGAGGCGGTCCGGGTCACCGACTACTGGGGCGAGCCGTTCGACCGGCCCGAGTGGCGTGCCGGGCTCACCGTGGCGCTGCCGATGCCGCGTGGCGGCACCTGGCCGGAGGCGGACGAGCTCACCGACGAGTAGCGGCAGAATTCGTCGTACGACGAGCGCCCCACGCGGCACATCCCGTGCCAAACTGTCACCGCACACGGCGTGCGCACCGTGTGAGGTGACGGCTTCCCATGCGGTCATGGGAGCCCGGGGAAGGGGATGCGATGGACGTGCGCGTGACCGGAGAACCCGTCGACGGCGGCGAGCGGATCCTGACTCCCGAAGCGCTGGCTTTCGTGGCCGACCTGCAGCGCGAGTTCGGCGCTCGCCGTGACGAGCTGCTGGCCGCCCGTCGTGCCCGCCGGGAAGCCGTCGCCGCAGGAGCGGCGCTCGACTTCCTGCCCGAGACCCGGGACGTCCGCGAGGCCGACTGGACCGTCGCGGAGGCGCCGGAGGACTTGCGCGACCGGCGGGTGGAGATGACCGGCCCGTGTGAGGCGAAGATGACCATCAACGCGCTCAACTCCGGGGCGCGGGTGTGGTTGGCCGACCTCGAGGACGCGAGCACGCCGCACTGGCGCAACGTGGTCGGCGGGCAGGTGAACCTGTACGACGCGGTCCGGCGCGACATCGACTTCACCTCCCCGGAGGGCAAGGTCTACCGGCTTCGTGAGGACGGCAGGCTGGCCACCATCGTGATGCGCCCCCGCGGCTGGCACTTCGACGAGAAGCACCTGCTCGTCGACGGCAGGCCGGCGGTCGGCGCGCTGGTCGACTTCGGGCTGTACTTCTTCCATAACGCCGCCGAGCTGCTCGGCCGGGGCAGCGGACCGTACTTCTACCTGGCCAAGATCGAGAGCCATCTCGAGGCCCGGCTCTGGAACGACGTGTTCACCTTCGCCCAAGCCAGGCTTGGGATTCCGCATGGCTCGGTGCGCGCGACCGTGCTCATCGAGACCATCCCGGCGGCGTTCGAGATGGAGGAGATCCTCTACGAGCTCCGCGAGCACGCCAGCGGGTTGAACGCCGGCAGGTGGGACTACCTGTTCAGCATCATCAAGTACTTCCGGGACTCCGGTCCGTCGTACGTCCTCCCGGACCGCAACGCGGTCACCATGACCGCGCCGTTCATGCGCGCCTACGCGCAGCTGCTGGTGAAGACCTGTCACCAGCGCGGCGCGTTCGCGATCGGCGGGATGGCTGCGTTCATCCCGAGCCGACGGGACGAGGAGGTGAACGCGCGCGCGTTCGCCAAGGTACGCGAGGACAAGGAGCGCGAGGCCGCGGACGGGTTCGACGGCTCCTGGGTGGCGCACCCGGACCTGGTGCCGGTCTGCCAGGAGGTCTTCGACCGGGTCCTCGGCGACAAGCCGAACCAGCTCGAGAAGCTGCGCGACGACGTGCACGTCACCGCCGCGGACCTGCTGGACATAGCCAGCACGCCGGGGTCGGTGACCCGGGCCGGGCTGCACAACAACGTGGAGGTCGCGCTGCGCTACCTCGCCTCCTGGCTCGGTGGGTCGGGCGCGGTCGGCATCCACAACCTGATGGAGGACGCCGCGACCGCGGAGATCTCCCGCTCGCAGATCTGGCAGTGGGTGCACAACAAGGCCACCCTCGAGGACGGCACGGTCATCACCGACGCGCTGGTGCGCGAGGTGCTCGACGAGGAGGTCGAGCGGATCCGTGCCTCGGGCGATGCCTCCGGTCACCTGCAGACGGCCCGCGATGTCTTCGAGCGGGTCGCGCTGGCCGACGAGTACGCCGACTTCCTGACGCTTCCGGCCTACGAGAAGGCGCAGTGAGCGGTACGACGGACGGGGCCGGCCGATCGGGCCCGGTCCGAGCCGACTTCTCCGGGTCGCCCGCCGGCGGGTCCGCCTGGGTCGACGACCTGGCCGACGAGCTGGACCGTTGGCTGGCCGACGACGATGCCGCGCTGGCGGCGGCGTACCCGGGACACCCGGCCGAGCGGCAGCCGGTGCACACGGTCTACATCCCGGCCGACCGGTTCACGACGAGCACCGTCGCCGACTGGGGACAGCAGGCGCGCGAGGCGCTCGCGCCGTACTCCTCCTCCGAGCTCGCCCGGGTGCTGGACCTGCCGCCGGACCTGGTCGAGGAGCTCCTGCCCCGGGTGATCGCGAAGCTGGAGACCGAGCCGATCGAGGACCTGCGGGTGGACTTCGAGGACGGCTACGGTTCCCGTCCCGACGACCGGGAGGACGCCGACGTCCTCGCGGCCGCCCGGGCGCTCGCGACGGGGGAGCGCCCACCGTACTTCGGGATCCGGTTCAAGAGCTTCGAGGCGCCCACCCGGCGGCGCGGGCTGCGGACGCTGGCGCTGTTCGTCGACGGGGTGGGCGCGCAGGAGGGTCTGAACCTCACCCTGCCGAAGGTCACCTCGGTCGCCCAGGTCGAGGCGATGGTGCTCGCCTGCGAACGCCTCGAGAAGCAGTACGGCCTGCCCCCGTTGAGGTTCGAGATCCAGGTGGAGACCCCGCAGTCGATCCTCGGCGCGGACGGGACCGCGCTGGTCGCCCGGATGATCCAGGCGGCGCAGGGGCGGTGCACCGGGCTGCACTACGGGACCTACGACTACTCCGCGTCATGCGGGATCGCCGCGGCGTACCAGTCGATGGAGCACGCCGCCGCCGACCACGCCAAGGCGGTGATGCAGGCCGCGGCCGCGAACACCGGGGTGTTCGTCTCCGACGGGTCGACGAACGTGCTGCCCGTCGGCTCCCGCTCGGACGTCGAGGCAGCGTGGGCGCTGCACACGCGGCTGGTGCGCCGGTCGCTGGAGCGCGGCTTCTACCAGGGTTGGGACCTGCACCCGGCGCAGCTGCCGACCCGGTACCTCGCGACGTACGCGTTCTACCGCTCCGGGCTGCCGGCCGCGGCGAGCCGGCTGCGGGCGTACGTCGACGGGGCTGCCTCCGGCTACCTCGACGAGCCGGCGACCGCGGCCGCGCTGGCCGGCTTCGTGCTCCGGGGCACGGAGTGCGGCGCGGTGTCCTCCGACGAGGTCGGCTCGCTCATCGGCGTGGACCTGGATCACCTGGCCGTGCTCGCGAGACGCTATCGGTGAGGAGGGGCGGATGAGGCTGGCCGAGCTCAACGCGGCACCGGCGGAGAAGCTGACCCATGAGCTGCTCGCCTGCTGCGACGTACCCTCCTGGGCCGCGACGATCATCGAGAAGCGCCCGTACGACGGAGTGCCCGGACTGCTCGACTCCGCCGACGCGGCGGCGCGATCGCTCACCGACGAGGAGGTCGACCGGGCGCTGGCGAAGCATCCCCGGATCGGCGAGCGGCCCGCCGGCCAGGGCGCCGGGGCCGGCTGGTCGCGGCAGGAGCAGTCCGGTGTCACGCCGGACGAGGCGCTGGCCGAGGGCAACCGGGCCTACGAGCAGCGGTTCGGCCGGGTTTTCCTGATCTGTGCCACCGGGCTGGACAAAGAGCAGATCCTGGCGGCGCTGCGCCAGCGGCTGACCCACGACGACGAGACGGAGCGAGGTGTCGTGAAGGACGAGCTGCGCAAGATCGCCCTGCTGAGGCTGGGGAAGCTGGTCGGCGAATGAGCGCGATCACCACCCATGTGCTGGACACCGCGAACGGCCGGCCGGCCCCGGGCATCCCGGTCCGCCTCGAGGGTCAGGGCATCCAGGCCGAGGGGAAGACCGACCAGGACGGCAGGTGCCGGGAGCTCGGTCCGGACGAGGTCACGGCCGGCACCTACCGGCTGGTGTTCGGCACCGCGTCGTACTTCCCCGACGGCTTCTTTCCCGAGGTGACCATCGCCTTCACGATCACCGACCCGACCCAGCACCACCACGTGCCGCTGCTGCTGAGCCCGTACGGGTACTCCACCTACCGAGGGAGCTGACATGGCCATCCGCCTGGGACCCAACCAGTACGGCAAGGCAGAGGTCCGCCTGGTCCGCGTCAACCGCGCCACCGCCCGCCACGACATCCGCGACCTGACCGTCTCCACGTCGCTGCGCGGCCGGTTCGACGCCGCGCACGTGCACGGCGACCAGAGCGAGGTGCTGCCCACCGACAGCCAGAAGAACACCGTCTTCGCGCTCGCCGAACGCGACGGCATCGGGGCCATCGAGGACTTCGCGCTGAACCTCGCCGACCACCTCATCGCCGCAACACCGGTCGCCGACGGCGCGCGCGTCGAGATCGACGAGCACGCCTGGGAGCGGATCAACGGCCACGACCACTCGTTCGTGCGCGCCGGCCGAGGCGTGCGTACGACGGTCGTGAACGTGGACGGCTCGGGGGCGGACCGGACCGCGCACGTGGTCTCCGGCGTGAAGGACCTGACCGTGCTGAAGTCGACGGGCTCGGAGTTCCACGGCTTCCTCAAGGACGAGTTCACCACGCTGGCGGAGAC
>DASTWW010000058.1:0-11772 GCA_035765755.1 Nocardioidaceae bacterium
GACCGGCTGCTCGCCGAGTCCGACGTGGTCACCATCCACCTGGTGCTCAGCGACCGGACCCGCGGGCTGCTCGGCGAGCGCGAGCTCGCGGCGATGAAGCCGGGCGCCCTGCTGGTGAACACCTCCCGAGGGCCGATCATCGACCAGCAGGCGCTGGTGGCGGCGCTGACGGCCGGGCGGCTCGGAGGGGCGGGGCTCGACGTGTACGACGAGGAGCCGCTGCCGTTCGACCATCCGCTGCGGTCCACGCCACGCACGCTGCTGACCCCGCACATCGGCTACGTGACCCAGGACGTATACCGGCTGTTCTACGGCGCCGTGGTCGAGGACATCGTCGCGTTCCTGGACGGGGCACCGGTCCGCGAGGTCGAGTAGCGGGAGCGCCGGTGGCGGTGGTCTCGAGCCCGTCGAGACGCTCGCTGCGCCCGCTCCTCAACCACCCCGACGGGGGACAGTTCTGCAAGGTTGTGCAACTGCACAATGATGAACCCGTCAAATCGCCTATTCGGCTCGACTCCTGCGAAAACGGCGTGAACACTAGTGGTCAAGAGACGAGGACGCCCTTCCTCCCCCCCAATAAAGTCGGGTAGTCCGAGAGCCAACCCCCCGGCCCGTCTCGACGCGAAGGGCGGCCGTTGCTATTCCCCCCAGCAGCGGTCGCCCTCGCGCATGTCTGGCCCGATGCGGTGGTCTGAACCGGCTGGTGCTTCGGATTCCGTGGAGCAGGCGGCGGTTCCTGGCGGATCTCACACGGTGATACGACTCTCACGCGGAAGTTTTGCGCAGCAGGCGGGCGTTGGCCAGAATCGTCGGGTGCCGAATCGGCGCGGTCCCAATCCCTGACGTTGCCGAGGAGCGTCGCGAATGCTTGAGCTGGTTCCGGCCGGTATGTCCACCAGGGGCAGCATGGCCCCGCGGCCGCGGTACGCCGAGCAGCTGCGCAGCGAGGACCTCAGCGTCGGTCGCTACGTGATTCCCGTCGGCGCGCGGGACCTGCAGGAGCCGCACACCGAGGACGAGGTGTACGTCGTGCACTCCGGTCGCGCCCGGCTGGTCACCCCCGACGGCGCCGTCGAGGTCGCGGCCGGTTCGGTCGTGTTCGTGCCGGCCGGTGAGGACCACCGGTTCGAGGACATCACCGAGGAGCTCGTCGTGACCGTGGTGTTCGGCCCGGCGGAGGGGACCCGCGCCACCGGCGAGTGACCTGCCGCGGGTCAGCGCAGCCGGCGATCCGCCAGGGAGTACGGCGGGGCGACGTCCAGCCCGTCCGGGTTGTCGAGGTAGCCGGCCTTGCGACCCGACACGCCGGTGTGCCCGTACTGCCAGACGATCTCGTTCGTGTGCGGGTCGACCACGATCACCCGGTGGTTGTAGTCGTCGTTGCACACGACGTCGCCGTTCGGCAGCGGCAGCGCCAGGGACGGGTGGTCCAGGGCCCAAGACCCGGACGGCGCGTAGCGCCACAGCACGTGACCGTGCCGGTTGAAGATCGCGATCTGCCCCGGTGAGGAGTAGTCGACGGTCAGGAACCGGTTGCGGCCGATCCGGTTGCTGTCGGAGGGGTAGAGCACGCCGGGAGGGTGCGAGGACCAGTACACGTGCCCGTGCAGGTCGATCTTGTCGACCCAGTCGCCACGGATCTCGGTGACCAGGAACCGGTGGTGGCCGATCGGGAACACCCCGTTCGGGGCGCCGTAGAAGTGCGGCGGGTCGTGGAGGCCGTGGTTGACGTCGCCCCAGTGCCGCTTCGGGTGGTGCCGGCCCTTGCCGATCAGCAGGATCCGCTGGTTCTTGATGTCGGCGGTCAGGATCGACCGGTTGGGCAGCATCACCGCGTCGTCGGGGTTCCACAGCCGGTTCGGCCCGTCGCCGGGAACGCCCGGCTTTCCGTAGGAGTAGACGATCCGGTGCTGGGCGATGTCGATCACCCGGATCACGAAGTCGTCCTCCTCGGTGGTGATGATGTGCCGGCCGTCGGGGGTGAAGAACGCGTCGTCGGGGATCTTGAAGGTCTGCCCGTGGCGCAGGTCGCCCGGACGCGGGAACCGCCAGCGCACCCGCCCCTGCGGGTCCACGATCAGCAGCCGGTTGTTGAGCTTGTCGGCGATCAGCAGGTCACCGGGGAGCACGCTCGGGTCCGACCCGGGCGCGAGATGGCCGACCTTGTGCCGCCCGTGCAGCGCGTGTGACCACGGCGTGGGGTTGGGGCTCGGCGTCGAGGTCGGCGTGGGCCGGCCGGCCCCGTCCGTCGTACTCGAGGAGCCGGAGGCGTGCGGCCGGTCGGCCGAGTGGGTGCCGGTGCTGGTGCAGGCGGCGGCGAACAACGCCAGCGCCGACGTGAGCGCGGCAGCGACCAGGACCCGCATGGCGCAAGAGTTTCATGCCTGTCTGAGCGTTAGATGAGTCTTGGCCTGGGTGCGGGGGCGCGCGGGCGGTGCGCGAGGATGGCTGCCATGTCCCACCGCCTCCGCCGTGCTGCCCTGCTGCTCGCCGCGCCCGTCGCGATGGCGCTGCTCGCGGGCTGCAGCGGGGGCGGAGCGCCGCAGGCGAAGTCGTCGCCTCCGACCGGGCAGTACTCCCTGGACACCGCCTCGCCGGCGCCGGGCAGCACGGTCCAGCCCAACCGGTACGAGTTCGGGGCGCGCATCGACAACCCGTGGTTCCCGCTGTGGCCGGGCACCCGGATGCGCTACGTCGAGCACCGGCCCGGCGGGACCGCGACGGAGGTGGTGACCGTGACCCGGCGCACCCGGATGGTCAGCGGCGTGGTCACCACCGTGGTGCACACCACGACCAGGGCCGGCGGCACGGTGCAGTCCGGCACGGCGTTCTACGCCCAAGACATCGACGGCAACGTGTGGTTGTTCGGCCGCGACCCGAGCGGAGCCGCGCAGGCGTCGTGGATGTCCGGCCAGGACGGCGCCAAGCCATTGGTGGTGATGCCGGCGCGGCCGCAGAAGGGCTCGTCGTACGGCGGGGCCGAGGCGGCCGGCTGGGCGGCGGTGACCGGACGGGCCACCGTGGTGGCCGAGGGCGCCACGGCGCACGTTCCCGCGGGCCGGTACACCGACCTGCTGGTCTCCACCAGCGGGCAGACCCGCAGCTACTACGCCAAGGGCACCGGGCTGGTGCTCGCCCAGAGCCCGCGGGGCCGCACCGAGCTGGTCAAGACCACCCTGTTCGACTGAGCTACTGCAGCACCCGCTGCCGGCGGAGGTTGGCGCGGCGGCGAACCGCCTCGTCGGCGTGCTGGTGCGGCATCGGCAGCTGGATCTGCCAGGAGTGCGTGCCGCCGTCCAGGTTCCACAGCCGGGCCGCGGACAGCCGCAGCAGCTGCAGGGCGCCGATCATCAGCACCGCGGCCAGCGGCAGCTCGATGGCCAGCGCCAGGCCGAGGGACCAGAACACCTCGTCGCCGTGCGCGGTCATCACGTCGAACCAGGCGTCGCAGATCAGCAGCAGCCCGGTGGCGAACGCGGTCAGGATCAGCAGCTGGCGGCGCAGGAACCCCAGCAGCGCGGTGGTCAGCAGCATGACCAGCAGCAAGATGTCGAACCCGACCCAGGTCCGGTCCCAGTTGTGGGCGACGTACACCCGAGGCAGGCTGACCGCCAGGTAGGCGATCCACGGGACCAGCACCACCACGCTGCCGACCATGAGCACCACCCGGAACTCGCGCATCCGCCGCATGAACCAGCGAGCCGGTTTCAGCTCGTCGGTGGGACGCGCCAGGCGCCGGATCAGCTCGCCCCGCTCGGCGGGGGTCATCGCCGCGATCTGCTCATCGGTCAGCATGGCCTCATCATCCCTCGGTGGTATCGTTCCGCGGTTGGAGGAGGACAAGTGGGGGACGGCGGCGGATTTCGGCAAAAATTTCCGCGCCGGAGAAGGTTTTCGAAGCGCTGTCAACGGGTAGCGGCCAGCGTTTCGTGGCCTTGAGCCACAGTCGACCGCGGGGATGCCAGGTGATGTCGGAGCCCGCCCAGACCACAGGACTTCAGCACGAGGCCCTGTTCTACGACGACGACCGGACACTCGCCTCGGCCGCGGTGTCCTTCGTGCGCGACGGGGTGGAGCGCGGGGAGACGGTGATCGTCGCCTTCGACCGGCACCCGGTCATGCCCCTGCTGACCGCGGTGTTCCGGGGAGAGCCCGGCGTGGTGTTCACCCACCGAGACACGGCCACCCGCCCGGCACGAGTCCTGGACCAGTACCAGCGCACCATGGAGGACGGGCTGCGCCAGGGCACGCGGAGATTCCGGGCGATCGGCTACCTCGACCTCGCCGACAGCGACCTGGACTGGGCCGAGTGGCTGCGCTACGAGGCCGCGTTCGGAGGCCTGAGCCACTACCCGCTGCACGCGCTGTGCACCTGGGACACGCGCAAGCTGACCCGGCAGCAGGCCGCCGCGTTCCGCAGCGCCCATCCCGGGCTGCGCGACGAATCCGGTCACGGATCCAACCAGGAGTACGTCGACCCGGTGGAGCTGGTCGGCCGGCCAGAGTACCGCCCCACCCGGGATCCGGTCCAGACCGGTGCGCCGCACTTCGAGAACGTGGTGGGCCCGGGGCTGCGGCAGCTACGGGTGGAGATCTACCCGGTGGCGCTGAGCAGCGCGCTGTCGCGGGTGAAGATCGACGACTTCGTCAAGGCCGTCGGTGCGGTGGTCCTCAACGCCCACCAGCACGGCAAGGGACCGGTCTGCCTGCGGCTTTGGGTGCAGCCGCACACCCTGGTGTGCACGGTCACCGACCACGGCCCGGGCATCGCCGACCCGTTCCTCGGCTACGTACAGCAGCCGCGCAGCACCCCGGACGATCCCGCCCCCACCGGGGGGCTTGGGCTGTGGGCGGCCCGGCAGCTGTGCGACACCCTCGACTACCGGGCTAGCGCCGACGGGTTCACCGTCCGCCTCGTCGCCCACGAGTAGCGGTTCTTACCGATATCGTGTCGCTATCGCGACGTATGCGTCGCGGTAGACGTACCAATATCGGTACGACGGGGGCACGGGGAGCCTGACAGAATGCGGCGCATGACCGAGCCGCACTGGACCGAGCCGCACTGGACCGAGCCGGGCGCCTACCAGGTCGCCGACGGCGTGCACCGGATCCCGCTCCCGCTGCCGATGGACGGGTTGCGCGCGGTCAACGTGTACGCCCTGGAGACCGACGCCGGGCTGACCCTGATCGACGGCGGCTGGGCCGTCGAGGACGCCCGCAGGCAGCTCGAGCACGGGCTGAAGGAGATCGGCTACGGCCTCTCCGACATCACCCGGTTCCTGGTCACCCACGTGCACCGCGACCACTACACCCAGGCGGTCGTGGTGCGCCGTGAGTTCGGCTCGCACGTCAGCCTCGGCGTCGGCGACAAGCCGACCCTGGACATGATCCTCGAGCGGCACGCCGACCCCACCCCGGCCCGGCTGCGCCGCGCCGGAGCGGCTCGGGTCGCCGACTCCTGGGCGCGCACCATCAGCCGGCAGCCGGACCCGGAGGACTGGGCCTACCCGGACGCCTGGCTGGAGACCGACCACACCCTCCGGGTGGGCGGCCGGACCCTGGACGCGGTCTCCACCCCCGGCCACACCCAGGGCCACTTCTGCTTCGCCGACCCGGCCGCCGGGCTGCTGTTCGCCGGCGACCACGTGCTGCCCACGATCACCCCGTCGATCGGCTTCGAGTCCGCCTTCGCCGCCCAGCCGCTGGGCGACTTCTTGTCCTCGCTGGCCAAGGTCCGCGCGCTCCCGGACCTGCGGCTGCTGCCCGCGCACGGGCCGGTCACCACCAGCACGCACGCCCGCATCGACGAGCTGATCGCCCACCACGAGGAGCGGCTGGCGCTGTGCGAGCAGGCGGTGGCCGCGGGAGCGGCGACGGCGTACGACGTGGCGAAACAGCTGCCCTGGACCCGCCGCGGCAAGTCGCTCGCCGACCTGGACCTGTTCAACGCCGCGCTCGCCTGCCTGGAGACCTTCGCGCACCTGGAGCTGCTGGCCGCGCAGGGCCGGGTGGACCGGGCCGAGGGCGACGGAGTGGTCGGCTACGCGCCCGGCCGGCGCATCGGTACGTGCGGGATGCCGTCCTCGACGAACTCCGGACCGCAGGGCTCGTAGCCGAAGCGGGTGTACCAGCCGGCCAGGTAGGACTGCGCGTCCAGGTGCGAGGGCCGGTCGCCGACCAGCTCCAGCGCGGCCTCGACGAGGAGACCGGCCAGCCCCTGGGCCCGCTGCTCGGGCGCGACCAGCACCCGGCCGATCCGGACCCCCTCCTCGTCGGCGAGCATCCGCAGGTAGGCCACCGGCCGCTGCTCGTGCTCCACCCACAGGTGCCGGGTGCCCGGCTCCAGGTCCCGGCCGTCCAGCTCCTGGTAGGGGCAGCTCTGCTCGACCACGAACACCGACTCGCGCAGCGCCCACAGCGCGTAGGCCTGCTCCGCGGACAGCTCGGCGAACGAGGCGACGTGGACCTCAGGCACGGGCCACCCGCTGCAGCCAGCGCGGCGCCACGATGAACGCCTCGGCGCGCAGCGCCGCCACGCCCACCCGGGGCAGGTCCGCCGAGGAGCGGAAGCACACGAACCGCGGCACCCACTCGGGCTGGTACTTCGCGTTCGCGCGGTAGAGCGACTCGATCTGCCAGAACCGTGACAGCGCCAGCAACAGCGAGCGCCACAGCCGCAGCACCGGCCCGGCGCCGAGCCGCTCCCCCCGCGCGAACACGCTGCGGAACACCGCGAAGTTCAGGCTTACGTGGCTGACCCCCAGCGCGGGCGCCGCCGCCATCAGCGCGGCCACCATGTGCTCGACGATGCCGTTCTCGGTGTCCCGGTCCCGGCGCATCAGGTCCAGCGACAGACCGTCGGCGCCCCACGGCACGAAGTGCAGCAGCCCGCGCAGCTCGCCGTCCCGGTCCCGGCAGAGCACCACCACCGAGTCCGCGTCGGCGGGGTCCCCGAACCGGCCGAGGGCCATCGAGAAGCCCCGCTCGACCGCGCCGTCGCGCCACTGCTCGGCCCTCTCCAGCACGATGGCGCGGGTGGCCTCGTCCAGGTCGCCGGCCCGGTGGCAGGTCACGCACAGCCCGGCCCGGGCGCACCGGGACACCGCCTGCCGCACCACCCGCATGCTGCGGCCCTCGAGGGAGAACTCGCCGACCCGCAGGATCGCCTCGTCGCCGAGCTCGAGCGCGTCCATCCCGGCCCGGTGGAACGCCTCGGCGCCGCGCTCGCTGGTCGCGAGCACCGCCGGCACCCAGCCGAACTCGCGGGCCTCGCCCAGCCACGCGGCGATCACCCCCGGCCAGGCCTCCGGGTCACCGAGCGGGTCGCCGGCGGCCAGGGACACGGTGCCCACCACCCGGTAGGTCAGCGCCGACTTGCCGGTCGGGGAGAAGATCACCGACCGGTCCGAGCGGGTGGCGAAGTACGACAGCGAGTCGATCGACCCCCACCGGTCCAGCAGACCACGCAGCCGACCGTCCTCCTCCCCGGTGAGCGGGTGCGGCCCGCCGGCCGGCTGCAGTGCCACCAGGACGGAGAACAGTACGACGGAGGCGCCGAGCACCACCAGCGCTACCGCGGCCCGGTTGCTGTCGGAGACATCGGTGAACCGGACCGGCCCGGAGATGCCCATCAGCCCGAGGAACGCCTGGGTGATCCGGTCCAGGGCCGAGGTGCCGGGCGCCTCCCCGTCGGCGTCGATGGACAGCCACGCCCAGCCGATCCCGGTGGCCAGCGCCGTCCCGACCACGACCACCGTTCCGAGCCGGCGCAGCGAGCGCGGGTCGGGCTTGGCGGTGAACTCCTTGCGCGCGGACACCAGCAGCACGAACAGCGCCGCACACAAGAGCGCCTCCTCCACGTCGAGGCCCTTGAGCAGGTGCAGGCCGACCGCGGCCGCGGTGAGCACGGTGGCCACCAACCAGGCCCGGAACTTGGCCCGCCGCAGGGCACGGGAGAGCACGATCAGCACCAGCCCGACCGCGGCCGCGCCGGTGTCGGCGGCGACCGGCCACACCGGCGGCACCATCTCGTTGATCAGGTGCATCCGGTCCCGGACCGCCGGCAGGATCGCGCTGGCCAGCGTGACCGCCCCCACGACGCCGACGATGCGGGCCAGCCAGAACGGGGAGCGCAGCGACCGCCACAGCGAGTACAGCCCCGAGGGCGCATCCCGCTGGGGGGCCCGGGCGGCCAGCTGCTCGTGCGAGTGCGGCACGTTCGCTTCCTCCGTCGTACTTCCGACTCCGCCGTACACGTCCTGCCGGCTGCCCCGGCGCTGGACGCTACCTTGCACCGACTATCGTCGCAGCACCGCAGTTCAGGAGGGCGAGGATGGACCTGTCTCTGACCGACGAGGAGCGGGAGATCCGCGACTGGGTGCGCACCTTCGTGCGCCGCGAGATCATGCCGCTCGAGCCGGAGGTGCTGCAGCGCGAGCGCCGCAACGAGCGCGGGCTGACCGCCTCCGAGCTGGAGGCGCTGCAGGACAAGGCGAAGGCGGCCGGGTTCTTCGGGGTGCACACGCCGACCGAGTACGGCGGGATGGGGCTCGGCGCGGTGATGACCGCGCTCGTGGAGGTCGAGCTCGGCCGCTCGTTCGTGCCGTTCCGGTTCGCCGGCGACGCCGACAACATCTTGTTCGTCGCCAACGAGGAGCAGAAGAGGGCCTACCTGGAGCCGACGATCAGCGGGGAGCGGAAGAGCTGCTTCGCGATCACCGAGCCGGGCGCCGGCTCTGACGCCCGCAACATCCGCACCAGCGCGCGGCGCGAGGGCGACGAGTGGGTGATCAACGGCGAGAAGACGTTCATCACCGGCGGCAACGAGGCCGACTTCGCGATGGTCTTCGCGGTCACCGACCCTGCTCTCGGGGCGGACGGCGGGGTCACCTGCTTCCTGGTGGACCGGGACATGGGCTGGAAGTCCGAGCCGATCGACACCATGGGCGAGTGGGGGCCGGCCTCGCTGGTCTTCGACGGGGTGCGGGTGCCGCATTCGCACATCCTCGGCGAGGAGGGCCGCGGCTTCGAGCTGGCAATGCGCTGGATCGGCAAGGGACGGTACCTGCTTCCCGCCCGCGCCCTCGGTGCCTGCGAGCGGCTGGTGGAGATGGCCATGGAGCACGCCCGCACCCGGGTCACCTTCGGGCAGCCGATCGCGGACCGGCAGGCGATCCAGTGGATGATCGCCGACTCGGCGGTGGAGATCGAGGCGCTGCGCTGGCTGGTGCTGGCCGCGGCCTGGCAGGTCGACGCCGGGCTCGACTCGCGGCAGGCGCAGTCGATGGCCAAGCTGTACGGCGGGCAGAAGGCCAACGAGATCGTGGACCGGGTGCTGCAGATCCACGGCGGGATGGGCTACACCCGCGAGCTGCCCGTCGAGCGGTGGTACCGCGAGCTGCGGCTGCTCCGGATCTACGAGGGCACCGACGAGATCCAGCGCCGTACCATCGCCCGGAACCTGCTGCGCGGGCACGTCTCCGTCCGCGGCCACCTCGCCTGAGACACGATATTGGTAATGCAACCGCGACCTATGCGTCGCGGTAGACGTACCGATGTCGTGTCGATAACGCGACCCATACGTCGCGGTAGGCGTACCGATGTCGTGTCGATATCGCGACCTATGCGTCGCGGTAGGCGTACCGATATCGGTAAGGACGCCAGGTCGAAGGACCCGCTATGCGCGGAGTAGGCTGGCCGGAGAACGACAGGGGAGTGCCCGCCACGGGCGCTGAGAGTGCGGAAACGCAGACCCTCGAACCTGATCCGGCTCATACCGGCGAAGGGAGTCGAGTCTCGATCGCTTCGGCGATCCCCTCCCTCGTAGTGACGGGAGTGTTGCATGTCCTCAACGGTTGAGGCGCCGTCTCGGGCGCCCGTACGCCGCGGCAGGGTCCTGGCCCGCCGCCCGCTGATGTCCTACCGGACCATCGACCTGGTCACCGCGGCGCTGCTCGGCGTCGGCTTCGGCGTGGTGTTCTGGGCGTGGGACCAGCTGTACGCCGCGCCGTCCGCGGCCCTGGGGGCGGTGTTCGCCCCGTTGACCGGCCTGCTCGGCGGCCCCTGGCTGCTGGCCGGCGTGGCCGGTGGTCTGATGGTGCGAAGGCCCGGTGCGGCGCTGTTCACCGAGCTGGTCGCCGCCTCGGTGGAGGCGCTGATCGGCAGCGGCTGGGGCTGGACCACGCTGATCTCCGGCGGCCTGCAGGGGCTCGGCGTCGAGCTGGTGCTGGCGCTGTTCCTGTGGCGCCGGTTCGGTGCCGGGGTGGCGATGCTCGCCGGGCTGGCCTCCGCGGCGTTCGAGGTGGTCGGCTACGAGTGGTGGTCCTACTTCGCCGACTACGCCTGGAGCTGGAAGCTTGTCTACCTGGCCTCCTTCGGCGTCTCCGGCGCGCTGGTGGCCGGGCTCGGCGGGCTGTTCATCGTCCGGGGCCTGGCCCGCGCCGGCGCGGTGAACGCGATGCCGCCCGGTCAGGAGGAGCTGGAACGGACCGCACGCTGAACGGAGCCGGTCAGGTGGTCGGCGAGGTCGACGGGCGGCGTACGACGGGCGGCGGCCGCGTCGACGTACGCGGTCTGACCTGGCGGCCTGCCGGCCGTCGGACCCCGGTCCTCGCCGACCTCGACCTACGCATCGAGCCCGGCGAACGGGTGCTGCTCGCCGGGCCCAGCGGCGCGGGCAAGTCCACGCTGCTGCGCGCGCTGGCCGGGCTGCTGCTCACCGCCGAGGTCGGCGACCTGTCCGGCACGGTCACCGTCGACGGGGACCATCCGCGCGAGGCGCCGGGCCGGGTCGGGCTGCTGCTGCAGGACCCGGCGGCCGCGGTGGTGGCCGGCCGGGTCGGCCGCGACGTCGCGTTCGGGCTGGAGAACACCCGGGTGCCCCGGGACCGGATGCCCGCGCTGGTGCAGGACGCGCTGGCCGCGGCGCGGTTCCCGTACGACGGGGCGCGCGCCACCCAGACGCTCTCCGGCGGGGAGGCGCAGCGGCTCGCGCTGGCGGGTGCGCTGGCGCTGCGGCCGCGGGTGCTGCTGCTCGACGAGCCGACCTCGATGCTGGACGAGGAGAACGCCGCGGCGGTGCGGGAGGCGGTCTTGTCGGTGGTACGACGGACGGGCGCGACCCTGGTCGTCGTCGAGCATCGGCTCGACCCCTGGCTCGAGCACGTGGACCGCTGCGTGGTGCTGGGCGCCGACGGCGCGGTGCGCGCGGACGGACCGCCGGGCCGGGTGCTCGATCCCGGGCTGGCCGCGGACGGGATCTGGGTCCCGGGCGCCGGGGCGCCCGCACCGGCTCTCGTGGACCCCGCCCTGGTGGCGCCCCGCCGCCCGCTGCCCCGCGGGGAGCCGGTGACCATGACCGCGGACGTGACCGTGCACCACCGGCAGCCGTTCTCCCGCCGCGCCGACGGGCCACCCGCGCTGGCCGGTGTCTCGGCGGCCGTGGCGGCCGGCCGCGGCCTCACGCTCACCGGGCCGTCCGGGGCCGGTAAGTCCACGCTTCTCGCCGTGCTCGCCGGCCTCCAGGAGATCTCCGCCGGCCGCGCCGAGGTGGCCCCCGCGTTCGCCGGTCGGCGCGGCCGGGACCTGGCCCGGCTGTCGTCCAAGGAGCTCGCCCGGGCAATGTCCTGGGTGCCGCAGACCCCGGAGCACGGGCTGGTCCACACCGTGGTCCTCGACGAGCTGCTGGCCACCGCGACGGCGCTCGGTCAGCCGCTCGCCCAGGCCAGGAGCCAGGCGCTGGCCCTGCTGGAGGCGCTGGGCATGAGCCATCTC
>DASTWW010000059.1:0-16060 GCA_035765755.1 Nocardioidaceae bacterium
CGGCGGGCTGGCCCGCGCCCAGGAGGTCAACTCCGCGCTCGCCCCGCTGGTCGACGTGATGATCGGCAACGAGGAGGACTTCACCGCCGGCCTCGGCTTCGAGGTGCCCGGTGTCGACCCCGGCCTCACCGAGCTGAGCACAGAGGGCTTCAAGGCGATGATCGAGCAGGTCACCGCGGCGTACCCCCACCTCGCCGTGCTCGCCACCACGCTGCGCGCCGTACGCACCGCGACCGTCAACGACTGGGGCGCGATCGCCTGGTCCAGTGAGGAGGGCTTCGCCGAGGCCACCTCGCGGCCCGCCCTGGAGATCCTGGACCGGGTCGGCGGCGGGGACAGCTTTGCGTCCGGGCTGGTCTACGGGCTGCTGTCCGGCCGTACGCTCGCCGAGGCGGTCGAGCTCGGCGCCGCGCACGGCGCGCTTGCGATGACCACGCCGGGGGACACCTCGATGGCCACCCGCGACGAGGTGGAGGCACTGGTCGCGGGTGCTGGGGCCCGCGTCCGCCGCTGACCCCACCGCCTCAGGTACTGGGACACATCAGCCGGAGGGCTCCAGGAACCGGGCCCCCGGGCCCCGCTCGGCAACCTCGTCGTCGGGGTTGTTCAGCGCGCACGTCTTGAGGCTCAGGCAGCCGCAGCCGATGCAGCCGTCCAGCTTGTCGCGCAGCCGGACCAGCCGCTCGATCTGCGCGTCGACGCGGGGCCGCCAGGACCGGGACAGCCGGGCCCAGTCCGCCTTGGTGGGCGTGCGCCCCTCCGGCAGCGTGGAGAGCGCCTCCGCGATGTCCTCCAAGGTCAGTCCCACCCGCTGCGCCGAGCGTACGAACGCCACCCGGCGCAGCATCGGCCTGGGGTAGCGGCGCTGGTTGCCCGTCGTACGACGAGAGGTGATGAGCCCCTGGGACTCGTAGTACCGCAGTGCGGACGTCGCCACCCCCGACCGCTTGGACAGCTCGCCGATCGTCAGGTCCGGATGAGTCGTGCTCATGGCGCAACGATAGCCCTCAACATGAAGTCAGCTTCAAGGTGATCGGTGGCGGCTGCCCTGGCCCGGTCTGATCAGCGCCCTCGCCGGGACGTGGCACGTCTGGGGCGGGTCGATGGTCCCTTGTCGTCATGCGTCCTTGTCCCCGGCGAGTGAGCATGGAACCTCATCGCCCGGCGCGCGCGGTCGACGCACAGGCCGGCATCTGGTTCATCCTCACCTTCGTGTTCTCGATCCCGGCGGTGTTCCTGTACGCCCCCGTCCTCAACGACGCGAACTACGTTCTCGGGACGGGTGCGGACACGTCGGTGCGGCTCGGCGCCTTCTTCGAGGTCCTGACGGCCATCGCGAACATCGCCACCGCCGTCGTGCTCTTCCCGATCCTGAAGCGCCAGAACGAGAGCATCGCGCTGGGATACGTCGCCTCGCGGTGCTCGAGTCCACGGTCATCGTCATGGGTCTCATCAGCCTGCTGTCCGTCGTGGCGCTGCGCCAGTCGGACGCCACCGGCACGGACCTGGTCGCCGCCGGCCAGTCGTTGGTCGCCATCAAGAACCAGACGTTCCTGCTGGGCCCGGCGTTCTGCGCCGGCTTCGGCAACGGGCTGCTGCTCGGGTACCTGATGTTCCGGTCCGGCCTGGTGCCGCGACCCATGGCACTCATCGGGCTGATCGGAGGCCCAATCGCCTTCGCGACCGCGACCGCCGTGCTGTTCGGGGCCTACGCGCAGCAGTCCCCGGTGAACTTCGTGTTCACCCTGCCGGAGATCGTCTGGGAGGCGGCGCTGGGCATCTGGCTGGTCGCCAAGGGATTCCGGCCCTCGCCGATCATCGGGGGAGCGGTCGCCCCGGCCACCTAGCAAGCCAGCCGCCCAGTCCACCGCTTGACCTCAAGTGCGCTTCAACTTGCACGCTTGCGGCATGACGATCACACGAGAAGCCACCACCCGACAGCGGGGGTACGACGACCTGCCGCGGCTGATGTCCCTGATGACCGGCGACGAGAAGCACTCGCACGCGGCGACCTCCACGCTGGACGTGCTCTGGGTGCTCTACGACCGCGTCCTGGACGTGAGCCCGCAGACGCTCGACGACCCGGCGCGGGACCGGTTCTACCTCTCCAAGGGGCACGGGCCGATGGCCTACTACGCGGTGCTCGCCGCCAAGGGCTTCCTCGACGAGGACCTGCTCCTCGGCTGGGCGTCGTACGACTCGCCGCTCGGCTACCACCCGGACCGCAACCTGGTCCCCGGGGTGGAGATCTCCAGCGGGTCGCTGGGCCACGGGCTGCCGCTCGCCGTCGGCTCGGCGCTCGGGCTGCGCGCCCAGGGCCTGGACTCGCGCGTGGTTGTGCTGGTCGGCGACGCCGAGCTCGACGAGGGCAGCAACCACGAGGCGATCGAGCTGGCCGGCGCGCTGCGGCTGGACAACCTGACCGTGGTGGTCGTCGACAATCGGTCGGCCACCTACAACGAGCCCGGCCAGATCGCCCCGCGGTTCGCCCATGAGGGCTGGCACACGCTCACCGCGGACGGCCGCGACCACGCCGCCCTCGAGGTGGCCCTGAAGGAACGCACACCCGACCACCCGTCCGTGGTGGTCGCCGAGGTCGAGGAGAAGTACTCATGAGGGACCCACGGGCCACGTTCGCGCAGACCGCGGCGCAGCTGGTCGAGGAGGACCTGTCCGTCGCGCTCGTGTACGCCGAGATCTCCGGGCAGTACTTCGGCGACGTGGAGCGCCGCCATCCCGACCGGGTGGTCAACGTCGGCATCCGCGAACAGCTGCTGGTCAGCGTGGGCGCGGGCCTCGCGCTGACCGGGATGCGGCCGATCGTGCACACCTTCGGCTCGTTCCTGGTCGAGCGCGCCTTCGAGCAGCTCAAGCTCGGCTTCGGGCACCAGGACGTCGGCGGGGTGCTGGTCGGCGCGGCCGGCTCCTTCGACATCGCCGCCGGCGGCCGCACCCACCAGGCTCCGGGCGACGTGCCGCTGATCGACACGCTGCCCGGGTTCCGGATCCACGTGCCCGGGCACGCCGACGAGGTCGAGCAGCTGCTGCGCGCGGCGGTCGCCGGCGACGGCCGCGACTACGTCCGGGTGGTCTCCCAGCAGAACGACGAGGCCTTCCCGGTGCGGCCCGGCCACTTCCACGTCGTACGGCGCGGCACGCAGGCCACCGTCCTCGCCGTCGGGCCGACCCTGACCCCGGTGCTGGATGCGGTGGCCGGCCTCGACGTGACCGTGCTCTACGCGAGCACCGTGCGGCCGTTCGACGCCCAGACGTTGCGCGGAGTGGTCGGCACCCCGGACGTGGTGCTCGTCGAGCCGTACCTGGCCGGGTCCAGTGCCCGCTTCGTGGACGACGCGCTGCTCGACGTACCCCATCGGCTGCTGTCGCTCGGGGTGCGCGACCCGGAGCTGCGCCGCTACGGGACCGCCGACGAGCACATCGCGGCGCACGGGCTGGACGCGACGGGGCTGCGCGCGTCGATCACCCGGTTCCTGGGGGATGCGCACCGCGCAGCGTGACCACGATGGGATGAGGGCGGCCCCCTGCGGCCGCCCTCATCCCTGTGGGATGCAGGTAGTACCCGGTGCTCGAAGTGTTATTCGTCCAGCGATTAGCATTGAGGCGCGCCGCTTTAGCTCAGCTGGTAGAGCATTCGCCTTGTAAGCGAAGGGTCGTCAGTTCGAACCTGACAAGCGGCTCCACCAGCGCGTCCTGCGCCTGCACGATGCGCAGCTCGGGCTCACCGGACTCGACTGTCGCCTCCATGACCGCGTACACCGCCGACGCGGTCCGCGCGAACGCCTCGGGAGCCGGCCGGCCGGCCAGCAGGTGGGCCAGGAACACCGCCGTGGTCAAGTCTCCGCCGCCGGACACGGTCAGCGGCAGCCGCGGTGTGCGCACGCTCCACGCGCCCTCAGGCGCGACCAGCACCATGTCCAGCGCGTCCTCCGGCGTCTCGTCGACGGCCACGCTGGTCACCAGCACGGTCGCCGGGCCGGTCGCGCGGACCCGGTCGGCCGCGGCCACCACGTCGGCGAGGGTGATGATCTCGGTGCCGGCCAGGAAGCCGAGCTCGAACTGGTTCGGGGTGATCACGTCGGCGGCCGGCACCACCTGGTCGCGCATGAACTCGCTGATCCCGGGCCGGACGTAGAAGCCGCAGTGCACGTCGCCGAGCACCGGGTCGCAGCAGTACACCGCCCGCGGGTTCGCGCGGCGGACCCGCCGCACCGCGTCCAGCACGACCGCGCCGACCTCCTCACCGCCCTGGTAGCCGGACAGCACCGCGTCGCAGCGCGCCAGCACACCCCGGTCCTCCACGCCGCGGATCACCTCGCCGATGTCCGCCGCGGACAGCAGCGGCCCGCGCCAGTCCCCGTAGCCGGTGTGGTTGGAGAAGTGCACGGTCACCACCGGCCACACCTCGATGCCGAGCCGCTGCAGCGGGAACAGCGCGGCGCTGTTGCCGGCGTGGCCGTAGGCGACCAGGGACTGGATGGAGAGCACGCTCACGTGCCCAGTGTCGCCGACTCAGGCGACCTGCAGCGACCGCTTGGCCAGCCCCATCCAGTAGCCGTCGATCCGCTGGTTGCCCGGCGCCTCCGGGTCCGCGGCCGCGCCCAGGGTGACGAACAGCGGCGTGAAGTGCTCCACGGTGGGGTGCGCATAGGGCATGCCCGGGGCCTTCGAGCGGTACGACGCGAGGAGGTCCACGTCGCCACGCGCGAGCGCGTCGGCGGCCCAGGCGTCGAAGTCGCGGGACCAGCCCGGTGCCTCGGCGTCGATGCGCCACTCGCGCAGGAACGGGAGGCCGTGGGTGAGGAACCCGGAGCCGATGACCAGCACGCCCTCGTCACGCAGCGGCCGGAGCCGGCGGCCGAGCTCGAGCAGCCGGTCGGGGTCCTGGGTGGGCAGCGACATCTGCAGCACCGGGATGTCCCCGGCCGGATACATGATCTTCAGCGGCACCCAGGCGCCGTGGTCGAGGCCGCGGCTGGCGTGCTGGTGCACGTCGCCGGGCAGCATCGCGGCCACCCGGGCGGCGAGCGCGCCGGCGTCCGGGGTCTCGTAGGTCATCTCGTAGTACTTCTGCGGGAAGCCGCCGAAGTCGTAGACCAATGGGGTGCCCGGCGCGGTCGCCGAGAGCATGACCGGCGCGGACTCCCAGTGTGCGGAGACGATCAGGATCGCCTTCGGGCGAGGAAGGTCGCGGGCCCAGTCGGCCAGCTGGCCCGACCAGACGGGGTCGTCGAGCAGCGGCGGGGCTCCGTGGCCGATGTAGAGCGCGGGCATGGTCTGGGTCATCGTTCCTCCTGGTGGTCATCGTACCCAACCATGGTTGAAGCCTCAAGTATTCCTCGTGTAGGCTGCCCGCCATGGTGCGGTGGCTGAAAGCGGACGAGCAGCGCGCCTGGCTGCGGCTGGCGGGCGTGATGCTGAAGCTCGGCCCGGCGCTGGACTCGCAGCTGCAGCGCGACAGCGACCTCACCCACTTCGAGTACCTCTGCCTGGCGATGCTGTCCGAGACCGAGGACGAGACGCTGCGGATGAGCGAGCTGGCCGCCCAGGTGAACGCCTCGCTGTCCCGGCTCTCGCACGTGGTCACCAAGCTCGAGTCGCGAGGCTGGGTGAAGCGGATCCCCTGCCCGGACAGCCGCCGGGTCACCCTGGTGTCGCTGACCGAGCCGGGCCGCTCGGTGCTGGTCGAGGCGGCTCCCGGTCACGTCGAGACGGTCCGGTCCCTGGTCTTCGAGGGGCTCACCCCCTCCGACGTACAGGCCCTGGAACGGATCGCCGGGCACATCGTCGAGCGGATCGAGGCCGCGGACCTGCGCTCCGTCCGCTAGCGCCCGTCGGGTGACAGCGGCAGGAAACCTGGAGGCGACTGTCGGCCGCACTCGCTAGGTTGAGCGGGACGGAAGGGGGACTGCAGTGGGGTGGACCAGCTACGGACCGCGGCCGGCGGCGTACAAGTCGGTGCTCAGGGTCGAGGCGACGACCACCGCCGGCCAGACCGGAGACGACCAGCTGCGGCTCTCCGACGTCGGCAAGCTCGCGCGCCGGGCCCGGCGCAAGGTGGTCGGTGCCGCGCGCGCCGACGACCAGCCCGCCTTCGGGGCGATGCTGACCGAGCACCTCGGCGGCGGGGTCGAGGACCTCGACGTGGTCGAGGAGACGTGGCCGATGTACGACCAGGTCAACGTGCAGGCCGGTCTCGACGCCTGGCTCGCCGAGCCGGGCCGGGAACACCGGCTGGTCGGGGTGGTGAACTTCCGGCACCGGGACTTCGACCTGTCCGACCTGATGCGGAGCACACCGCCCGGCTTCGGGCCCGGTCCGGGGAACGTGTCCCGCGTGAACCAGGCCAGCGGCCCGGATGGGCAGGTGATCGCCTGCGTGCAGGCCGGGATGTACCTGGTCCGCGACGACGACGCCGCGCTCGCCATGCTGCTGCGCGGTCCGGACCCCGAGAGCGGGCGCGGCGCCGTACAGCTGCAGATCGTCGCCGACCGGCCTGAAGCCGCGGCCCGCGCCGCCGATCAGATCCGCCAGCTCGGCCTGGTGCACAACGTCTACCGCGGGCAGATCGTGTCGTTCGGCGGCGACATGTTCGGGGAGCGGCGGGCCGCGCTGCACTTCCACCAGCGGCCGTCGATGACCGAGCGGGACCTGATCCTTCCCGAGCAGGTGCTGGCCACCATCGACCGGCAGGTCGTCGGGGTGGCCGAGCACCGCGAGGTGCTGCTCGCCGCCCGCCAGCACCTCAAGCGCGGTCTGCTGCTGTACGGCCCGCCCGGCGTGGGCAAGACGCACACCGTGCGGTACCTCATGGGCCGGCTCACCGACACCACGATCGTGCTGCTGTCCGGGGACGCGCTCGGGCTGATCGGGCAGGCCTGCTCGGTCGCGCGCAGCCTGCAGCCGGCGATGATCGTGGTCGAGGACGTGGACCTGATCGCCGAGGACCGGGGCATGCACCCGGGGAGGCACCCACTGCTGTTCTCGCTGCTCAACGAGATGGACGGCCTCGCCGAGGAGGCCGACGTGGTGTTCCTGCTGACCACCAACCGCGCGGACCTGCTGGAGCCGGCGCTGGCTTCCCGGCCGGGACGGGTCGACCAGGCGGTCGAGCTGCTGCAGCCGGACGCCGAGGCGCGACGGCGGCTGTTCGCGCTCTACCGCGGCGAGCTGGTGGTCGACGAGAGCCGGCTGGACTCGGTGATGGAGCGTACGGCGGGAGTGACGGCGTCGTTCCTCAAGGAGCTGCTGCGCAGGTCGGCCGTCCTGGCTGCCGCGGACGGCGCGCCGGAGCTCCGGGTGAGCGCGGACCATCTCGATGCCGCGCTCGACGAGCTGTTGGACACCCGCAACGCGATGACCCGGGTACTGCTGGGCGGCCAGGCCGACTGACGATCAGGGGAGTCGCCAGTCCACCGGGGTACCGCCCTGCCTCTCCAGCAGCTCGTTGACCCGGCTGAACGGCCTCGACCCGAAGAAGCCGCGGGACGCGCTCAACGGACTGGGGTGCGGCGACTCCACCCACGGGACGTCGCCGAGCAACGGCTTGAGGTTCTGCGCGTCCCGGCCCCAGAGGATCGCCGCTCTGGGTCCGCCGCGGCCGGCAAACGCGGTGATGGCCTGTTCGGTGACCCGCTCCCAGCCGCGGCCGCGGTGCGAGGCCGGCGAGCCCGGGGCGACGGTGAGCACCCTGTTCAGCAGCATCACGCCCTGCTCGAACCACGGGGTCAGGTCGCCGTTCGCCGGCGCCGGACAGCCGACGTCCTCGCACAGCTCCCGGTAGATGTTGACCAGGCTCTTCGGCAGCGGGCGCACGTCCGGTGCGACGGAGAAGCTCAGCCCGACCGGGTGTCCCGGGGTCGGGTACGGGTCCTGGCCCACGATGAGCACCCTGACGTCCTCGAGAGGACGGCTGAATGCGCGGAGGATGTGGTCGCCGTGGGGCAGGTAGCGCCGGCCCGCGGCCAGCTCCTCGCGCAGGAACCGGCCCATCGCGGCGATCGTGTCGTCGACCGGGGCGAGCGCCGCGGCCCAGTCCGGGGCCACCAGGCCGCGCTCCACGAGTCCACCCAGCGCGCTCGAGCGGGATGCGGTGTCCACGGCGGCCACCCTAGAGGACCGGCCCCGCCCGGCGTACCCCCGTGTCACGGGGGCCTAGAGTGCCGGACGTGAACGACCTCGTGCCCGGTTGCTACATCTGCGACCAGCAGGCGGCGGACCTGCGGCCTCCGCGCGAGGACGTGGTGCACACCGACCACTGGCGGGTCGTGCACGCGTTCAACAGCACGCTTCCCGGGTGGCTGGTGCTGCTGCCCACCCGGCACATCGCCTCGTTCACGGACCTGACGCCGGAGGCGGCCGACGAGCTCGGCGGGCTGGTACGCCGGCTCGGCATCGCCCTGGAGGCGGTCACCGGATGCATGAAGACCTACCTCATGCAGTTCTCCGAGGCCGAGGGGTTCGCGCACCTGCACCTGCACCTGGTGCCGAGGATGCCGGACCACCCCGCTGACCTGCCGCACCGGCCTCGCGCGTCGTACGCGCTCGGAGGTCAGCGGGGGTAGGCGCCGACGAGGTCCTGGCGTACGACGCGGGCGGCGGCGATCAACCGGAGCAGCACGGCAGCGGTGATCGCCTGACCGGCCATCAGCCCGATCAGCACCAGCACCTGGGCGGACCCGGCCTGCAACGGGGTGCCGCCGCCGAGCAGCACACCGATGAACGCGCCCGGCAGGGTGACCAGCCCGACGGTCCGGGTCTGGTCGAGGCCGGGGGTGAGCGCCTCCTTGGCGGTCGGCTGGATCACCTCGTAGGCCGCGTCCGCGCTGAGCAGCCCGAGGGCGAGCGCGGCTTCGTACGATCCGAAGTTCGCGGTGATCTCGTCGTAAGCCCGCCGCCCGGTCAGCGTGGCCGCCACCATGGTGTTCCCGATGACGATGCCCGCGATCGGCACGATGCCGGCGCCGTTGAACGGGATCACGCCGGAGCCGAGGATCAGGACGAGGACGGGTACGGCGCCCGACGCGATAGCCAGCCCCACCCACGGAACCTGCGCCAGGGGGACGCGGATCCGGCGCGCCGACGTGCCGGTGGCCACCACGAACATCAGCAGCGCGAACGCCATCGACCACCACACCGAGCCGAGCGCGGCGGCGATCACCAGCGACACGGCCGCCAGCTGCACGCAGGCACGCACGAAGGCGGTGAGGTGGTTGCGGGCGACGCCGAGCCTTCCCACGTACGACGCGGCGACGGCCACGCCGAGCAGCACCACGAGGACGACGGCCAGCCGCCAGTCCGGCGACGGGGCGATCGTGGTCGCCGAGGTCATGGCCGAAGACTAGTTCAGCTGCGGCTGGCCGGCCGCACGTGCTTGCGGTGCATCGGCTTGGTGCGCCCCAGCTCGGTCAGGAACTTCGACGCCCAGTGGTTCACGTCGTGCTCGACGACGGTCTTGCGCATCGACCGCATCCGGCGGGTCCGCTCTCTCGGGCTGGAGCGCAGGGCGGCGAGGATCGAGTCCTTCATCCCGTTGATGTCGTAGGGGTTGACCAGGTAGGCCTGCTTGAGCTCGTCGGCCGCTCCGGCGAACTCCGAGAGCACCAGGGCCCCCTCCTCGTCGTACCGGCAGGCGACGTACTCCTTGGCGACCAGGTTCATGCCGTCGCGCAGCGGCGTGACCACCATGACGTCGGCGGCCCGGAACATCGCCGCCATCTCCTCCCGCGGGAAGGACGAGTGCAGGTAGGAGATCGCCGGCCGGCCGATCCGGCCCAGGTCGCCGTTGATCCGGCCGACCAGCCGGTCGATGTCGTCGCGGAGCAGCCGGTACTGCTCGACGCGCTCCCGGGACGGTGTTGCCACTTGGACGAACACGGCGCTCTTGCCGTCGATCTTGCCCTCGTCGAGCAGCTCGGCGTAGGCGCGCAGCCGCGCGTAGATGCCCTTGGTGTAGTCGAGCCGGTCCACGCCGAGCAGCACGTGCTTGGGGTCGCCGAGCTGCTCGCGGATCTCCTTGGCGCGCTGCTGCACCGACTCGCTGCGGGCGATCTCTTCCAGGCCCTTGACGTCAATGGAGATCGGGAACGAGCCGGCCGTCACGGTGCGGCCGTCGGGCAGGTACACGGTGTCCCGGTGCGTCTTGTGGCCGACCCGCTGGCGGACCAGCCGCACGAAGTTGGCCGCCGCGCCCGGGCGCTGGAAGCCGACCACGTCCGCGCCGAGCAGTCCCTCGAGCAGCTGGCGCCGCCACGGCAGCTGCTGGAACAGCTCGGCGGGCGGGAACGGGATGTGCAGGAAGAAGCCGATGCGCAGGTCCGGGCGCAGCTCGCGCAGCATCGCGGGGACCAGCTGCATCTGGTAGTCGTGCACCCAGACCATGGCGTGCTCGGCGGACACCGCGGCGGCCCGCTCGGCGAACCGGCGGTTCACGCGCACGTAGGACTCCCACCACTCGCGGTGAAACTCCGGCTTGGCGACCACGTCGTGGTACAGCGGCCACAGCGTGCCGTTGGAGAAGCCCTCGTAGAAGTCGCGGATGTCCTCCTCGCTGAGCGAGATCGGCACCAGGAACATCTCGTCCTCGACGAACGGGACCGGGTCCGCGTCCGGGCCGCCGGGCCAGCCGACCCAGGCGCCGTTGTGGCGGCGCATCACCGGCTCGATGGCGGTGACCAGGCCGCCGGGGGAGCGGCGCCACTCCTCGGACCCGTCCTCGTTGATCACCCGGTCCACTGGCAGCCGGTTGGCGACGATGACCAGCTCGGCTTGGTGCTCCGGGGTACGTGGACGGCTCACACCTCAGACCCTAATAGGGGACGTGAAACCGGCTCATTCGCCGGGGTATCGGACCCCGACGTCCGCACGGATCCGGTCCATCAGCCGCATCAGCGCCAGGGTCTCCTCGTGCGGCACCAGCGGGCTCTCGGTCTCGCCCGCCCGCAGGCAGCGGATCACCTCCAGCGCCTCGTTCGCCAGGCCGGTGCCGATCACCTCCTCCTCGATCGCCTCGGTGTGCCCGTCGCTGGTCCAGGTGGCGGTGGTCGGCTCGTGGAACGCCGCGGGGATGTCGAACCGGCCCACCTCGGTGGCGACCGACGCGGTGCGCGGTGACCAGGCGGTCATCGTCGCGCTCAGCGAGGCCACCGCGCCGGTCCGGTAGGCCAGGCTGAGCGCGATGTTGAGGTCCACGCCCTGCTCGGACAGGGACGCGGCGGCGGCCACGCTGTCCGGGTCGCCGAGGAACAGGTAGGCGAACGTCAGCGGGTAGATGCCGACGTCGAGAAGCGCGCCGCCGCCGAGCCCGGGGGCCAGCAGCCGGTCGGTGGTCGGTGTGTCCACGACGAAACCGAGGTCGGCGCGGACCTGCTGGACGGTGCCGAGCTCGCCGGTCGCGAGCAGCTCCTGCAGCCGCCGGATCAGCGGGTTGCAGCGCATCCACATGGCCTCCATGAAGAACAGCCGGCGGGCCCGGGCCTCGGCGACCAGGTGCTCGGCCTGTCCGGCGTTGATGGTCAGCGCCTTCTCGCAGAGCACCGGCTTGCCGGCCTCGAAGGCGAGCATCACGTGCTCGTGGTGCAGCGCGTGCGGAGATGCGACGTACACCACGTCGACGGCGGGATCCTCGACGAGCTGCTGGTAGGACCCGTAGGCCGCCGGCGCGCCGTACTCCTTGGCGAAGGCCTGCGCGGACTCCAGCCTGCGCGCCCCGACGGCCGAGACCCGGGCGTCCGGGAGCAGTGCGAGGTTCTGGGCGAACGCGTTCGCGATCTTGCCGGTGGTCAGGATGCCCCAGCCGACCGGCCGGTCCGCCGGCAGCGGCTCGGCGCGGGCCGGGCCCGGGGTCGGCTCGAGCGGGGTCAGCGACGTGGGCAGCGCGGTCATCTGGTTATTGTGAAACTTCTGGCCGACCCGCATGTGAAATCACATTGCTGTGATTACCTCCCCTATGATGGGGCAGACCGCTCGACCGCCAGCCCCCAGGAGCCGACTGATGGACGCCGCCAACGCCCTGAACGCTCAGCCCGCCGACCGGTCCCAGGACCAGGGCCCGGCGGAACGCCTGTCCGAGCGCGACCGCGACATCCTCGCGTTCGAGCGGCAGTGGTGGAAGTACGCCGGCGCGAAGGAGCAGGCGGTCCGCGACAAGTTCGACATGTCCTCGACCCGGTACTACCAGGTGCTCAACGCGCTCATCGACCGTCCGGAGGCGCTGGCGTTCGACCCGCTGCTGGTCCGCCGGCTGCGTCGGCTGCGCGCCGCCCGGCAGCGCGCCCGCTCGGCTCGCCGTCTCGGCTTCGAGGTCTAGGTGAGCCGTTCTCGGCGGCGGTACGACGAGCGGGGGATCGCGCTGCCCACGCTGGCCGCCCTCGGCAGCGCGGCGGCCGTGCTGGTGGCCGGCGGCGCCTTCGTGGCCACCGCCGGAGGTGCCCCCGCCGCCCGTCCCGAAGCCGCCCCTGCGTCCACCCCGACCCGGCACGCCACGGTCTCGCCCCCGCCGGCACCCGCCACGGTGGCGCCCAAGCCGGTGCTGAAGAAGAAGCACCGCACCCCTGACGTGCGCCGCGGGCACACCTACGTCGAGGTGTACAACAACTCCGGCATCACCGGGCTGGCCGGCAGCACCGCCAAGAAGATCGCGGACGCCGGCTGGCAAGTGGTCGGCTCGGACAACTGGTACGGCACCATCCCGGCGAGCACCATCTACTACCCGTCTCGTCTGCATGCCGAGGCGAAGCTGCTCGCCAGGGACCTCGGCATCCACCGGCTGCACCCGGCGATCTCGCCGATGAAGTTCGACCGGCTCACCGTCATCCTCACCTCCGACTACTCCTGACGCGGTGGGTGAGGAGCGAGCCAAGCGAACGTCTCGTAACCACCGCCTCCGCACGCCGGCGTCGACGGCCCGCGCGCACGGGCACGTGGTTGGGTGAGGGCATGGAGCTCAGTCCCCGCGCCCGGGAGAGGTACGACGCGGTGGTGGCAGCCGCGGGCCGCGTGGTGGTCGGCCTGGACTACGACGGCACGCTGTCCCCGATCGTGGCCGACCCGGCGGCCGCGGCGATCCACCCGGACGGGCCGGACGTGCTCGTCGCGCTCGCCGCGCAGGTGCGCGCCGTGGTCGTGGTCACCGGCCGGCCGGCCGCGCAGGCGGTCTCGCTCGGCGGTCTCTCCGGGGTCGCGGACCGGCTGCCCTCCGGCGCGCTGCTGATGGTGCTCGGCCAGTACGGTCACGAGCGCTGGGACTCCGACTCCCGCACGGTCACCTCCCCGCCGCCGCCCGGGGGGCTGACCGAGCTCGCTGCCGAGCTGCCCGCCCTGCTGGCCGCCCACGAGGCCGGCGACGCCTTTGTCGAGGACAAGGGGCTCGCCCTCGCCGTACACACCCGGCGGCTGCCGGATGCCCAGGCGGCCTTCGACCGGCTGCGGCCGGTGCTCACCGAGGCCGCCGAGCGGCACGGACTGCACCTGGAGCCGGGGCGGATGGTCCTCGAGCTGCGCGCGCCCGGCATGCACAAGGGGGACGCGGTGCGCGCCATCGCCGCCGAGCTGGACGCCGGTGCGCTGGTGTTCGCCGGGGACGACCTCGGCGACGTCGAGGCGTTCCGCGCGGTGGCCGACCTCCGCGACGGCGGCCTGGCGGATCATGGCGGGGAGGGGCTGCCGGGGCTGCTCGGGGAGGGGGTGCCGGGGCTACTGGTGTGCTCGGGATCGGGGGAGCAGACCGCGCTGGTGCAGCTCGCCGATGTCGTGGTCGACGGGCCGGCCGGCGTACTCGCCCTGCTCCGCCAGCTCACCGCCGACCTCTCCTCCGGTTGACTGGTCACTCGCGCTGGGTTGAGTGGTCAGGCGCGCGGTGTTGAGTCGGCACTCGTGCTTCGCGGTCGGCTGACCGACCGGACCAGAGGTTGAGCTCCCGCCGCGCCTGCCACCCCTGCATGGGCCCATCATCACGAAGGGCCGGCCTGTCTCGGATGACGGACGCGACGCGCGCATTTTGAGACGGTTGCGTAGCGTGGGACTCGCTCATCGAGAGGGGCAGAGGGAAACGGCCCGACGAAGCCCCGGCAACCCGGCCACGCAGGCCGACGGTGCCACGTCCGTCCCACGCCGAGAGCCGGCGCGGGAAAGATGAGAAGGAGGCCTCCTTGAGCACGTCACTGATCGACCAGCCCAGGGTTCGGGAAGGGGCCTTCGGCAACGCCACCGGCCTGGTCTGTCGCGAGTGCGGCGCGACCGCCGAGCTGGGCCCGTTCTACGCCTGTCCGGAGTGCTTCGGGCCGCTGCAGGTCGGCTACGACTTCCCGAAGATCACCCGCGAGCAGATCGAGCGGGGCCCGAAGAACATCTGGCGCTATAGCGACCTGCTGCCGGTGCCGCGCGACATCACCGAGTCGCCGAACACCGAGCCCGGCTTCACCCGGCTGATCCGTGCGCACAACCTCGGCCGCGAGCTCGGCATCAAGAAGCTCTGGGTCAAGGACGACTCCGGCAACCCCACGCACTCCTTCAAGGACCGCGTCGTCGCCATCGCGCTCAGCGCGGCCCGCGAGCTCGGGATGACGGTGTTCGCCTGTCCCTCGACCGGCAACCTCGCCAACGCCGTGGCAGCGGCCGGCGCCCGCGCCGGCATCAAGACCGTCGTGCTCATCCCGCACGACCTCGAGCGCCCGAAGGTGCTCACCACCGCGGTGTACGGCGGCACGCTGATCGCCGTCAAGGGAAACTACGACGACGTGAACCGACTGGCCAGCGAGATCGCCGGCGAGCAGGAGGGCTGGGCGTTCGTCAACGTCAACGTCCGCCCGTACTACTCCGAGGGCTCCAAGACCCTCGGCTTCGAGGTCGCCGAGCAGCTCGGCTGGAAGCTGCCGGAACAGGTGGTCATCCCGGTCGCCTCGGGGTCCCAGCTCACCAAGGTGGACAAGGGCTTCGGCGAGCTCACCCGGCTCGGACTCGTGGAGCCCGCGCCGTACAAGATCTTCGGCGCGCAGGCCGAGGGCTGCTCGCCGGTGGCCACCGCCTTCAAGCAGGGGTACGACGTGGTGCGGCCGGTGCGTCCGGACACCATCGCCAAGTCGCTCGCGATCGGCAACCCGGCCGACGGACCGTACGTCCTCGATGTCGCACGCCGCACCGGCGGCGCCGTCGAGCACGTCACCGACGAGGAGATCCGCGACGGCATCACTCTCCTGGCTCGCACGGAGGGCGTGTTCGCCGAGACGGCCGGCGGGGTCACGGTGGCCACGTGCAAGAAGCTCGTCGAGACCGGGCAGCTCGACCCGGACAAGGAGACCGTGGTGTTCAACACCGGCGACGGTCTCAAGACGCTCGACGCTGTTGCGGGCAGGGTGGGACCCGCCGCTACCATCGAACCGACCTACGCCGCCTTCACCGAGACGGGCCTGGCCCGGTGACGGCCCCAACAGCGAAGGAGTCCGTGCCCATGACCGGTGGCCCCGTCCGAGTCCGGATCCCCACGATCCTGCGTACCTACACCGACGGCGAGTCCGAGGTGGGCGCCGCAGGGGAGACCCTCGGGCAGGTCCTCGACGACCTGGAAGCGAGCTACCCCGGCATCAAGGGACGAATCCTCGACGACCAGGGCGCTCTGCGCCGTTTCGTCAACGTGTACGTCGGAAACGACGACGTGCGCTTCCTCGACGCCTTGGAGACCAAGGTGGAGGCCGGTGCACAGGTCTCGGTGATCCCGGCCGTCGCGGGCGGCTGACCGCTCACTCCGCCCCGCGCAGCAGCGACTCCGCCCGCGCGAAGTCGGCGAGCACGTCGGCGGCCGGCCGCTCCTCGCGCAGCAAGCCGACCCCCTGGCCGGCGTAGAGGTAGGCGGTGTCGTAGTCGCCCTGCCGCAGAGCCTCGGCCAGCTCGGCCGCCGCCGCGTCGTCGGAGCCGAGCTCCTCGACCCGGTCCGCCCACCGGTCGAAGTACGCGTTGCGCACCGCGCGCCCGCCGTACTCCTCGGGCCAGCCGGCGCGCTGCGCCACGTCGAAGACCCGGCCGTACGCCGTGCCGGTGCTGCCGGTGC
>DASTWW010000060.1:0-4789 GCA_035765755.1 Nocardioidaceae bacterium
GCAAGCTCGCCATCAAGATCCTCAACGCCTCGAAGTTCGTCCTCGGGTTCGCGGGCGGCGACGGCGAGACCGGTGCCGGCGGCCGCGAGGACGTGACCGAGCCGGTCGACCTGGCCATGCTCGCCCGCCTGGCCGACCTCGTCACCGAGGCCACCGAGGCCTTCGAGGGCTACGACTACGCCCGGGCGCTGGAGCGCACCGAGGCGTTCTTCTGGGAGTTCTGCGACCAGTACCTCGAGCTGGTGAAGGGCCGGGCCTACGGCGGCCGCGGCGACGAGGCGGCGTGGTCGGCCCAGGCCGCCCTGCAGCTCGCCCTCTCCACCCTCCTGCGCCTGTTCGCCCCGTTCCTCCCGTTCGTCACCGAGGAGGTCTGGTCGTGGTGGCAGGACGGGTCGGTGCACCGGCAGCCCTGGCCGCAGGCGACTGAGCTTGGTGCCGCCGCGTCGACCACCCCGACGATGCTCACCGCGGTGGGCCAGGTGCTCACCGGGATGCGTGGCGCGAAGTCCCAGGCCAAGGTGAAGATGCGCGCCCCGCTGGCCTCGGTGCGGGTGTCCGGGCCCGTCGAGCTGGTCGGACTGGCCGAACGCGCCGCGGAGGACCTGCGCGCGGCCGGCACCGTGGTCGGCGACCTGCTGTTCGTCTCCGACCCCTCCGCCGAGGAGCTGCAGGTCACCGCCCAGATCTCCCCCGACGCCTGATCCTTACCGATATTGGTACGTCAACCGCGACGTATACGTCGCGATATCGACACGATGTCGGTAAGGCTAGAGGCGGACGGGGGCGATCCGGACGTAGTCGGCGCGGGTGACCGGGTGGTCGACGAGGCGGCCGCTGCCGTCGGGGACCGGGATCTCCTTCTTCCCGTCGGTGAACTCGACGCGGAACGCGGCGCTGTTCGCACTGATGGTGAACACGAGCTGCCCGACCGCGAGGATCTGCTCGGAAACCGCCAGAGCGTCGAAGCCCGGCGGCAGCTGCAGCGACGCCAGGTGGTCGCGCACGTGGACCGCCACCGGCTTGTCGACCCTCGGCAGCGCGGTGCGGAGCCCCTCGTTGCGCTCGGTGAAGCGAAGCGGCTCGAACAGGGCGCCGATCACGGTCTCCAGGTGGGTGTTGCGCAGGGGGGTCGAGCGGCGTACCTGCACCAGCAAGCCGTTGTGCACGAGGTAGACCCGCTCCGACACCTTCACGAAGGCCGCGCCGGTCTGCTGGCGGGACGGTCGCCCGCTGCCTGGGGTGGACGAGAGCGCCACTGGCTCCTGCTGCGGACCGAGCGCGCACCCTGCACTCACCGCCGCGAGCGCGGAGAGGAGTACGGCGCAGCGCGCCCCTCGGCTGTGCAAACGCGCGGTCACCTCACACCTCCTCCGCCGGCAGGCTGACCACGAACCGAGCACCGCCACCCTCGCGATCCTCCACCCAGATCCGGCCGCCGTGCCAGGAGACGTGGCTGGCCACGATGGCCAGCCCGAGCCCCACCCCGCCCACGCGGCGGGGACCGGTCCGGGCGAAGCGCTCGAAAATGCGGTCCCGCTGCTCGATGGGGACTCCGGGTCCGGCGTCCTCGACCGCGATGCGCACCGACTCCACCTCGGCATCCACGCAGACCCGCAGGCAGCCACCGCCGTGCAGCTCTGCGTTCTCGACCAGGTTCGCCACCACCCGCTCCAGGCGGCGCTTGTCAGCGTGCACCACCAGGTCCTTGGCGGCGGGGTCGACCGCGGTCACCGGGCGGCCCGCGGTCGCGTCCGCGGCTGCGCGCACCAGGTCGACGACGCGCACCTCCTCGCGCTCGCCGGCCGGCTGCCCGTCGTACCGGGAGATGTCGATCAGGTCCACCACGAGCCGGCTGAACCGGCGCAGGTCCTCCGAGAGCAGGTCGAGCGGCTCACGCACCGACCCAGGGAGCTCCTCGCGCCGGTGCTGCACCAGCTCGAGGGAGTTCAGCATCGTGGTCAGCGGGGTGCGCAGCTCGTGACTGACGTCACCGGCGAACCGGATGTCGGCCGCGACGCGGCGCTGCAGCAGGTCCGCGGTGTGGTTGAACGACCGGGCCAGACCGCCGAGATCCGGGTCGTCCTCGCCGTGCAGCCGGGCGCCGAGGTCGCCGCGCGCAACAGCCGAAGCCACGGAGGTCAGCTCGGCCAGCGGTCGCAGCGCGAGCCGGGTGACCACCCTCCCGAAGGCCATCGCCACCACTGACACCGCCAGTGCCGCACCCACCAGGGTCAGGGAGAGGATGGACAGCGCCCGGTTGAGGTCGTCGAGCTGGAACAGCTCGAAGTACGCGTCGCCGCTGCGATCCAGCGGCAGGCCCACGGCGATCAGCAGCTGTCCCTCCACGTCGACCCGCTGGGTCGCGGGCACGCCGGAGTGCACCAGCTTGACGAGGTCGGAGGGCAGCGACCGCGGACCCTGACGAGGAGCCGAGGCGTACCACTCTCCGTCGGTGTTCAGCAGCGCGAACGACGATCTGCTGGTGGCCAGCCGGTCCATCACCTCCGGCACGCTCAGGCCGTACTGGCCAAGCCCGGACTGCACCGAGACGGCGTTGAACCTCGCCTCGTCGACCACGGTGTTCATCCGCTGGTTGACGAGGTACCGCGAGACCAGCAGCCACACGGTGAGGGCCAGCGCCGCGGTCAGCACCAGGCCGAGCAGCCCGAAGAGCAGGATGACCCGGTCGCGCAGGCCGACCCGTAGGTGCCGCCACAGCCCGCGACGGGCGTGCTCGCGGACGCGCCGGGTCTTCATACCGCCAACCGGTAGCCCAGCCCGCGCGCGGTGATCACGTGCCTGGGGTGAGCCGGGTCCCGCTCGACCTTGGCCCGGAGCCGGGCGACGTGCACATCGACGATCCGGCTGTCCCCGAAATAGCCGTACCCCCACACGGTGTCCAGAAGCTGCTCGCGGCTGCGGACCCGGCCCTCGGCGGTGGCCAGTTCGACCAGCAGCCGGAACTCGGTGCGGGTCAGCGCCAACGGCTCCCCGTCCCGCGTGACCAGGCCCTCGTCCGGCTCGATGACCAGCTCGCCGGCGGCGATCCGCCGATGCGGGTGGCCGTTCTCACCTGCGGTGGCCGCACGGCGCAGCAGCGCCCGGATCCGGGCCGACAGCTCCTTGGCGACCAGCGGCTTGGTCACGTAGTCGTCGGCCCCCGCCTCCAGCCCGGCGACCACGTCGTGGCTGTCGGTCCGCGCCGTCACCATGATCACCGGAACGTCGCTGATGCGGCGCAGCTGCCGGCACACCGAGAACCCGTCGGTGTCGGGCAGCATCACGTCGAGGAGCACGACGTCGGGCTGCGACGCGGTGACCCGCTGCAACCCGTCCTCGCCCGTGGCGGCCTCGTCGACGGCGAAGCCCTCGTCCTCGAGGGCAAGGCGCAGCGCACGACGAACGCGGTCGTCGTCCTCGACGAGCAGCACGGTACGGGACACCACCCAAGTATGGCGCTCCACCGCGTCCACACCCTATTCCACCGCGACTCGGGCGCCGCGAGGTATGTGACGGTTGTGCGACAACTGTATGACAGTCCGGCCTCGCCCGTTGTCTCGAAGTTCGGACGTTCCTTAGGTTTCGTTCAGGCGTGGCCCGGGGCGGAGATCCCGTCGTGCGCGCACACGCCGAGCTTCACAACGGGAAAGGAAGGATGCAATGTCAGGGACGAAGCGCCGGATCACCGGTGTCGTCGCCGTCTGCACTCTGGCCATGACCGCCGCTGCCTGCTCGGGCGGCGGGGGCGGGAGCACCAACCCAGGCAGCGGCAACAGCACCGAATCGACCGGCCAGCCGGTCCGCGGTGGAACGCTCAACATGCTCGGTGCGGGCGACGTGGACTTCATGGACCCGAACATCAGCTACTACTCGATCGGCTACCTGGGTCTGCGCATGTGGAGCCGGCAGCTGTTCACCTACCCGGCTGACCCGAACCGGACCACCACGGCCGTGCCGGACATCGCCACCGAGATTCCGACCGTGTCCAACGGCGGGGTCAGCAAGGACGGCAAGACCTACACGATCCACATCCGCGACGGCGTGAAGTGGAACACCAACCCGGCGCGTCCGGTCACCGCCCAGGACGAGGTGCGCGGCGTGATGCGCACCTGCAACCCGATCAAGCCGTTCGGTGGCATCCCGGACTTCGCCACCCTGATCCAGGGGTACCAGAAGTTCTGCGACGGGTTCGCCAAGGCGGGCAAGACCGCGTCGGCGCTGGCGAAGTACATGGACTCCCACAGCATCTCCGGTGTCCAGGCCAAGGACGACAAGACGGTCGTGTTCAAGCTGACCCAGCCGGCGACGTACTTCGTGGACATGCTCACGATGCCGGCCTTCTCGCCGGCCCCTGAAGAGGTCAACAAGTACCTCCCGGGCAGCCTGGACCTGGCCAAGAACCAGATCTCCGACGGCCCGTACCAGGTCGAGAGCTACAACCCGACCAAGCAGATCGTCTACACGCGCAACCCGGCCTGGACCGCCTCGAGCGACCCGGTCCGCAAGGCGTACGTCGACAAGATCGTCGTCAACGAGACGGTGACCCAGGACTCGACGCAGCAGCAGCTCCAGACCGGCTCGCCCAGCGCGGACATGGAGTTCGACAACTTCCCGCCCGCCTCGCAGCTGCCCGGCCTCATCGCGAAGAAGGACCCGAACCTCAACCTCGGGCCGTCGGCCTCCACGAACCCCTACCTGGTGTTCAACCTGGCCTCACCCAACAACGGCGGCGCCCTGGCCAAGGTGCAGGTCCGGCAGGCGCTGTCGTACGCCATCAACCGCGGCAACA
>DASTWW010000061.1:0-6790 GCA_035765755.1 Nocardioidaceae bacterium
CGAGCAGCCCGAGGTCTGGGGCGTCCAGGACATCACCCCGGACTCGATCCTCGTGCGCGTGGTGATGAAGACCGCACCGCTCGAGCAGTGGGCGGTGGCCCGTGAGATGCGTGAGCGGATCAAGGCCCGGTTCGACATGGAAGGCATGGAGATCGCCCGGCCGCCACGGATCGTCTGGCACCGCGAGGCGCCGTCGGCGAACGGGAACGGGACCGGCGTGGACGCCAAGGACCACGTCGGGGTGACCGAGTAGCGCTGGGTCAGCGGTCGGCCCACGACGCGCGGACGATGCCGCGTCCGGCGACGACCGTGACGTAGCGCTGCCCGGGGTTGCGGGTGAACTCCACGGTGATCGCGGTCCCCGGGTAGTGGGCGTTGTACCAGCCGGTGAGCGTGGGCGCGTTGTCGGCGCCGCCGGGCTGGAGGCCCGGCTCGTGGGAGATCACGGTCGGCCCGCCGATGTCGATCCTGCGCAGCGGCAGGCGCAGGTTCCGGGCCAGCCGCCGCTGGAAACCGATCGGCTTGTCCTTGTCCTTGCCCACCTCGCCGAACGGCTGGTGGATCGAGGTGAGGAACCTCGGCTGCACCTTCGCCAGGAACCGCAGCATCGCGCGCGTCTCCGGCTCGGAGGCGGCGCGCCGGCCGGGGTAGGTGATCCCGCGGGGGCCGGGCCGCCAGTTCATCGGCCAGTTGCGGTTCAGGTCGACGCCGCGGGCGTTCTGGCGAGTGTGGTGCGCCAGGCCGTCCGGGTTCATGGTGGGCACCACCCACAGGTTGGTGTCGGAGGACACCCGCACGTGCCGGATGATGAACCGCGCGGTGCGCACCCCGGCTCGCTCGTCCCCGTGCATCTGCCCGACGACGACCACCGTGCGCGGCGCGTCCGGGTTCCCCTTCTCGACCGCCCGGATGGGCCGGCCCTCCACGGAGTGGCCGATCACCAGTCGCTTCACCACCGTTGGGGAGCGGGTGGTCGCCGAGGCGGGCACGGCGAGGGTGAACGGCACGACCGTGACCAGGACAACAGCCAGGACCCCGGCTCGTCGTGTCATCGCAGCCCCCTCGCCGTACCCCCGCCTTGTCACCGTCAGGCGAGCGTGGCGTCCAGGGTGATCGTCGTCCCGGTGAGCGCCTTGGACACCGGGCAGTTCTGCTTGGCGTCCTCAGCAGCCTTGGCGAACTCCTCGGCGTCGACGCCCTCGACGTGGCCGACCACGGTCAGGTGCACCCCGGAGATCGTCGGCGGGTCGAAGGTGACCTCCGCCGAGGTCTCGAGGGACTGCGGCGGATGGCCCGCACCGCCGAGCACGTTCGAGAGCGCCATCGAGTAGCAGGCGCTGTGCGCGGCCGCGATCAGCTCCTCCGGGCTCGTCTTGCCGTTGGGCTGCTCGGTGCGCGCCGGCCACGACACGTCGTACGTGCCGAGCCCGGAGCTCTCGAGGGCCACAGTTCCGGCGCCTTCCTGCAGCGTGCCTTCCCAGTGGGCCTTCGCGGTGCGGCTGGTTGCCATCTAGGTCTCCTTGCTGATCGAGGGTGTTCCGCCGGGCCCGGGCAGCCGGGCCCTGCCCTCGACTCTTGTCCGATCGGGGACAATAGGCAAGTGAGCACCGACCAGCAGACCGGCAGCACGTTCTACGACGAGATCGGCGGCTACCCGACCTTCGCCAAGATCGTGGACCGCTTCTACGAGGAGGTCGCCGTCGACGAGGTGCTCCGCCCGATGTACCCCGAACAGGACCTCCGGCCGGCCGCGGAGCGGTTCACGATGTTCCTGGTCCAGTACTGGGGAGGCCCGACGACGTACTCCGAACGGCGCGGCCACCCGCGGCTGCGGATGCGGCACGCCCCGTTCAACGTCACGCCCACCGCCCGCGACCACTGGCTGCGCTGCTTTCGCACCGGCCTCGACGCGGCGAACCTCACACCGGAGCAGGACGCGCAGTTCTGGGACTACGTCACGCACGCCGCGCAGTTCATGGTGAACAGCTTCGAGGAGGGCTGAGCCGTCGGGCTCACTCGGCCGCGGTGAGCAGCAGCGCCCGCTCCTCCTCGGTGAGCGGCCGCGCCCGCTGCCGCTCCCGGTCGAAGCGCACCGCCACCACCTCCGCCGAGGACAGCACGGTCTCGCCGTCCTTGATCTCCGAGCCGAGGGTGTACGACGAGGTGCCGATGCGCTTGACCCAGGTCTGGACGACGTAGGGCTCCGGCCGGAACAGGATCGGCTTCCGGTACTCGACGCCGATCCGGGCCACCACCACCGAGAAGTCCGACCCGCCGCCGTCGAGCCGGCCGAGCGAGCCGAGGAAGGCCAGCCGGGCCTCCTGGTAGTACTCGAAGTACTTCACGTTGTTCACGTGCCGGTAGATGTCGACGTCGGAGAACCGCACGTGCAGCTCGTAGTGGTGCCGGCTCACCGGGTCTGCTCCCCCGTGGTCTGCTCCCCCGTAGTCTGCTCCCCCGTAGTCTGCTCCCCCGTAGTCTGCTCGGCCGGCTCCAGGAACCGCTCGAGCACCGCCCGCTCCTCCGGCCGGATGCGACGGGGCCGCTCCTCGGCGAACACGAACGGGGTCAGCACCGTGGACGCCCGGCAGTACACCCGCCGTCCGCCGTCCGGGTCGAGGTCGAGCACCTCGTAGCCGAGGGTGAAGCTGGCGGCCCGGATCTGGGTGGCCCAGGTCTCGATGCGCACCGGTTCGAAGCGGAACTGCAGCGGGGCGACGTACTCCACGTCGTGGCGGACCACCACCACGCCCTCGGCGAGCTGCTCGCCGCCGCTGGCCGGGGCGTGCACCGACAGCATGTCGACGCGCGCCTCCTGGAGGTAGTCGACGTACACCACGTTGTTGACGTGGCCGAGCTGGTCGATGTCGGCCCACCGCAGCGGGCAGTGGTAGATGTGTCGAGCCACCGGGTCATCCTCGCGGATCGGGGCCTAGGCTGGCGAGGTACCCCCGACCCCACAGGAGGCAGCTCGTGCCCGAGGCAGTCATCGTTTCCGCGGCCCGCTCCCCCATCGGCCGCGCCAACAAGGGCTCCCTGACCCAGATGCGCCCCGACGACCTGGCCGCGACGATGGTGCGCGCCGCGCTGGACAAGGTGCCGGCGCTCGACCCACGCGACATCGACGACCTGTACCTCGGCTGCGGGCTCCCCGGCGGCGAGGGCGGCTTCAACATGGCCCGCATCGTGGCGGTACTGCTCGGCTACGACCACCTCCCGGGCGCGACGATCACCCGCTACTGCTCCTCGTCGGTGCAGACGACCCGGATGGCCTTCCACGCGATCAAGGCCGGCGAGGGCGACGTGTTCGTGTCGGCGGGCGTGGAGACCGTGTCCCGCTACGCCAAGGGGAACTCCGACACCTGGCCGGACACCAAGAACCCGGTGTTCGCCGACGCGATGGAGCGCACCCAGGAGACCGCCCAGGGCGGTGCCGGCTGGCACGACCCGCGCGAGGACGGCAACGTCCCGGACGCCTACATCGCGATGGGCCAGACCGCGGAGAACGTGGCCCGGCTGCGCGGGCTGACCCGCGAGCAGCTCGACGAGTTCGGGGTGCGCAGCCAGAACCTCGCCGAGAAGGCGATCGCCGACGGGTTCTGGGCCAACGAGATCACCCCGGTGACCACACCGGACGGCACCGTGGTGAGCAAGGACGACGGCCCCCGGCCGGGCGTGACGCTGGAGGGCGTCTCCGAGCTGAAGCCGGTCTTCCGGCCCGACGGCGTGGTGACGGCCGGCAACTGCTGCGCGCTCAACGACGGCGCGGCGGCGGTGGTGGTGATGTCGGACACCAAGGCCGCCGAGCTCGGGCTGACCCCGCTGGCCCGGATCGTGTCCACCGGGGTGACCGCGCTGTCCCCGGAAATCATGGGGCTCGGTCCGGTCGAGGCCACCAACCAGGCGCTGAAGCGGGCGGGCATGTCGATCGGCGACATCGACCTCGTAGAGATCAACGAGGCGTTCGCCGCGCAGGTGGTCCCGTCGTACCAGGATCTCGGCATCGACCTGGACCGGCTGAACGTGAACGGCGGTGCGATCGCCGTCGGCCACCCGTTCGGGATGACCGGTGCCCGGTTGCAGGCCACCATGCTCAACTCGCTGAAGTGGCACGACAAGCAGACCGGGCTGGTCACCATGTGCGTCGGCGGGGGCCAGGGCATGGCGATCGTCCTGGAACGGATGGGCTGACCCTCCGCCGTACCCCTGAGACGCCAGTCGGCGGAGGGCTCTCGGGGAGCTCTCCGCCGACTCAGGCGTCCGGGTTCAGGCGTTCACTGGTCCTGCTGGAGGACGGCCTGCACCGCCACGTGCAGCTCGACCTTCTCACCGACCAGGAAGCGGCCACCGTCGAGCGGCGCGTTCCAGTCGATGCCCCACTCCTTGCGGGCGACGGTGACCGAGCCCTCGAAGCCGATGCGGGTGCCGCCCCACGGGTCGGTGTCGGTGCCCAGCACCTCGACGTCCAGGGTGACCGGCTTGGTCACGCCCTTGATGGTCAGGTCACCGGTGAGCAGGAGGCCGTTGCCGCCTTCCTCGACCTTGGTCGAGGCGAAGGTGATCGGGCCGCTGTTCTCGACGTCGAAGAAGTCCTTCGACCGCAGGTGGGCGTCCCGGTCGGCGTTGCGGGTGTTGATCGAGTTGGGGTCGATCGTCGCGGTGGCCGACTGGTTGGGGCCGGTCACGATCGTGCCTTCGAACGACTCGAAGACGCCGCGCACCTTGGTCATCAGGTGGCGAGCCACGAAGCCGACCTCCGAGTGGGCCGGGTCGATGGTCCAGGTGCCGGTCGGGATGCCTGTGGTCTGTACGTCGATGCTCATGCGCTGTTCCTCCGAAGCCTAATAGTTGTCTCTTCAACTGTTGCTACCACCGTAGCAGCCTTTCGTTGAATCTTCAACCACGACCCCGGTAGGATTGTTCCCATGAGCGAGCGAACCCCGCGGTGGCTGAACCGGTCCGAGCAGCACGCCTGGCGCGCCTACCTGGTGGGCACCACGTTGCTGATGGACCGGCTGGACCGTGACCTGCGGGACAAGCACGACCTGTCCCTGCCGGAGTACGAGATCCTGGTCCGGCTCTCCGAGGCCGAGGACCACCGGATGCGGATGGCCATGCTCGCCGACTCGGTCAGCCACTCCCGGAGCCGGGTCACGCACACCATCTCCCGGCTGGAACGGGCCGGGCTGGTGAGCCGGTCCTCCTGCGCCTCCGACCGGCGCGGGGTGGAGGCCTGCCTCACCGAGGCGGGGAGGGCCGCGATCGAGCGGGCGGCACCCGACCACGTGCGTGGGGTGCGCGAGTACCTCCTCGACCTCGCGGACGACAACGACTTCGCCGCCGTGGGCCGGGTCTTCGACGCGGTCAGCGACCAGCTCGTCGAGAATCCCGCCGTGGACATCCGGTGACCCGTGACTGAGCAGGCCGCCGAGCGGCTCGCCGAGGAGCACCGCGCCGCCCAGGAACGGCTGGTCGCGCTGACCAGGGAGTACGACGGGGTGGTGGCCGCCTCGGAGTCCTCGAACGCCGATGACGAGCACGACCCGGAGGGGTCCACGATCGCCTTCGAGCGCTCCCAGCTGGGCGCCCTCATCGCGCAGACGCGCACCCATCTGCGCGAGGTCGAGGCAGCCCGTGCCCGGCTGGCCGACGGCAGCTACGGGATCTGCGATACGTGCGGCCAGCCGATCGCACCCGGTCGCCTGGACGCCCGACCGACCGCGAGGCGCTGCATCGACTGCGCCCGGTGACCCCGCTCCCCAGCTGTTCGCCGATGTCGGGTCAGGGGCGGGTGAGCTTGCGGTGCGTGACGCGGTGCGGCCGGGCCGCGTCCGCGCCGAGCCGCTCGACCTTGTTCGCCTCGTAGGCGGCGAAGTTGCCCTCGAACCAGAACCACTTCGCCTCGTCCTCGTCGTCACCTTCCCACGCGAGGATGTGGGTGGCGACCCGGTCCAAGAACCAGCGGTCGTGGGAGGTGACGACGGCGCAACCGGGGAAGTCGAGCAACGCGTCCTCCAGCGACTGCAGCGTCTCCACGTCCAGGTCGTTCGTGGGCTCGTCGAGCAGCAGCAGGTTGCCGCCCATCTTCAGGGTCAGCGCCAGGTTCAGCCGGTTGCGCTCCCCGCCGGACAGCACCCCGGCACGCTTCTGCTGGTCCGGGCCCTTGAACCCGAACGACGCGACGTAGGCCCGGGACGGCATCTCGAAGTTGGCGACCTTGATGTGGTCCAGCCCGTCGGACACGACCTCCCAGACGTTCTTGTTCGGGTCGAGGCCGCCCCGGCTCTGGTCGACGTAGGAGATCTTGACCGTCTGGCCGACCTTCAGCTCGCCGCTGTCCGGCTGCTCCTCCCCCACGATCATCCGGAACAGCGTGGTCTTGCCGACCCCGTTGGGCCCGATCACGCCGACGATCCCGGCGCGCGGCAGCTTGAACGACAGGTCGTGCATCAGCACCCGGTCGCCGAAGCCCTTCCGCAGGGCGTCGGCCTCGAGGACGACGTCGCCGAGCCGCGGACCGGCGGGGATGTTGATCTCGGAGACGTCGATCTTGCGCATCCGCTCGGCCTCGGCCGCGAGCTCCTCGTAGCGGGCCAGCCGCGACTTGCTCTTGGCCTGCCGGGCCTTCGGGTTCGAGCGCACCCACTCGAGCTCGCGCTCGAGCATCTTGGCGCGCTTGGCGTCCTTGGCGCCCTCGACCTTCAGACGCTCCCGCTTGGTCTCCAGGTACGTCGAGTAGTTGCCCTCGTACGGGTGGGTCTTGCCACGGTCGAGCTCGAGGATCCAGCTG
>DASTWW010000062.1:0-18502 GCA_035765755.1 Nocardioidaceae bacterium
CGGCACGGCCGATCGCGACAGCGGCGGGCACGGACTCGTTGGCATGCGCGAACGCGTCGCGCTGTTCGGCGGCGACCTCCGCGTCGGGCCGCGTGCAGGCGGGGGCTTCTCCGTCCATGCCGAGCTGTCCCGCGGAGGCGCGACGTGATCGAGGTGGTGATCGCCGACGACCAGGACCTCGTGCGCGAGGGCCTGCGGATGATGCTCGACGCGGAGCCCGACATCCGCGTCGTCGGCGAGGCGAGCACCGGCAAGGGTGCGATCGCGCGCGCCCACGAGCTTGCGCCGGACGTGGTCCTGATGGACATCCGGATGCCGGAGCTCGACGGCATCGAGGCGACGCGGCGGCTGGCCTCGGCCGGATCGAGTGCCAAGGTGCTCGTCCTGACCACGTTCGACCTCGACGAGTACGTCTACCGCGCGATGCGCGCCGGGGCCTCCGGCTTCCTGCTCAAGGACATGCCGGCCGAGGACATCGTCACCGCAGTCCGACAGGTGGCCCGCGGCGCCGACGCGCTGCTGGCTCCGGCGCTTACCCGCAGGCTGGTCGACCGGTTCACCGAAACCGGGGCAAGGCTCACCACCGTCGACCTGGACAGGCTGACCGCGCGAGAGGTCGACGTGCTCCGGCTACTAGGTCGCGGCCAGTCCAACGCCGAGATCGCCGCGGAGCTGTTCATCGGCGAGACGACGGTCAAGACGCACGTCGCCCGCATCCTGTTGAAGCTGGGTCTGCGCGACCGGGTGCAGGCGGCGATCCTGGCCCACGACGCGGGGCTGGCGTGAGATCCGGACACGGGCGCGATGCCTGATTCACGACGCGCGACCACGTGCTGCATCGCCGGCGGCGGGCCCGCCGGCGTCATGCTCGGGCTGCTCCTGGCAAGGGCAGGGATCCCCGTCATCGTCGTGGAGAAGCACTCCGACTTCTTCCGGGACTTTCGGGGGGACACGATCCACCCCTCGACCATCGACCTCATCGATCAGCTCGGTCTGCGGGAGCGGTTCGACGCGATCCGTCAGAGCGCGATCCGGACGCTCGACGTCGTCGTCAACGGGAACCGCCTGACCCCGGTGGACTTCTCCCACCTGCACGGCAAGAACCGGAGCATCGCGCTCATGCCCCAGTGGGACTTCCTCTCCCTTCTTGCCGAGGAGGGCGCTCGGTACCCGGCGTTCCAGCTCATGATGGGCGCCGAGGTGACCGGCGTCCTGCGCAAAGACGGCGCGGTCCGCGGAGTCACGGTCGAGACGGAGGCCGGGACCGTCGAGGTGGACGCTCTCCTCACCGTGGCGGCCGACGGTCGCGACTCGACCGTTCGGCGCGCGGCCGGCCTGGTACCGAGGGACTATGGCGTCGCTGTGGACGTGTTGTGGTTCCGTCTGCCGAGAACGGCGGTCAACCCGCCCGACACGCTCGCCTACCTCGACGCCGAGACGATGGTGATCACGATCCCCCGAGAGGAGTACTACCAGGCCGGGCTGCTGATCCCGAAGGGCGGCTATCCCGCGATACAGGAGGCGGGGATCGAGGAACTCCGCGCCCGCATCGTGCGCGTGGCCCCGTTCCTGGCCGAGGTGGTCGGTTCGATCACGGAGTGGACTCGGGTGAAGCTCCTGACGGTGCAGGTGAACCGGCTCAGCCGCTGGTGGCAGCCCGGGCTGCTGTGCATCGGCGACGCGGCCCATGCCATGTCACCGGCGTTCGGCGTGGGAGTGAACTATGCGATCCAGGACGCCGTCGCGACCGCGAACCTGTTGGTCGACCGGCTCCGCAGCGGCATCCTCGACACCGCAGACCTTCACCGTGTGCAAGAGCGCCGCCTTCCACCGGTGAGCCGAATGCAACCCCTCCAACTGCGCCTCCACGCGATGATCGCCAAGCCCGGGGGCGGCGGCTTCCTGGCGAACCCGATGCCCTGGTGGCAACGGGCCGTCGTGGCCATCGCGCTTCCCGTCCTGAGGCGGGTGACGGCGCGCCTCGTCGGCCGCGGGTTCCGTCCGGAGGTCATCGAACCGCAGCTGGATCCGCCCCGCCCGGTCCGTCGGCTGGAGCAGGGCTGATCGGGAGGGTTGGACATTCGCGACGCTGCCTGCAATCAAAGCCGAAGGGTGCAACGCATGCCTATCAAACTGGAGAACGTCGGGATCGCCGTCCGCGACCTCGAAGCGACAATCGCCTTCTTCACCGACCTCGGGCTCACCGTGCTCGGCCGTGACACGGTCAGTGGGGAATGGACCGACACCGCGGTCGGCCTCGACGGCAACCACGCCAACATCGCCATGCTCCAGACCCCAGACGGCAACGGTCGCCTCGAGCTCTTCGAGTACATCCACCCCGAAGCGATCGAGACGCAGCCCACCCGCCCTAACGAGATCGGCATGCACCGCGTGGCCTTCTCCGTCGACGACATCGACGAGGCCCTCGAGATCGCCGCGACGCACGGATGCCACCCGCTGCGCGGCGTAGCCACCTACGAGGACGTGTACAAGCTCACCTACGTCCGCGGCCCCAGCGGCATCATCGTGATGCTCGCCGAGGAGCTGAGCAAGAGCTGACCTCGGCCCGATCCTCCTCCGCCTTCAGGACCTGCCGGGCGGGCCGTCCAGCACCCTCGGCACGTACTCGACCAATTGGATCTGGCCGTCGAAGGTGCGGCTGTCCGTCATGTCCAGGGCGACGTCGGGGTAGCCATCGTAGATCCGCTCACGACCCGTCGTACCGGTGATCACGGGGAACATCACCACCCGGAACCGATCGACGAGGCCGGCTACCAACAGCGACCGGCACAACGAAAGACTGCCGATGGTGCGCATGGACCTGTCGCCGGTCTCCTTCATCCTGCGCACAGCCTCAGCGGCGTCCCCAGCGACCAAGGTCGAGTTCTCCCACTGCAACGGTTCGGTCAGCGTGTTGGAGAAGACGACCTTGGACATGCCGGTCAGCACATCCGTCCCCGGTTCGCCGAGCTTCGTGAAGCCGTACATGAGCCGGTACGTGGTCGCGCCCATCAGGACCAGATAGTCCCCCTCGGGGCTCTCGCCCAGCCAGGCGAGGTACTCCGGCCCCTCCAGGCCCCACCAGCCAGGCCAGCCCTCGGCGGAGGCATACCCGTCCAACGACGTGATGAAGTCGACGACAAGCTCAGGCACGTGGGACTCCCCTCCGCTCTGCGATGCCCAGTCTGCACCTGCCCACCTACCTGCTGCGAGGGCGTCCGAGACTCAGTTCCCCTGCCACGACCTGATCAATGGCGATCCGTGCGGACTTTCGGACAGCCGCTTTCAATGGCAGGAGGTAGCGACCGTCCCGGGGGAACAACGCGGTGGAGAACTTGATGTCCTCGATGCGCACCATCACGGGCACTTGGCCCCAGTACTCCACTCCCTTCGCGGCGAACTTGATGTCGGCGCTGTCCTCCTCGGACAGGGCAACGAAGTAGAAGGGCGCAGGGCCGCGCCACTCGACGACGGGACCCTCGAACACGAAGTCCATCATTTCCACGGCGCCCATTATCAGGGGCCAGCTTCCCGTCCGCACGTCGCCGAGACGTTCACCCTGAGTGTTCGCTCTGATGAGCGGCTATCCGAGGGCAGCGCGGTCAAGCCGTTCATCGATCTCGGTGGACAGGCGGTGCAGCTGCTCACTCCCGCCGCCCTCTGCCGCCTCCTGCTTGACGTACACGAGCCGATCCCAGAGACCCGCTGCCCAGGCATCTCGAATCTCCTCCCGGTCCCACTCCTGGCCAACCTGGAGTTGGTAACTGGCGATGAAGTCGGCCGTCTGGGCAATCGAGGCGGTCGTGTCCGATCCCTCCTCGCTGGGCCACATGGCTGCCGCTAGTCCCACGATCGCCGCCTCGGGCTGTGCCATGACGCTGTCCCAGTCGTGCACCGCCAGAGGTTCGTGGCCGGTCCATCGAAGGTTTTGCGAGGCCCAGTCACCGTGACCGATGCACACTGGTCGCGGCGTGGAGGTGAGCCGTTCCCTCACGCGACGAGCAGCTTCCTCGACCCACTCAGGCCCGCCGACGAGATTGAGGTCCTGCCCGTGCTCGTCGAGATCGGGCCACAGCTGCCGCCCGGGATGATCCCACGCCGTCCACGGCGGCGAGGGTGACAGCCCCGACACCGACACTGACGCGGGTGCCGACGCGATCAGGCGAGCAAGGAGCGCCGCGAACGGGGTTGCGCCCACTTCTGGAGGCAGGGGACTGCCACCTCGCACCTCGGTCTCCGCCGTGACCGCGGCACCATCCACCAGCGTGACCCCGGTCAGCGGTCCCGGACACGGAAAGCCCGTGCGAGCCAGCACAGCCTGGACCTGCAGACAGCCGGCGATCCGAGGCTGGAAAGGCCGCACCTTCACGACCGCGCGGAGGCCGCCCGACAACTCGACCCCGATGACCTCGGAAAGGAATCCGGACCGGAAGACCACCTGGCTGAGCGGCGCGCCCAAGTACTGCACGCACCAGTCGGCGAGGACTGTCTCATCGAGCACACCTGAGAGCGTATTGGTTCGCTCCATCGCGCGGATCCTCGAAGGTCGCACCTGGCGAGTCCCTGCCACGAGCCCACTACGGTGGCGTGGCTGTCCGCCTTCAGGCCCGGCGCCCCTCCATCCGGCCACGAGCGACGTCGAGGTGGTGCGCCATGACCTCGCCCAGCGAGACGACGTCGACGCCGGCGGTCACGATGGTCGCGCCCTGGGCGGAGTACTCTGCGGCGTCCTCGCCGCTGTAGGCGTGCACCCCGACGGGAACGCCAGCGGCGCCCGCGCGCCTGATGATCGCGGACAGCACGCCGCGCAGGTCCTCGCGATGATCCGCGCCGGCACGATCGAGGGACAAGGAGAGATCCCCCGGCCCGACGTACAGGCCGTCAAGCCCCTGCACGGCCAAGAGGGCGTCCAGGTCGTCGAGCGCGGTCGCGGTTTCCACCATGAGGACCACCAGTGGCTGATCGGCTCCGCCGGAGAGCCGTCCGATCGAGCGCCCACCGGCCGGGGCGTAGCGGCTGGCGGCGATGATCTCGCGAGCGTGCTCGGCGTCGCGCACGCTGGGCACGATCACGCCGCAAGCGCCCAGGTCGAGGGGACGGCCGATATCGGCGAACAAGGGGCTGCGGGTCCGGACGAGTGGCACCGAGCCTGCCGCCGTGATCGCCGCGGTGACCCCCGGCAGCTCGGACTCAGTCACGGCGCCGTGCTGCAGGTCCACGACCACGAAGTCGGCGCCGGTGCGGGCCAAGAACTCGCCGGCCACCGCACCGGGCAGCAGACTCCACAAGCCGTGACACGGCTGCCCCTCAGCCCACCGACGCCGCAGATCGGCCGTGCTGGTCACCATCCCAAGACCCACCCTCCACATCCGAATTCCTGCACCGCCCCCGCCTCGCAGGCTGACCAGGACCTGCCCAACCTTGCCAGGCGATCCTCCCGCGGTGGGCCGGCCGGTGGTGAACCCGCCCTCAAGTCTCGCTGCCACAAAGGGCCTGTGCCAGATCCGGAAGCGGGGAGGAACCCAGCGCCGGAGCAGTTGTCTGAGCCGTGGCTGAAGTTCCTGGCTTTCTGTTGAGATGTGGCCGTTGGGGGTGGCATAGCCCGCCAGGCCCGCGCAGCATGTTGATCGATGTGGGTTGCGGAGACGGGCGCCCCGTCTTCGGGCGCTTGGGTTCTGGTTACGGACGACACCACTGGTCAGAACAGGGCCGCGGTGGCCACGGTACGTGCGCTCGCTCGGGCCGGCTACCGCCCCGCGGTCAGCACCGCCGGCCACCGGTCCATTGCCGCCGCCTCACGGTTCTGTGAGCAGCGGGTGCGTCTACCCCGGGCGGGAACACCTGAGTATGCGGAAGCGCTACGCGCCGAGCTGGCCAGCGGCCGGTACACCGCCGCGCTGCCGGCGAGCGACGTATCGCTCATCGCGGCCGGGTGCCCCGGCTCGGAGCTGGTCAACAAGGCCGTCACCTACGAACGAGCGCAGAAGGCGGACATTCCCACGCTCCCGTGGCAGGTCTTCGACTCAACGGAGGCCCTCCGGTCATGGGCTGACCACCTGCCGTACCCGGCCGTGGTCAAAGCCGTCGAGAAGACTCTCACTGCCGACCCACAGGCCCACGTCGTCGAGGCGCCGCATGACCTCGACCAACTGCACGGCGTCGGTGCGCTGATCGTGCAGCCCTACGAGGGAGCCCCAATGCGGGCGGTCTCCGGCGTGATCTGGGAAGGCCGCTTCCTGGCGCTGGCCCACCAGCAGTACCTGCGGCTCTGGCCGGCCCGGGCCGGCGTCGGCTCCGCCGCGGTCACCGTGGCGCCGGACCACGAGCTCGAGGAGAAGCTCGCGAGGGTCCTCGACGGGCACAACGGCGTGTTCCAGGCCCAGTTGGCCGGGCCCTTCCTCCTGGACCTGAATCCGCGGGTTTACGGCTCCCTGCCGCTCACCCTCGCTGCGGGGCCGAACCTGCCGGCCATCGCCTGTGATGCCGCACAGGGCAAGGTACGGAAGCTTATCCGAGCCGGGGTGGGTGTTCGGTATCGGTGGGTGGAGGGCGACGTGCGCCACCTGATCAACGGCTGGCGCACCGGCGAGATCCCCGCCGTCGAGGCCCTCCGCGCCAGTTGCCCTCATCGTCGAACCGCACACAGCAGCGAAAGCCTCCTCGACCCCGGACCCACGGTCGAACGGCTCAGGTACGCCGCGTCGAAGCGCTGGCCGATCCCAGCTAACCCCGCGTAGGCCTACGAATCAGCAGGTTGGCTACAGCACGCTGGCCGGGCTGTCGCCGAGGGCGGAACGCTCTGCTGTGGCCACGGATCAGCAGCACTCCGCAGTTGCGACCGTCCAGGTACAGCTCGGCCTGCCGGCGCAAGGAGGAGTAACCCATGCCCTCTGGCACGACGAGCAGCACCAACGACGAATCGGGCTTGGCCACGATCTGCGCCGGGCCGGGCTGGTCGATGATCGAAGGGCCGTCCGGGCCGAGCATCTTTCTCACCCCCGCGACCAGGCTCCGACGCTCCTCGCGGACTTGGCGTGGACCGACCACCAGGAGAGCTTCGGCGCGGTTGTCGCGCAGACTGCGGACCACGTGCGGCAGCCCGCGGACGCCCTCGCCGGAGCGCGCCAGCACGAGCCGGCCGAAACTGTCGGCGCCCGTGGCCTCACGCGCTGACTTGGGGCTGAGCACGGGTCGCCGGACGGTCAGCAGCAGCACCACCACTCCCACGCCCACGAGCAGCCCCGCCAGCACACCGACCCCAGTCGCCAGCCCAATACCCATCTTCGGTGTGGGGGCGGCGGGCGGGACCGCGAGCTTCTGCACCGCGAACGAGCTGACGGACTGAGAGTATTTGTTGAGCTCGGCGGTGAATGCGGCCGACGCCAGGTTGGCATACCGCGCCGCGGCCCGAGGGTGTGCAGCATGGCCGACCACGACGAACACGGGGTCGTCCTGGGCTGTGACCAGTTCGACGCGCTGGGGAATCACGCTGGCAGTGCCGGGCAACGGCGGGCTCACCGAGGCTCTGATCGTCGCCGCTACGGCGCCATTGGTGAACACCGAATCGCCGAGTTTGGGCAGCGGATCGAGGTTGTTGAAGGTCAGGGGGGCGGTAGGGCCCACCTGCGCCTCGGCCTCGTACTGCGGCTGGCCACGGTTGACCAACCAGGGGGTCAGGATCCCGAACCCAACCGTGAACAGCACGATCAGCCAGGCGTACCTGCGAAGCCCCCACCCGAAGATCCCCGTCGCGTCTCCACCGTTCATGACATTCCCTTCCCGCCGATCGGCTGGTCGAGCTGATGTCCGGGCACGTACCGCACGGCGATGGAGCGCCGGTCCACGGCTCGTACGGCTGAGTGCTGCGCCCGATCCTCGGCTGCCACGACGTTGCGGTTCAGCGCGATCACGATCAGCACCATCCAGAAGAACTTGAACTCCATGCTGGAGAGGAAGAACACGCCTACGAAGAGACCGACCAGCGCGCTCAGCGGCGGTCCCCGGAGGTCGCGCGGTATCCGAACTGCCTCGGCAACCGCGACGCCGAGGCCAGCAGTGAACAACAGCAACCCGGGGGTCCCCAGTTCGACTCCGATGAGCAGCCAGAGGTTGTGCGCCTCGTAGTCGCCTCCCCCGACGAGGACGTTGGCTCCCGGCACGGTCGCCTGCGTGGCGGCGTACACGTCCGGGAACGTGCCCCATCCCGACCCGTATCCGCAGTACTTGGTGCACGCTGCGGCGCCCACCTTCCAGATGTCGGTGCGGCCCGAGGAGGAGGTGGCCGAGGCGAACGTGCGGTCCGCGATCCCGGCGGGGTGGAAGACCCACACTGCTCCACCGATCAGCAGACCAGCCACGAAGGTGGCGATGAGCCCCTTGCGTGCCCGTCGGGGGCCCGTCCAGGCCAGCAACAGGACCACGACGGCAGACGCCAGGGTCCCGGTCCGCGATCCGGTCATCAAGATCCCGAGGAGCACGAACGCGGCCGCAGCGGCGTACCGGAGTCGACGACCGCTGCCGGAGTCGGTGAAGGCGCGGTTGAGCGCGATGACCAGGGGCAGGAGGAGGCTGATGGACTCGATGTCGGGTCCGAGCAGGTCGTTGCCGAACCGCCCCGTGGTGGCGGCGGCCGGCAGCCCGAGAGACTTGCCGTTCGGGAAGCCGCCCAACAGCGTCAGCTGGAAGACGCCGTAGCAGACCACGGCGATCCCGCCGGCCAGCAGACCGTTCTCAGTGCGACGCAGGATGGTCCGGTCAGCGGGGCTCAGGGCGACCAGTACGTAGGTGATGATCAGGCTGCCGAGCGCTGCGAGACCGCTCACTGTCAGGCCCATGTCCAGCGTCCACAGTGCCGAGGCGACCGCGGCGGCCAGGAACAGCAGCCACACCGGCACCGACAAGGACAAGCGCGGAGCCCCGCGTCGGCCCAGCATCAGCTGCAGCAGCAGCCCGAGGGCGAGCAGCCCACCCACGAACGTCGACAGGGAGGTGTACGGCGAGGAGCCCACCGCCAACCGCTCCCCGAACGGGATCAGGGCCGCGAACACCGGTAGCGCAATCCGCATCGGCTCGCGCACGCAGGCCACCGACAAGGCGAGCAGCACCGGTAGCGCCACCAAAGCCCCGGGCACCAGGATCGGGGTTGTCACGACCCCCTCCGGTCTGGGCGAGGCGTCGTAACCGCCGCTCCAACCTGACCACGGCCACACCCCCAACCCGTGACGCTCCGGGTCGAAAATCAGTGTGCGCGGTGAAGTTGAAATCATCCTGAGATCAACCTGTGCTCCCGGAAGGGAGCCGATCCAGCCGGACGACGACGAAGGACCCCTAGTCGACGAACGCCGAGTCAGAGGCCCTGTTCAGTGGGTGGCAGGTGCAGGATTCGAACCTGCGTAGGCATACGCCGACGGATTTACAGCCCGCCGATGCCCACGCCCTGACCAGCGCAATTGTCGCCGAACGGTGAAACTTCCGCCGAACTTCCCCACGCTCCCGACGCCACGGTCAGTCAGGCTGCCTACGCGGGCGCCTTGTCCAGGGATGGCCGGTCGTGTTGGGCCTCTTTCTCCGCGAGGAGCCGAACTGCTAGCGAGTTGAGCGACACGTTCTCTTCGGCCGCGTGGATGGCCAGGTCTCGGTGAAGAGGCTTGGGCATGCGCAGCAGGAGTCGGCCGGAGTAGTCCCGGTCGGCCAGTGGTGAGGGGACTGGCTTGCTATCCGCTTGCAGGTCCTCGATGGACTCTCGAATCAGGTCGCGCAACCCGGAGAGCGCCGCGGTCGGATCCTCGTCCAGCCATGACAAGCCCGGGCCCCACTCGAGTGCGGTAGCGACGTACTCCCCGTCTTCGGCGGACCAGACGACGCGATAGGAGTAATGGTTCAGATCCACGCTTGCGCGTGCCTCATCGGGCTGGTTCACGGTCACTCCTTCCCTTCGAGCTTGTCGATGGCCGCGAGTACCTGCTTCACCTGGTAGGGCTTGGCCTGGCCATTCTTGTTCTGGATATTCACGTATGGCTCGCCAGCCCAAGGCGTCGCGAACTTCGCGTGCGAGGTCTTCTCCTGACGCGGGTTGCCGAAGTAGTGCGTGCAGACCTTGAAGAGATCGGCGTAGCGCACGTTGGTCTGCGAGTTCCGCAGCGCGGCGACGATCTTCTGTACGGACGGCATCACATTGATGATATCGCGCGTAGTATCATTCGACAACGGTGCCGCCGGACCGAGGACAGGTGGCGCATGCGCGCCTTCAGGTGACGGCGCCTCGACGAGCGGCCTGACACCCGCGCGGCCGCATCCCTCGACCTGACCAGACAGTATTGATCCCATGCGCGACGTCAGCGACGAGCTCGAGAGCCTGCGGCGCGAGAACGCCCGGCTTCGCAGGTTGCTGAAGCTGACCGACGCGGAAGCGGCGCCGGCGCACGGCACGCAAACCGCATGGTTCGACAAGGCGCCGGGACCTGTGGACGCACGCTCGGCGCCCGAGGCGAAGGTGTGGTTCTACGCTGCCCTGTTCCGGGCACGGCGGGATGTGTACGCGCTCCGCTGGGAGAACGCACGGTCCGGCAGGTCCGGCTGGGTGCCCGCAGTCGAGGGTGGCTGGCGCACGGGCCGCAAGTCCGATCCCCGCTACCTCCCGCTGACACCCGAAGTGCTTGCGGGGCACCTAACCGGCGATATCCACATCGGCCTGTATCCGATGCTGCCCGGCGACCAAACGGGCTGGCTGGCCGCGGACTTCGACGGACCGGCGGCGATGCTCGACGCCCTCGCCTACCTCAAGGCAGCCCGTGCCGTGGGTGCTCCCGCCGCCTTGGAGGTATCCCACTCGGGAGTCGGCGCGCACGTGTGGATCTTCTTCACAGGCAAGGTGCCCGCGGCCACGGCACGCCAGCTCGGTACGGCGTTGGTCCGCGAGGCCATCGCCATCCGAGGGCGCATGGACCTTCGCTGCTACGACCGCCTGTTCCCGTCCCAAGACGTGCTGCCCGGACGCGGACCGGGCAATCTCATCGCCGCGCCCCTGCACGGCAGGTCGCGCAAACTCGGGGCCACGGTCTTTCTCGACCTGGCCACGCTGGAGCCGTTCGAGGACCAGTGGGACTACCTGTCGACCCTCGAACGCCTCACCCCGAAACAAGTCGCCAAGCTCGCCGCCTCTCTCCGGGTACCCTCGGTCGGGTCTCGGGTAGATCGGGCCCGGCCGGCGATGTCGACCCGGACCCAACCGAGCCCAGCACCGGTCGTGCACCTCAGGCTTGACGGCCGCGTGAGCATCCCGGGATCAGAATTGAGTCCCTCGCTGTACGCGGCGCTGAAGCACGCCGCGTCGACGTACAACCCGGAGTTCTACGACCGGCAGCGCCGGCGACAGTCGACCTGGAACGTCCCTCGGATCATCAGCTCCTACGACGAGACTCTCGACGACCACCTCGTTCTCCCCCGCGGTCTCCTCGACACCGCAACGAAGCTCATCGAGGAAGTGGGCAGCAAGGTCGAGCTCGACGACCACCGCACGCCCGGCGAAGGTCGACGGTTCGCCCGCGACCTCACGCTCAGCGCGACACAGCAGTCCGCGGTCGACGACCTGGTGTGCCATGACCTGGGCCTGCTGGAGGCGCCGCCCGGCTCAGGCAAGACCGTAATGGCCTGCGCAGTGATCGCCGAGCGCGGCACCTCCACACTAATCCTGGTCGACCGGAAGACCCTCGCCGACCAGTGGCGCCGGCAGATCCAGGACCTCCTCGGCACCAAGCCCGGCCAGCTCGGCGGCGGTCGCTCCAAGCTCACCGGCGTGCTCGACGTCGCCACCTTGCAGACCCTCGCCCGACGCACTGACCTTGCGGAGAAGCTCGATGCGTACGGCCTCGTGGTGGTCGACGAGTGCCACCACGTGCCGGCGGCAGCGTTCGAAGCCGCCGTGCGCGCCATCCCGGCGCGCTACTGGCTCGGCCTTACCGCCACGCCGTACCGCCGCGACGGGCTCGACGACCTCATCGCCTTCCAGCTGGGTCCCGTACGGCACACCCTCCGACACGCCGACCCCGACACGCTCGAAGGAGCGACCAACGACCGGCCGCGCCCGGTGCTCGCCGTCCACCCCACCCAGTTCCAGACCGAGGAGCAGATCGACTTCTCCATGCCCGGCGCGATCGCCGCCCTCCACGGCGCCCTGGCCGAGGACGACGCGCGCAACGAACAGATCCTCACCGACGTCCTCGACGCCCACCACCGCGGACGACACTGCCTTGTGCTCGCCCAACGCACCGCACACGTCGACCACCTCGCCACGAAGCTCACCGAACGCGGCCTGGAACCAGTGGTCCTTAAAGGCGGCATGGGGGCCCGCGCACGAGCCGCCGCCAACGCACGTCTGGCCACCACGGACGACGGTCCCCCGCTGCTCGTCGTCGCCACCGGCCACTTCGTCGGCGAAGGCTTCGACTGCCCCGCCCTCGACACCCTCTTCCTCGCCGGGCCGGTCTCGTTCAAGGGCCGAGTCGTCCAGTACGCCGGCCGCGTCCTCCGCGCCCACCCCGGCAAGCAGACCGCCGAGGTGCACGACTACCACGACGCGGAGATGCCCGTACTCGCCGCCGCACTCGCCAAGCGAGCACCCGGCTACGTGAGTCTCGGATTCCAAGACCCCAGGAAGATGTGACGGCAAGCGGAGCTCCACGGCATGTTCGTCAGCACTGACCACCGCTCACGCGACGTGGAAGTCCCACCCAGCTGCAGCGAACGGCGACGGTGCCGTAGTCCGTCGCCATTCGATACCCCCACAGCCGGCGAACGCCGAGGTCAGCGGCGTAGGCGCCGCCAGCAAGCCCGCGACGGACCCCAAACTTCCGCACGTATTCCCCAAACTTCCCCGCGGGGGCGAACGACACCAGCGTGTTTCCGCAGGTCAGGCGCTTAGCGGACACATAAGACGCGTTCCATGCCAGACCCCCTCAAACCGATACGGGGAGGGGGTATAGGCGAACTGACCGCCGCAGATAAACCCGCAGGTCAGGGCCACAATTGCAATCGGTGGCAGGTGCAGGATTCGAACCTGCGTAGGCATACGCCGACGGATTTACAGTCCGCTTCCATTGGCCACTCGGACAACCTGCCAGTACCGCCCCGGTTTCCACCGTGCGCAGCGACACGAAAGAATACATGAGCACCGCGTTCGACCCGAAACCACCCAGGAGGACCCGCCCGCCATGGCCGACTCGTCGTTCGACATCGTGAGCAAGTTCGACCGCCAGGAGGTGGACAACGCGCTCAACCAAGCGCAGCGCGAGCTGACGCAGCGGTTCGACTTCAAGAACACCGGAGCCACGATCCAGTGGTCCGGGGACGAGGCGGTGGAGATCACCGCCAACGCCGACGAGCGTGCCCGGGCCGTGCTCGAGGTGTTCAAGGACAAGCTGGTCAAGCGCAATCAGTCGCTGAAGATCCTCGACCCGGGCGAGCCCCGCCAGTCCGGCAAGGACACCAAGCTGTCGGTGGCCCTCAAGGAGGGCATCACCCAGGAACAGGCCAAGAAGGTCAGCAAGCTGATCCGCGACGAGGGCCCGAAGGGCGTCAAGGTCCAGGTGCAGGGAGATGAGCTGCGCGTGTCCAGCAAGAAGCGCGACGACCTGCAGGCGGTCATCGCGCTGGTGAAGCAGCAGGACTACGACTTCGCGCTGCAGTTCACCAACTACCGCTAAAGCCGCAGGTCAACCGCCATTTTAGCGGCCTCAGTCCGCAAGGAGTCCGCAGGAGACAGCACGGCGGTCATCAACCGGGCGGCAGCTGCACGTGTCCGGTCCGCAGCGTCGGGCCACAGGTGGCTGTAGACCGAGAGCGTGACCGTTGCCGAGGAGTGCCCGACCGCTCGTTGCACGGTGACGACATCGCATCCCGACGCGATGAGGCCCGAGACATAAAAGTGCCTCAGGTCGTGCAGCGTGAAGGCCTCCAGCCCGGTCCGCTTCCGAACTTGCCGCCACTGGTGCCCAGACCACGTCCGGTTGACGCGGCGGCCCCACTCGTCGGCGAACAGCCATCCCTCAACCCCATGAGTACCGGTCACGCGAACGTGCTCGGCAAGAACCTGCGCGAGCGCCTCGGGGATGTGGACGGTGCGCTCTGATTCGTACTTCGGTGGCACCACCTTGGTGTTCTCCGCGTTGGTGCCCTGCACCTGTCGAGCCACCTGCAATGTCAGCCGCAGGAAGTCGATATCCGACTGCTGCAGCCCTGCGGCCTCGCCGGGCCGCAGGCCAGCGAAAGCGCACACCGCGATGTAGGCGGCAAACGACTCGGGCGCGTGCCGAAGCGCGAGGGCGACCTGCTCAGGCGCTGGAATCGTCATCGCCGCGGACGCCTTGCGCTGACGGGGTAGCCGCACGTCCGCACAAGGGTCGGATGCGATTATCCGGAGCTTCACCGCCGCGAGGAACGCCATGTGCACGAAGTTGAACCGGGTGTGGATGGTGCTTGCCGCCAGGCCCTGTTTCCTTCTTGCCGCCGGTTGCTGCATCGCCTTGACCCACTGCTGGACGTGCAGCGAGCTGATACGTGCCATCGGAACCTTGGCGAACGGGACCGAGGACGCGGCCCTGGCAGCCACGTCGCGAGTGCCCTCGGCCCAGACTTGTGCTTCGGAGTAGCGGGCGAACCACTGCTCGAACGTCACCTTTCCAGCGTTTGGATCGACGTAGTTTCCGCTGACAACTGAAGCGGTCACCTCATCGAGCCAACGCTGCGCGTCGACCTTGCGCGCGAAGTGCCTCGCGTGCTCCTTCCCGCCGTCGTCGCGGTAGCGAGCGCGCCACTGGCCGTTGGGTCTCTTGGCGATGTTTCCTGGCATGTGGGTCTCCTCCGCGGGCTTCCATGGTGCGCCCTGCCTCTGGCAGCTCGCGAGTCAGAGATGGTGTGGTGGCCGGGATTGTTCTTCGAGCCAGAGGGCGACCTCGGTGCGCCAGTAGCGGACGGAGCGTCCGATGCGGAAGCCCCGGGGTCCGGTGCCGAGGTGGCGCCAGTAGCGCAGGGTGGCCATCGGCACCCGGACGAGCGCGGCGACCTCGGCCATGGTCAGCAGCTCGTCGTGGGCATGTGGGGTGTCGGTCTCCTCGATTCTGCGGGCGCTGCTCATCGCGTTCCTCCGATCGGTCGGTGCCAGCGGCGTCTCGTGCCGTCCAGCGGTGTTTCTCGTCGTTCAGCGTGCCCGGGTGTCGTTACCGCCTTCGTTCCCCCTATCGACCGGCAGCCAGGGGGAACGTCGACCGGGGCGAGGTGTTTGCGCAGGTCAGCGGCCCTGTCGGCAACGTTCCCCCCATGGGCTCGCGCGGCCTGCTGCGCGCAGAGCCTTGGCGGCGCGACGGAGGCCAGGCTGGCGGCCTTCCGGGTGTTGGTCATAGTTGGTTCTCCTGGTGTGGCCGTACCAATGGGGTTCGGCAGATGTTGGTTCTTCTCCACAAGGCCCATTGGTGGCGCCGAGTGGCCACTTTCGATTGTCCGCAGGGGGCGCACCAAATCGCGCCCGTCCTGAGCTCGCCCGTCCGCCCGGATTCGGGGACGGGCGCACCCCGGGCGTGCACGTTTGCGCAGGTCAGGGCCGCGCGTCCGAGCGTTGGTAAAAATTCCAGGCACGGTGATCGCGGACGGGTCAGAAGCCGATTCCGGGGGCTCGCCCGGGGTCACGGGCGGGGGCAGGCGGCGGGAGGGGCGACCCGCCCCGGGCGGGACGGGCGGAGGCAGGGCGACGGCTGCGGGACACGTACCGGCCATGGCCGAGGGGACGGCCGTTGGCGTATTTCGCCGACTCCTGGGCGGCGAGCTTGGCGGCGTGGGCGGGGCCGAGGTCGGCCCGGTCGCGGGTGAACGTGCCGATCCACTGGCCGCGGGCGTCCTCGAGGCTGTCGGCGACCAGGTGCGCGGTGTTGTTCTGCCGGCCGCGGGTCATCGCCACGTAGGCGGCCGCGGCGCCGGTGTGCTCCCCAAGCACCAGATGCGCGGTGGGCACGGTTTCGCCCTGCGCGCCGTAACAGGTGGTGGCGTAGGAGAGCTCGACATACTCGGCCGCGTATTTGAGCGGGACCGACCTGGTGCCGATCTGGCTGGCCAGGTGCACGGTTCCGTCGTCGTCGAGGGCGGTGAGAGTCCAGGTGTCGCGGTTGGCCACCCCCAGGTGGTAGTCGTTGCGCCGCGTGGCCACCTGGTCGCCCACGCACAGCCGCTCCCCCGCCGCAGTGACCAGACCCCTGGCTGCGTCGACCTGACCGGCCGCGACGCGCCGGTCGTGGATGACAGCGTTAAGGTCGGCCACCTGCTCGCGGGTGTCGGCCACCACCAACGCGCCCGTGGCCGCCGCGGCGGCAGCCAGCGCGGCGGTGCGGGCCGCCTCGTCGGCATGCACGACGATCCGTCCCCGGTCGACGAGCCGGTCGAACACCGCGGCCGGGTTCTCACCGGTCCGCATCGCCAGCGACAGTTCCGCATAAGCGGGGTCGGCGAACCGATGCACCGCCCCCAACATCAGGCAGGCATCGGGGTGGGCCCAGCGGGCGGCCAGGTCCAGCACCCCGCCGCGGCCGACCGCGGGCAGTTGGTGCCGGTCCCCGACCAGCGCCAGCCGGGCGCCGGCCTGGTCGGCGATGGCGACCAGGGCGCGGGCGGTGTCCTGGTCCAACATGCCGGCCTCATCAACGAGCAGCAGGTCGCCCGGTCCGAGCACCGCCTCAGCACGTGGGTCGGCGGCCACCCGGGTCCACCGGCCGTCCTCGTTCCACCGGAACCCGTGCTGGCCAGCCAGCCATGCCGCAGAGAATGCAGTCAATTCGGCCTGGCCGGCGGCGACCTGGGCGCCCTTCAACGTCGGGGTCACCACCACCAGCCGGTGCCCGGCCCGGGCGAGCAGTGTTCGGGTGGCGGCCAGGGTGGCGGTCTTGCCCGCACCCGCCGCCCCCTCGACCACCACCAGCTGATGCGACCCGACCAGGGCGGCGACGGCCCGCAGCTGCGCCGCGTCCAGCTGTCCGCCGCGGATCCGCGCGGAGCAACCCGGGACGGCGGCGCGGGTCGCGAACGCGCCAGTCAGGTCGGCCTCGACCGCAAGCACCTCCCGGGACGTCAGCGACCGGATGTGCTCCGGGGTGCCGTCCTCGTCCAGCAGCCGCACGCACTGGTCGAGCACCCGGGCGGTGAGGTCCTCGGCCAGCTCGACCCGCGCCGCCGGCTCGGTGACCACGTTGCTGCGGGCGATCAGCAGCTCGACCTGACCGCGAATGTCGGCGGCGTTCCACGCCGACCGCCGCGCACCCAGCCGCGACAACACCACCCCGACCGCGGCGTCCCGACCCAGCGAACCCGCCTTCACAGCACTCTGGTCCGCGGGTCGGGTGGGGTCGCGGAACCCGAGCCGACGCAGCTCCTCGATCCACCGGTCGGTCAGCTCGCCCCCGTCGGTCGGCACGACCTTGTCGGGTCGGGCCTGCGCCCACGCCCGGCGGTCCCAGGCCCGCAGCAGCTCCGGTCCCGGCTCCTGACCGGGATGGGTCTCGCGCCAGTCGGTCTCGTAGCGGTCGATGTTCGCGGCGATCTGCCGGGCCCGTACCGAGAACGCCCCGACGAACCCTGCCAGTTCGCTCACTTCGCCGGTGTCGGGGTCGAGGCTGAACCCGCGCGCGGCCAGAACGCTACGGAACTGCGGGTCACACATCACCGCGGCATGGCCGATCCCGTTCAGCGCGTCGATGAAGTCGCGGACCCCGACCGTGTGCCGCCCCCGCCACTTCCCCTCGGCGAACACTCGGGCGTTGACCTGCAGGTGCAGATGCCGGTGCGGGTCCCCGGCCCGAGACGTGTGATGCCGCACGACCGCGGCCTCGATGCCTTCCACCGGCACCTGCAGCTGCCCACCCCGCGGTCCCACCCGGGTGGTCGCATGCTCGGCGAGCCAGCCGACGAGCTCCCGCGCGGCTCGGTCCTGGGCCGCGTCATAGGCTTCGGCGATCTCCGGGTCCAGCGCGGCGGCCAGCGACCAGGTCTTCGGCCCGTTGACCACCACTTCCACGAACCGCACCGCGCTCGCGTCTGTCCGCAGCCGACCCCGAGGCTCACCGCTGGCCGGGTCCAGGCCAGCGACCCAGGCCTCGTAGCCATCCCCATCCAGCGCCCCGGCCGCCTCCACGCCGTCGTAGGGCGTGGCGACCAGCCGTTCGGCCAGGCCGGTGCCTTCGGCCAGGTAGTAGTCGTCCAGCCGAGCGTGGTCGGCCTCCACATAGCTCCGCGCGGCGGCCGGGTTGCCGCGGTAGACCTTCACCCCACCATGCACGATCGACCGCCCCCAACCGTTTCCAACAACGCCCCCGAAAACGCGTCATGGGCCGCCCCAACCGGGGCGACCCATCCACGACATTCGTAGCATGCGTGCCGGAAGAAGTGAACGCATGGAAACGACGAGTTCAGGTCGACAGCCGTTGGCATGCCGAATTGGTCGAAGTGCAGACGACGTCAGACGATATTC
>DASTWW010000063.1:0-2084 GCA_035765755.1 Nocardioidaceae bacterium
CCGGCTACGCGCCGTCGTTCGACGTCTGCGCCCGCTGCGGCGAGCCCGGGCCGCACCGGTCGTTCAGCCCTGCCGCCGGCGGGGTGCTGTGCGGCCGCTGCCGGCTGCCCGGCTCGGCCAGCCCGGCGCAGGAGACCGTGGCGTTGCTCGGTGCGCTGCTGGCCGGCGAGTGGGACGTCGTGGAGGCGGGCGACCCGCGCTACCTGCGCGAGGCCACCGGCCTGGTCGCGGCGTACCTGTCCTGGCACCTCGAGCGCGGCCTGCGTTCCCTGGCCCACGTGCCCCGCTGAGTCTTACCGACAATGTGTCGATATCGCGACCTATACGTCGCGGTAGCCGCACCGATGTCGTGTCGCTAACGCGACCTATACGTCGCGGTAGCCGTACCGATGTCGTGTCGCTACCGCGATCCATACGTCGCGGTAGACGTACCAATATCGGTAAGAAGGTCAGGCGTGTTCGAAGAGGGTGTCCAGCGAGGTGTTCAGCTTGGTGAGCAGCCGAGCGACCTCGAACTTGTCCTCGTCCGACCAGTCCGACATCGCGTCGCGGAGCCGCTGCCGCCGGTAGGCACGAGTCCGGGCCAGCACTTCGCGGCCCTCCTCGGTGAGGTCCAGGATGGACGCCCGCCGGTCGGTCACGTCGGTGGTGCGCGCGGCCAGGCCGGTGCGCTCGAGGGCCTGCACCTGGCGCGTGATGGTAGACGGGTCGAGGCCGAACGCGGTCGCGAAGGAGCCGAGCCGCTGGGGTCCCTCGTCGGCGAGCCGGCACATGATGCCGTACGCCGAGCGGTCGAGGTAGACGTCGCCCTCTGACGTCGAGACGTGAATCCGCTGCACGCGCCGCAGCAGCACGGTCATCTGCTGCTCGATCTGCTTGTCCACCTCGGCCATGTGTACCCGCTTCCAGGGCTTGCATTGGTTGCCGACGACAGAAGTCTAGGTTGGTCTCAGCTCATTCGCGTACTCCGACACCGTGGAGGATCAGCTTGTTGCGAGGCAAGAACGCCGGCCGCCCCTCCGTCGTACAGCAGCCCTCCCGGCACCCCTCGGGCGCGACGCCCCCTCGGCTGCCCGCGGAGCTGATCCCGCGGCACGTGGCGATCGTGATGGACGGCAACGGTCGGTGGGCCCGGCAGCGCGGGCTGCCGCGGACCGCCGGCCACGAGGCCGGTGAGTCGTCGCTGTTCGACGTGGTCGAGGGAGCCATCGAGGTCGGCGTGAAGGCGGTCTCGGCGTACGCGTTCTCCACCGAGAACTGGACCCGCTCGCCGGACGAGGTCCGGTTCCTGATGGGCTTCAACCGGGACGTGATCCGCCGCCGCCGCGACGAGATGCACGCGCTCGGCGTCCGGGTCCGGTGGGCCGGGCGGCCCCGCCGGCTGTGGCGGTCGGTGATCAAGGAGCTGCAGGTCGCCGAGGAGCTGACCCGGGACAACGACGTGCTGACCCTGACGATGTGCGTCAACTATGGCGGTCGCGCCGAGCTGGCGGACGCGGCCCGGGGGCTGGCCCGCGAGGTCGCCGCCGGCCGGCTGGACCCGGAGAAGGTCGACGAGAAGGCGTTCGCCCGCCACCTGTACGTCCCCGAGCTCGCCGACGCCGACCTGGTGTGGCGCACGTCGGGGGAGCAGCGGCTGAGCAACTTCATGCTCTGGCAGGCGGCCTACTCCGAGTTCGTGTTCACCGACGTGCTCTGGCCCGACGTGGACCGGCGGCACCTGTGGGAGGCCGTCGAGATCTACGCGAAGCGGGACAGGAGGTACGGCGGGGCGCTGCCGAACCTGTGACGGTCAGGCGCAGGCTCAGCCGCAGTCGGGACAGGTCCCGAAGATCTCCAGCGTGTGGCTGACGTCGGTGAACCCGTGCTCTCCGGCGACGGTGTCCGCCCAGCGTTCCACGGTCGGTCCCTCCACCTCCACGGTCCGGCCGCAGACGCGGCAGACCAGGTGGTGGTGGTGGCTGGTGCTGCACCGCCGGTAGATCGCCTCCCCGTCCTCGGTGCGCAGCACGTCCACCTCGCCGCCGTCGGCGAGCGCCTGCAGCGTGCGGTACACCGTGGACAGCCCGACGTTCTGGCCGTTG
>DASTWW010000064.1:0-8775 GCA_035765755.1 Nocardioidaceae bacterium
CAGCGGCGGAGCGCCACTGCCGGACGCAGTGTCGAGCAGGTCGGAGGGGTGTGCGTACTCGTACGGCGGCACCTTGGCCGCCAGCCCCTGGTGCACGGCGCGGTGGGTCAGCCGGTCCAGCTCGGCCCGGCTCACCTCGAGGAGGGGCACCCCCCGCTCAGCGCACGTGGCGAAAGCCTCGCGGAGCCGGGCGTCACGCTCGGCCCCCTCCGCGACGTACACCGCGGAGATCGGCATCCGCGCACGCAGCGCCTCCACCACCGAGTTGCGCCCGGCGATCCACTCGGTCTCGTCGGTGCCGGCCGGCTTGCGCCGCGGCCGGGATGAGGCCGTCTTCTCCGCCTTGGCCTGGCGCTTGTGCGCGACGTGCCCGGGACGGTCCTTCGCCTTCGGAGTCGGGCCCTTGCCCTCCAGGCCACGGCGGCGCCGACCACCGGAGCCGGCGGTCGGGTTGCCTTTCCCGGACTTGCGCACGGCGCCACGGCGCGAGGAGTTACCAGCCATCAACGTTCCTTCGTGTAGGTCTCGACAGGCTCGACCACCGAGTGACCACTCAACACAACAGCAGGGTCAGAGGGACCACTGGGGGCCCTGCGGCGTGTCCTCGATCTCGATGCCCGCCTCCGCGAGACGGGAGCGGATCGCGTCGGCGGTGGCGAAGTCCTTGGCGGTTCGGGCCTTGGACCGCTCCTCGAGCAGTCCCTCGACGAGCGAGGCAACTGCCGCGACCGCCTTCGAGTCGGCGCGGGCATCGCCCCAGTGCGGGTCGAGCGGGTCCAGCCCGAGCACCGCCAGCATCGCCCGCACCGACGCGGCGTTCGCCGAAAGTTCGGGAGACGGGCCGGAGCCGAGCAGCCTGTTGCCCTCGTGCACGGTCTCGTGGATCGCAGCGACGGCGGCGGAGGTCGAGAGGTCATCGTTCATCGCGGCCACGAAGGCCGGGTCCAGTGCCCCGTCCGCGGGCACCGGAGCACCGGTCGCCGAGGAGACCCGGGAGAGGTAGTTCTCGACCCGCCCGAACGCCGCAGCCGCCTCCTCGAGGGCCTCGAAGGAGAACTCCACGTGCGAGCGGTAGTGCGAGAACACCAGGTAGTAGCGCAGGTCGATGGCCCGGAACCGCTTCAGGATCTCCGGGATGGCCAGCGTGTTGCCCAGCGACTTGCTCATCTTCTCGCCGGCGGTGGTGATCCAGGCGTTGTGCATCCAGTACGACGCGAAGCCGTACCCGGCCGCGCGGGACTGGGCCTGCTCGTTCTCGTGGTGCGGGAACCGCAGGTCCACCCCGCCGCCGTGGATGTCGAAGGACCCGCCGAGGTACTTCAGCGCCATCGCCGAGCACTCGATGTGCCAGCCCGGCCGCCCCGGCCCCCACGGCGAGGGCCACGCCGCGGTCTCCGGCTCGGTCTCCTTCTTGTGTCCCTTCCACAGCGCGAAGTCGCGCGGGTCGCGCTTCCCCCGCGGATCGGCGTCCTCGGCCGGGCTCATCTCCTCGACCTTCTGCCCGGACAGCTCGCCGTACGACGGCCACGACTTCACCGCGAAGTACACGTCCCCGGACCCGTCCTCGGCGGCGTAGGCGTGGCCCTTGCTGATCAGCCGGTCGATCAGCTCGATCATCTCCGGGATGTGCCCGGTGGCCGCCGGCTCGTACGTCGGAGGGAGCACGTTCAACGCGTCGTACGCCTTGTCCAGCTCACGACGCATCAGGTACGCGAGGTTGTACCAAGGCCGACCCTGCTCCGCGGACTTGATCAGGATCTTGTCGTCGATGTCGGTGATGTTGCGGATGAACGTCACGTCGTACCCGGACGCGAGCATCCAGCGCCGCAGCACGTCGAAGTTCACCCCGGACCGGACGTGACCGACGTGGGGCTCGGACTGCACGGTCAGACCGCAGACGTAGACGCGCGCCTTCCCCGGCTCCAGCGGGACGAACTCACGCGTCTCGCGGGCCGCGGAGTCGTGGAGCCGCAGCGTCGTGGATGTCTCGGTCACCCGGGAAGTCTAACGATCCGATTCGGCCCGGGCTTTCCGTGGCGTTCCGGCACTCCTGCGGCCCCAGCGCATTATCGTGACCGCGTGCGCAGACGCCTTGCCGCCCTGGCGTCCCTCGGGATCGCCTCCGTCGTCGCCACCGCCGGCACTCTCGGGCCAGCCGCCTTCGGGAGTACGACGGGCGGAGTGCGTGTGTCCGCAGCCCAACAACGGGCACAGCAACGGGCCACTGCGCAGACGCCGATCCGCTACATCCAGTGGGACACCCGGCACCGGCTCCGGCAGGGGCACCTGGCCGGACTCCGGATCGCGCACGGGCGGCTGCGCATCGCCACCCCGGTCGGCACCCGCCGCTACCTGCAGGCCAACGGACGGGTCCGGGCCTACGAGCTCGGCCGGTGGACCTCGCCCTGGACGAGGCCCGGCTTCGGGGCGACCCAGCTGGTCGCCTCCTGGTCGGCGACCACCCCGCGCAACACCTGGATCCAGGTCCAGGTGCGCGGCATCGACTCGGCCGGCCACCGCAGCAGCTGGGACACCCTGGCGCACTGGGCGCAGAGCGACATGCACGTCGAACGCACCAGCCTGCGGGCGCAACGCGACGACCTCGCGCACGTGGCCACCGACACCTGGATCGCCAACGGGACCGAGCAGATCACCTCCTGGCAGCTGCGCGCGACGCTCTACCGCCGCGCGGGCACCGCGACCTCGCCGCGGCTGGACACCATCGGCGCGATGGCCTCGGCGCTGCCCGCCAACTCGGGCGCGACCGCGCCGTCGCCCACCACGATGACGCACCGGGTGGTGCTGCCGGTGCCGGAGTACTCCCAGATGATCCACGCCGGCCAGTACTCGCAATGGGGCGGTGGCGGTGAGGCATGGTGCTCCCCCACCTCGACGAGCATGGTGCTCGGCTACTACGACGCCCTGCCGCCGGCTGCGTCGTACCCCTGGGTGGACTCGCGCGACCGCGACCCCTGGGTGGACGCCGCCGCCCGGGCCACGTTCGACTACCGCTACGACGGCACCGGCAACTGGCCGTTCAACACCGCCTTCGCGGCCAACCGCACCGGCCACGCGTTCGTGACCCGACTGCGGTCGCTGCGCGAGGCCGAACAGCTCATCGAGGCCGGCATCCCGGTGGTCGCGTCCATCGCGTTCGGGCCCGGCGAGCTCAAGGGCGCGCCGATCAGCTCCACCGCGGGGCACCTGGTGGTGATCGTCGGGTTCCGTGCGAACGGCAACCCGGTGGTCAACGACCCGGCCGCCCGGCGGGACCGCTGGGTGCGCCGCACCTACGACCGGGCCCAGTTCGAGCGCGCCTGGCTGAACGGGTCGGGCGGACTGGCCTACGTGATCACCGACGGCGCCCACCCGTTGCCCGGCCCCCGCCGCGCGAGCAACTGGTGACCCGGCACGTCGCCTTCCGGTCGTGGAGCCCGGGAAGCTTCAAGGGCGGCGCGCACGACGGCACCAGCGCAGAAGGCGGCGGGCTGCGCATCGCGACGCCCTCGAGGACACGGGAGTACGACGACCCGCACCGGCCGGCTGAGCGGGCCGGCCGGTTCGAGGAGGCGGCCTGGACCTCCCCGGAGGTGACCCCGGGCTTCGGGGCGACCGAGGTGATCGCCTCCTGGAACGCCAGCACCCCGCCCGGGACCTGGCTGGAGGTCGCGGTGTGCGCGCGGCTGGCCGACGGCACCGACACCGGCTGGCGGGTGCTCGGTCGGTGGGCGGAGACCGACTCCGACATCGCGCCCACCTCTGTGGGCGACCAGGACGACGCGGTTGCCGCGGTGGCCGTGGACACGCTGCGGCTGTCCCCGGAACGACCCGCGCTGTCCTACCGGGTCCGGGTGACGCTGCTGCGCCGGCCCCGCACACCGGCCACCCCCGTCGTACGCCTGCTCGCGGCGACCGCCTCCGCGCTGCCGCCGGACCTGCCCGCCGCGGTGCCCGGGGCGTTCCCCGGCACGGTCATCGACGTCCCGTCGTACTCCCAGCAGGTGCACCGCGGGGAGTACCCGGAGTTCGACTCCGGCGGGCAGTCCTGGTGCTCGCCGACCTCGGTGAGCATGGTCCTCGGGCACTGGGGCCGCGGGCCGGCGCCGGCCGACTACGCGTGGGTGGACGAGGGTCTCAAGGACCGGTTCGTCGACCACGCGGCGCGGCACTGCTTCGACCACCTGTACCAGGGCGCCGGGAACTGGGCGTTCAACACCGCCTACGCCGCGCGGTTCGGGATGCGCGCGTTCGTGACCCGGCTACGCGGGCTGGACGAGGCCGAGCTGTTCGTGGCCGCCGGCATCCCGCTGGTGCTTTCCGTGGCGTTCGCCGAGGACGAGCTGGACGGCGCCGGCTACGACACCCAGGGGCACCTGCTGGTGCTGGTGGGCATCGACGAGCACGGCGACGTGGTCTGCAACGACCCGGCCTCGCACGGGGAGGCGAGCAACGACAAGGTGCGTACGACGTACGACCGGGCCCAGCTGGAGAGGGCCTGGATACGCGCGTCGGGCGGGGTCACGTACGTGATCCACCCGCCCGACGTCGCGTTGCCGGCCCCTCGGGTTCCCGAAGAGCCGAACTGGTGACCTACGGAGTCGCCCCCATGGTCTCCTCCTCCACCTCGGACTCCTTCCTGGAGTACTCGATGTGCCGCTGGGCCTCCTCCGGAGCGAGACGGTTGGCGACCGCGATCGCGTAGACCGCGACCGACACACCGAGCAGGATCAGGATCGACCAGCCGAAGCCGATCACGCCGATGCCGCCGCCGTAGTCACCCAGCCAGGAGATCAGCGCGGTGCTGCCCAGCCAGGGCAGCAGCCAGCTGGCGCCGGCCTTGAAGTCCAGCGGCTGACGCGACGCGCCGGTCAGGTGGAAGATCGCCAGCAGCACGAAGCCGAGCAGCACGCTGAGCATCAGCTTCCAGACGATGTCCCAGCCCGACCAGTACACGATCAGGTTCGAGCACCAGAACGCCAGCACCGGGATGATGTGCCCGCCCGGGAGCCGGAACGGCCGGGCGTGGTCGGGCACCTGGCGGCGCAGCGAGGCGAGCACCAGCGGGCCGGAGGCGAACGACATCACCGTCGCCGAGGTGATGAACCCGACCAGCTGCTGCCAGGACGGGAACGGCAGGAACACGATCAGGCCGACCAGGAAGGTGACGATCAGGCTGACCAGCGGGACGCCCCGGTTGGTGGTGTCGGCCAGCGCCCGCGGGGCGTTCTGGTTGCGGGCCATCGCGTAGGAGATCCGGGAGGTGATCGTGGTGTAGATCAGGCCGGTGTCCCCGGGGGAGATGATCGCGTCGGCGTACAGCAGCACCGCCAGCCAGCCCAGGCCGAGCAGCGTCGCGAGCGCGGCCAACGGGCCGAAGTCGTTGGCGAAGCTCAGGTGCGCCCAGCCGTCGGACTTGGTCAGGATGCTTGGGTTCAGCGCACCGATGAAGGCGATCTGCAGCGCGACGTAGATGACGCCGGTCAGCAGCACCGAGCCGATCACCGCGATGGGCACGTTCCGCCTCGGGTTGGTGGTCTCACCGGCCAGCTCGATGCCTTGTCGGAAGCCCAGGTAGGAGAACACGATCCCCGATGTCGAGATCGCTGTGAACACCCCGTGCCAGCCCTCCGGCTTGAAGCCGAAGGAGGTGAAGTTGGCGCCGTGGAACGCGGTGAACAGGAACGCGATGATGACCAGGGTGATGATGCCCAGCTTCCACCAGACCAGCGCGTTGTTGATCCGCGCGAACCAGCGGATGCCGTAGTAGTTCACGACCACGAAGACCGCGAGCAGGGCGGCCGCGACGCCGTACCCGACGCCGGTCAGGGTCTGCACCGTGCTGCCGTCGGCGAGGGTCTTCTCGACGGTGAACGGGTAGTACTTGGTGGCGTACTGCAACGCTGCCTCGACCTCGATCGGCGCCGTGGTGGCGACCGCGACCCAGGTGATCCAGCCGGTGGTGTAACTCGCGAACGAGCCGAACGACAGGTGCGGGTAGCGCACCACCCCGCCCGACAGCGGGAACATCGTGCCGAGCTCTGCGTAAACGAGGGCGATCAGCAAGATCATGATCCCACCGATCGCCCACGAGATGATGGCCGCCGGGCCGGCCTGCTGCGACGCGCTCAGCGCCCCGAACAGCCAGCCGGAGCCGATGATCGAGCCGACGCTCGCGAACAGCAGCCCGACCAGCCCCACATGTCGTCGCAAGTCTTGGGTATGGCCGGTACCGGCCGCCTTTGTATCCGTTGCCATGGTTTCTCCATGTCTCGTGATCGTTCAGACAGTCCGCCAACATAGCGAGATGTCGCCCAGGTCACACCGGGGCCCCTCTTGGGCGGATTTCTACCCAGTGCGCTATACACCCAACCCAGCCGGGGCCCCCGTCGTACCGATGTCGTGTCGCTACCGCGACCTATGCGTCGCGGTAGGCGTACCGATGTCGTGTCGCAAACGCGACTTTCAGCCGGCGGTGAAGGAGACGCTGTCCCAGCCGGTCGCGCCGTCGGGCACCACGCCGTGCTGCACCGCGGTCTGGGTGTAGCCGGAGCGGTCGGTGGCGCGCACCGTGACGGTGTGGTCGCCGGGGGCGGCCTGGACGGTGCCGGCCCACTGCACCCAGGTGTCCGCGTCCGGCACGGTGCCCAGCTCGGCGGTCTGCCAGGGCTGCCCGTCGAGGCGGTACTCCACCTTGGCGATCCCGGTGTGCTGCGCCCACGCGGAGCCGCCGACGCGGACGGCACCGGCCGTCACGGAGGCTCCGGAGCGGGGTACGTCGACGCGCGACTCGGTCTTGACCGGGCCCGTGGCTGACCAGCCGCGGACTGTCCAGTAGGCCGCGAACTTGTCGAACGTGGTGACCTCGAGATCGGTGACCCACTTGGTCGCCGAGACGTAGCCGTACAGCCCCGGGACGATCATCCGCACCGGAAACCCGTGTTCGAACGGCAGCGGCTGCCCGTTCATCGCGACGGCCAGCATCGCGTTGCGCCCGTCGGTGAGCGCCTGGATCGGGGTGCCGCAGGTCCAGCCGTCCTGGCTGGTCTGGCGCACCGCATCCGCGCCGGGATGCACGCCGGCCTCCTTGAGCAGGTCGGCGACGCGGACGCCGCTCCACCAGGCGTTTCCGATCAGCGGTCCGCCGACAGGGTTGGAGACGCAGCAGATGGTCACCCAGGCCTGGGTGACCTGCCGTTGCAGCAGGTCGTGGTAGCTGAGCTCGATCGGGTGGTCGACCATGCCGTGGATGCGCAGCCGCCACTGCTGCGGGTCGATGCTCGGCACCACCAGAGCGGTGTCGATCCGGTAGAACGTGTCGTCCGGCGTCTGCCACGTCGGCATGCCCGGCACGTCCACCTGGGCGCCCTTCGGAACCAGCCCGCCGGTCGCCGGCAGCCGGAGCATCTTGCGGCTGGCCTCCACGGCCGCCCTGCCCCGGCCGAGGAAGGTGCTGCCCAGGCCGACGACGGCGCCGGCGAGCGCGATGGTGCCGGCCCGGAGCAGGAACCCGCGGCGGGTGGTGCCGTCCTCCGGCGGTACGACGGGGGTGGCCGGCCGGGCCGTGGCCCGGCGTTCCAGGTACCCGACCAGGTAGCCCTGCACGCCGTACCAGACCAGCCCGCCCGCCACGACCGGGAGCAGATCGACGGCGACTGCACCCTGGCTGGTGACGACGGCGGCCGCCCCGAGTGCCGTCACGGCGAGCACCACCGCGTTGCCCGCCCGCCGGCCGCGCCGGCACAGCACGGCCGCGAGGGCCCCCAGCAGCAGCACGGCGATCGTCACGCCGGTGACGAGCAGCGGCTTGTCGTTGCGGCCCACGATGCCGATCAGCGTCTCGGCGACGTTGCCGGGGGTGAGCACGATGATCGCCTGGGCCACCGCCTGGATCGGGGTGCTGGCAATGTTCAGCCAGACGGTCAGCGCCTGGCTGACCGCCACTCCGGCGCCGGAGGCAACGACCCCCGCCGCGGCTAGTCGGCTTCGGCTGGTCACATCTTCATGTTCGTCTCTCGCGCAAGGCCGGATTGGTCCGGGCCCGTTGGAAGACACGTCAGCCGGCTCCGGCCGGTTCACGCCAGCCCGCTCCGGCCGGTTCACGCCCGCCCGCTCCGGCTGTTCCCCATGCGGCATGATGCGGGGCGTGGACCCGCGCATCGGCATCGGCACCGACGTACACCGTCTCGAGCCCGGCGTGCCCCTGCACGTCGCCGGGCTGCACTTCCCCGACGAGCCGCAGGGGCTGGCCGGGCACTCCGACGGGGACGTGGCCGCGCACGCGGTCTGCGACGCGCTGTTCTCCGCCGCCGGGCTGGGCGACCTCGGCTCCAACTTCGGCACCTCCGCGCCGGAGTGGGCCGGCGCCTCCGGCTGCGCGCTGCTCGCCGAGGCGGCGTCCCGGGTGCGGGCGGCCGGGTTCCGGATCGGGAACGTCGCGGTCCAGGTGATCGGCAACCGACCCCGGCTGGGCGCCCGTCGTACCGAAGCCGAGAAGGCGCTCTCGGCCGCCGCCGGGGCCCCGGTGACCGTGTCCGCGACGACCGCGGACGGGCTCGGGCTGACCGGTCGCGGCGAAGGGGTCGCCGCGATCGCCACCGCGCTGCTGCTCCCCGCCTGAGTCCCCGGGGCAAGGGCCACGCCCCTTCACATGCGACGATGTGGCCAGGCACGCCGTACTGCTTGGCCCCGCAGCCCGCATCTGAGACAATTGCCCAAGCGGAGGGGAGTACTCCCCGCAGCGGGTCGTCATCACGACCGACCGGTCCGGCCCGCTGG
>DASTWW010000065.1:0-10713 GCA_035765755.1 Nocardioidaceae bacterium
ATGCTCGCCAAGTCGGTCAAGGGCATCCCCGACCCGGCGAAGTTCGGCGGGCTGTCCTTCGAGCCCAAGTGGGACGGCTTCCGGTGCATCGTGTTCAAGGACGGCGACGAGGTCGAGCTGGCCAGCCGGAACACCAAGCCGCTGACCCGCTACTTCCCCGAGGTCGTGGAGGGGATGCGCGAGGTGCTGCCCGAGCGCTGCGTGCTGGACGGGGAGATCTTCGTGGCCCTCGACGGGCGGCTGGAGTTCGAGCGGCTGCAGGAGCGGATCCACCCGGCCGAGTCCCGGGTCCGGCTGCTGGCCGAGCAGACCCCCGCGTCGTACGTCGCCTTCGACCTGCTCGCGGTCGACGGCGAGGCGCTGGCCGACCGCCCGTTCGAGGAGCGGCGGGCTCGGCTGGAGGAGGCGCTGGCGGGCACCATGCCTCCGGTGCACGTGACCAGGACGACCCGGGACACCGACGAGGCGACCGACTGGTTCAACCGCTTCGAGGGCGCCGGGCTGGACGGGGTGGTGGCCAAGCCGCTGTCCGCGGCGTACCAGCCGAACGTCCGGGCGATGCTCAAGATCAAGCACGAGCGGACCGCGGACGTGGTGGTCGCCGGCTACCGACTGCACAAGACGTCGACCCCGGAGCGGCCGCTGCTCGGGTCGCTGTTGCTCGGGCTGTACGACGGAGGGGGCCGGCTGCAGCACGTCGGAGTCTCGGCCTCGTTCACCGAGAGGCGCCGCGCCGAGCTGCTCGAGGAGCTCCAGCCGCTGGTCGCCGAGGACCTGTCCGACCACCCCTGGGGCGAGTGGTCGGACTGGGCGATCGCCAACCCGGACAGGGTTCCCGGCACCCAGAGCCGGTGGAGTGCGGGCAAGGACCTCTCGTTCGTGGCGCTGCGCCCCGAGCGGGTCCTGGAGGTCGGCTACGACCACATGGAGGGCAGCCGGTTCCGGCACACCACCCAGTTCAAGCGGTGGCGGCCGGACCGGGAGCCGTCCTCGTGCGGCTTCGACCAGTTGGAGGAGCCGGTGGGCTACGACTTGAGTAAGGTTCTCGACACCAACGCATGAGGAGCCGGAGGCGATGACCCCACCGCAGACCTACGACGTGGTGCTGCTCGTCGAGCAGCCGCTGTCGGCGCAGGACGCCCGGCAGGTGCGCAGCCTGCACGAGGGCATCGAGGACCCGGTCCGCTACCACGTCGTGCTCCCTGTGGAGGACGCCGCCGCGCGCGTCGAGTCGGCGATGGGCTCGCTCGCGGCCAGTGAGGTGCTGGCCTCGCCGACGATCATGCTCAGCGACGTGAACCTCGAGGAGGTCCAGGCCGAGATCCTCGAGCACGCCCGCGACGACGTGAGCGCCTGCGTGGACCGGCTCGCCGACGCCGGCGGCAACGCGCTGGGCACCATCGTCAACCTGGACCCGATCGACGCCGTCGCGGCCAAGGCCAAGGAGGTCGATGCCGCCGAGGTGATCATCTTGACCAGGCCGCACGTGGTCGCCGAGTTCTTCCACATGGACTGGAGCTCGCGGGCCCGGCGCAAGCTCGGGGTTCCGGTGCTCCACCTCCTCGAGCACGAGAACTTCGACGAGCAGGCCGGCGGCGGCGAGGGCAGCACCGGGATGTAGCGCCGGACTACTCGCCGAGCGGGCCTCCGGCCAGCTCGACCGCGATGTCGAGGTGCCCGGCGTGCCGGGCGTACTCCTGCAGCACGTGGAAGCAGATCCAGGCCAGCGTCGCCGGCTCGCCGGTGAACCTCGGCCCTGGTGGCGCCTGCCGGTCCAGCGGCTCCCGCTCCAGCACCCGGCCGGTGCGACCCGCGACCTCGCGCAGCGTCGTCACGACCGCGTCGAGCGTGATCCCCACAGGCACCCGCCAGGGTTGGTCCGGGGAGCCCTGCGCGTCGGGCCACGGGTCGCCGATGTCCTCACCGAGGAAGCCCCAGACGAACCAGCGCCGCTCCATGCAGGCCAGGTGGAACAGCAGCCCCAGCGGGGTCCAGCCGCTCGGCAGTCGGCTGTTGTGCCGTTCCTCCTCGGACAGACTGGTGACCTTCCTGATCACGGTCTCCCGGTAGAAGTCCAGGTAGCGCCCGAACAGCACCGCCGGGGCAGCGGTCTCCGCGCCGGGTTCCGGGAACTGGGTCACCCTGCGAACCCTAGTGCCCGCGACTTGAGCCCGCGCGAATCGGTCGCGATCGGTGCGAATGGTCGGCGCGACCCGGGTAAGAGAGGGTCGTGCGTGCATTGTTGTGGAATGTCGTGCTGATCGTCGCGGTGACGGCTGCCTCCATCGCCATCGGGCTGGCCGTCACCCCGATGCAGTCGGTGCCGGCAGCGGGCCAGACCGTCGAGGTGGGCGCCACCGCGCCGTCACTGAGCGTGGCCGGCCCGGGCGAGCTGGACCTGTTCGGACAGCAGATCGAGACGACGACCACGTTCGCCGGGCCGGTGCGTCCCCGGGTCCGGCTGACCCAGATCACCCTCAACCAGCAGCTCACCGACTTCACGCACCATGCCTCGGGCGCGTCCGCCGCCCAGAGCCTCGAGACCGCACTGGTGGATGGCTGGCGCCAGTACTTCGTGTGGGAGCTGGCCATCGTCGGCGCCTCCGCCGTCGTACTGCTCGGGGCGATCAGCGGCTGGCTGCGCCGTGGCCGAGGCCACACCGCGGCGTTCGTGGTCGTGGGGCTGGTCGTCGTCGAGGCGGTCAACCTGGGCGCGATCATGGTCACGGCGTACACCGCACCGCAGAAGCTCAGCCAGGTGCACAGCCTGCAAGACCTCGTCGGCACTGCACGGGCGCCCGACCTGACTCCTCGTCCCGCGCCGCCGACCGGCACCCGGGTGGCGGTGATCGGCGACTCCACCGCAGCCGGCTACGGCCTCCAGCCGGTGCGGAACCCCACCCCGGTGGGCCGCGTCTGCCGTCGCAGCCGCGACTCCTACGCGATGGTCCTGGCCAAGGCGAACGGCTGGGACGTCACCAATCTCGCCTGCAGCGGGGCCACCATCGCCGAGGGCATCCTCGCGCCGCAGACCGCGGGGACGCGGACTCTTCCCGCGCAGATGCAGGAGCCGGCGGTGGCCAAGGCGTCGACGGTGATCCTCAGCGTCGGCGCCAACGACGTGAGCTGGTCCGGGCTGCTCCAGGCGTGCGCGATCTCCTCTGACTGCGACAACTTGGTGGCCGAGGCGTACTTCCAGCAGCGGCTAGCCGGCTTCAGCGCCGACTACCTGCGCCTGCTGTCGGACCTCCAGGCGCTGCCGACCCACCCGCGGGTGCTGATCAACCTCTACTACAACCCCTTCTCGACCGACTCGAGCTGTCTGCACCCGATCGGCATGACGGACGCGAAGCAGCGGTCGATGGAGCGGCTGCTGGGCGCCCTGAACAGCATCCTCAGCGAGGGGGCGAAGGCGGCCGACTTCACTGCGGTCCAGCCCGACTTCACCGACCACGGGGTGTGCAGCGCCGAGCCGTACGTCCAGGGGCTGAAGAACCGGGCCCCGTTCCACCCCACCGCCGCCGGCGAGCTGGCCATCGCCTTGGCGGACGAACAAGCCCTCATCGGTCCGTGACGTTGTCCCAGTTGGCGAGGTTGATCTTGCTGGGCTGCACCCGGGGCGGCTCGCCGGGCATCTTCGGGTAGTCCGGCGGGTAGGGCATCTCCCCCAGGCCGGCCTCCTCGTCGCGGCGGTAGATCTCCAGCAGCGGCTCGAGCGAGCAGTGCCGGTCGTCGATCGCGGCGTGCGCGTCGCCGCGCTCGGCGAACCGGGCCGGCACGGTGTGCAGGTTCAGCGCCTTCGGGTCCACCTCCGGCAGCTCGTCCCAGGCGACCGGCGTGGACACCGGCGCGCCGGGCAGCGGCCGCAGGCTGTAGGCGGAGGCGATGGTGCGGTCCCGGGCGTTCTGGTTGTAGTCCACGAACACGTTCTCGCCGCGCTCCTCCTTCCACCACGCCGTGGTCACGCCGTGCGTGCGGCGCTCCAGCTCACGCCCGAAGGCGATCGCGGCGTGCCGTACGTCGGTGAAGGTCCACCGCGGCTCAATGCGGACGTAGATGTGTACGCCCCGGTTGCCGCTGGTCTTCGGGAAGCCGACCATGCCGAGCTCGTCGAGCAGCTCGCGTGCGACACCCGCGACCCGGGCCGCGTCCGCGAACGACGTGCCCGGCTGCGGGTCGAGGTCGATGCGCATCTCGTCGGGGTGGTCGGGGTTGTCGCGACGCACCGGCCACGGGTGGAAGGTGAGGGTGTTCATCTGCGCCGCCCAGGCCACCACAGCGATCTCGGTCGGGCAGACCTCGTCCGCGTAGCGTCCCGACGGGAACATGATGCGGGCCGTCTCGACGTAGTCCGGAGCCCCCTTCGGGGCCCGCTTCTGGTAGAACGCGTCGCCGTGCGGGTCCTCCCGGGTCGCGCGGACCACCCCGTCGTACACCCCCTTGGGCCAGCGCTCCAAGGTGGTGGGCCGGTCCCGGAGCGCGCGGAGGATGCCCGGGCCTACGGCGAGGTAGTACTCCACCACCTGCATCTTGGTGACCGCCGGGGTCGTCGGCGTCTCGGGGAAGATCACCCGGTCCGGGCTGGAGACCCGCACGGTGCGGTCCCCGGCTTGCACCTCGGTCGCGCTGCTCGGCATGCGTACCAATCTAGACGGACGGCCACCCGACAGACGGAGTGTCCGAAGTGTCGACGTCGCGCGGGTTGTCCCCTAATCTGGGGGCACGTCACGGGGGACGTGCCTCCGGCGGCACCCATGGGAGGACGTTGTGACACGCACACGAGCGGCGCTCATCGGCTCGATCTCCACCCTCGCCATCGCGGGCAGTCTGCTGCCGGTGACGGCGGCCAGCGCGGTCTCCCCGGACGTCGTCATCTCGGAGGTGTACGGCGGCGGGGGCAACTCCGGCGCGAGCTGGACCAACGACTTCGTCGAGCTCTACAACGCGGGAACCGCGCCGGTCGACGTCAACGGCTGGTCGGTGCAGTACGCCAGCTCCAGCGGCAGCACCTGGCAGGTCACGTCCCTGTCGGGAACCATCCAGCCCGGCGCTCACTACCTGGTCCAGGAGGACCAAGGTTCGGGCGGCACCAAGTCGCTGCCCGCCGCGGACGCGACCGGCGGCATCGCGATGAGCGGCAGCCACGGCAAGGTCGCGCTGGTGACCGGGTCCACCAGGCTGGCCTGCGGAAGCGCCTGCCACGGCGCGACCGGCGTGCGGGACTACGTGGGCTACGGAGACGCCAACGACTACGAAGGATCCGGGCCTGCTCCCGGTCTGTCGAACAGCACCTCGGACTCACGCAGTGCCTCCGGGGCGGACACCGACGACAACTCCGCGGACTTCACCGAGGGGACCCCGAGTCCGACGAACTCCTCGGGCGACACCACGGGTCATCCGGTCGGCATCCCCGACCTGCAGATCCACGACATCCAGGGCGCTGCGCAGACCTCGCCGTTCTCCGGCAAGGCGGTGCTCGACGTGACCGGCGTGGTGACCGCGACCGCGTTCAACGGGTTCTGGATGGAGACCGACCACCAGGACGCGGACCCAGCCACCAGCGAGGGCATCTTCGTCTACACCTACGACGCCGGCGTCCAGCCGGGTGACGCGGTGACCGTCTCCGGCGAGGTGTCGGAGTACCGTCCCGGCTTCGACGGCCTGACCAGCACCGAGATCGACGCGTCGTCGGTGACCGTCACGTCGTCGGGCAACCCGCTGCCGGCCGACGTCGTCGTCGGCAGGGACGGTCTGATGCCGCCGGGATCGGTCATCGAGGACGACTCCGACGGGAACGTGGAGAGGTCGAACACCTTCGACCCGGACCAGGACGGCATCGACTTCTGGGAGTCGCTTGAGGGCATGCGCGTCGAGGTCGAGCACGCCCAGGTCGTCGGCCCCACCAACAAGTTCGGCGAGATCCCGGTGGTCCCGGACGGCGCCGGTCTGCGCACTCCCCGGGGCGGGATCGTCGCCAGGGAACGGGACTTCAACCCGGAGCGGGTGATCGTCGGTCCGGACCTGCTCGACGGCGGCCTGCCGGCGGCGAACGTCGGCGACCACTTCGCGGGTCCGCTCACCGGGGTGCTCAGCTACGACTACAGCAACTTCCGGCTGCTGCCGACCACGGCGCCGGCCGTGGTGTCCGGCGGGCTCACCCGCGAGGTGACCCAGGACGACCACGGCAGCGAGCTGTCCGTCGCCTCGTTCAACGTCGAGAACCTCGACCCGACCGACCCGCAGAGCAAGTTCGACGGACTGGCGCGCGAGATCGTTCACAACCTTCGCTCGCCGGACATCCTCGGACTCGAGGAGGTCCAGGACAACAACGGGGCCACCGACGACGGCACGGTTGCCGCGAACCAGACGCTGACCCGGCTCACCCAGGCGATCCGCGCCGCCGGCGGCCCGTCGTACCAGTGGCGGGAGATCGACCCGGTGAACGACGCCGAGGGCGGCGAGCCGGGCGGCAACATCCGCAACGTGCTGCTCTTCGACCCCGGCAGCAGCCTGGCCTTCGTCGACCACGGCCAGCCGTCGTCGACCGAGCCCACCGAGGTCCGCGGCTCCGGGGAGGACACCTACCTGACCCGCTCCCCCGGCCGGATCGATCCGGACTCCCCGGCCTGGGACGACTCGCGAGTGCCGCTCGTCGGCCAGTTCACCTGGCGTGACCACAGCCTGTTCGTGATCACCAACCACTTCGCGAGCAAGGGCGGCGACGACCCGCTGTTCGGCCGCTGGCAGCAGCCGGAGGAGCCCTCCGCCGAGCAGCGCCACCAGCAGGCGCAGGAGGTGCGCGACTTCGCCGACGCGCTGCTGGCCGCCGACCCGGGTGCCCGGGTGGTCGTGCTCGGCGACCTGAACGACTTCCAGTTCTCGCAGTCCGCGAAGATCCTGGTCGGCTCCGGCGCCACCGCGCTCACCGACCTGCCGCGCACCCTCCCGGCGAACGAGCAGTACACCTACGACTACGAGGGCAACAGCGAGGTGCTCGACCACATCCTGCTGTCACCGGCGCTGGTGCGTTACGGGTTCGCGTACGACGTGGTGCACGTGAACGCCGAGTTCGCCGACCAGATCTCCGACCACGACCCCCAGGTGGTGCGGCTCGGCCCCTCCACCTGAACGAACCGGCGCTCGCGCGGTGTTCAACCGGCGCTCGCGCGGTGTTCAACCGGCGCTCGCGCGGAGTTCAACCGGCGCTCGCGCGGTGTTCAACCGGCGCTCGCGCGGGCTACTCCGTCGGCTCGAGGGTGAGGCTGATCGAGTTGATGCAGTACCTCTGGTCCGTCGGCGTGTCGTAGCCCTCGCCCTCGAAGACGTGCCCGAGGTGGGAGCCGCAGTTGGCGCACCGGACCTCGACCCGCTTCATGCCGAAGGACGAGTCCTCGATGTACTCCACCCGGTCCTCGGCGAGCGGGGAGTAGAACGAGGGCCAGCCGCAGTGCGACTCGAACTTCGTGTCGGAGCGGAACAGCTCGGTGTCGCAGGCCCGGCAGCGGTAGACGCCGGTGGTCTTGGTGTCGGTGTACTTCCCGGTGAAAGCGCGCTCGGTGCCGGCCTGGCGCAGCACGGCGTACTCGTCCGGGGACAACTGCTCACGCCACTCGGCGTCGCTCTTGTGAACGGGGTAGCCCATACCTCCACGGTACTAAGACCCAGCAAACGCAGCCCAGACCGCGCAACCGCCGGTTCAACGCCGCGCAACCGCCGGTTCGACACCGCGCAACCGCCGGTTCGACACCACGCGAGCACCCGGCTGGGCTCAGGGCAGGTCGGCGATCAGCTCGGCGGGCGTGCGCCGCCGGCCGCTGTAGAACGGCACCTCGAGACGCACGTGCCGGCGGGTCTCCGAGCCGCGCAGGTGCCGCATCAGGTCCACGATCCGGTGCAGGTCGTCGGCCTCGAAGGCCAGCACCCACTCGTAGTCGCCGAGCGCGAAGGCGGGCACCGTGTTCGCCCGGACGTCGGGGTACTCCCGCGCCATCCTCCCGTGCTCGGCGAGCAGCCGGCGCCGCTCGGCGTCCTCGAGGAGGTACCAGTCGTAGGACCGCACGAACGGGTAGACCGCCACGTAGCCGCGCGGCCGCTCGTCGGCGACGTACGCCGGGACGTGGCTCTTGTTGAACTCGGCGGGCCGGTGCACCGCCATCTGCGACCAGACCGGGTCCAGCCGCTTCCCGAAGGAGGTACGACGGAGGCGGTGGTAGGCGCTCTGGAGCTCGTCCGAGCTCGACGAGTGCCACCAGACCATCAGCTCGGCATCGGCGCGCAGACCCGACACGTCGTACAGCCCCCGGACGGTGACGTCGGAGGCGGCGAGCTCCTCGAACAGCTTCTCGACCTCGTTGGACTCCGCGGCCCGGTCCGCCTCGCCCAGCACGTCCCGGAGGTGGAAGACCGACCACATCGTGTAGCGGATCTGCTGGTTGAGGTCGCGGGCGACCTTTCCCTTGTTGGGGTGGCGTGCTGCTTCGGTCATGGGGCAATTCTCCCCCCGTCGCGCAAGCTCTCAGTGCTCGGGGTCGGGAGCGGGGAGCCGCTCGAGGATCTGCGCCACCGCCAGCTCGGCGGAGGCGACGCAGGCCGGGATGCCCAGCCCGTCGTACGCCGCCCCGCACACCGCGAGCCCCGGCTGCTTGGCGACCCCGGCCCGCACCCGGGCCACCCGTTCCAGGTGGCCCACGGCGTACTGCGGAAGCGCGCCGCCCCAGCGGCGCACGTGCGCGTCCACGGGACGCACGCACAGCCCGACCGCGTCCGCGAGGTCGTCGAGGGCGACCTGCACCAGCTCCTCGTCGGGGGCCTGCAGCACCCGCTCCTCGCGGTGCCGGCCGATCGAGCAGCGCAGCACCAGCAGCTCCTCGCCGTCCATCCGGCCGGCCTCGCGCACCCAGCCCCACTTGGCGAACGAGAAGGTCGCGGCCTTGATCGTGCGGCCGTCCACCGGGGGCACCAGGAACCCGGACCCCTCCACCGCCGGCAGGTCCTGCTTGCGGAACGCCAGCGTCACGATCGCCATGGAGGCGTACTCCACCCGCGCCAGCTCCAGCGCCGCGTCCGGCGCCACCTCCGACAGCAGCCGCGCGGTGGCCGCGGCCGGCGTGGCCAGCACCACCGCGTCGGCATGCTCGACGGACGGGTTGTGCGCGGACCCGACCACCAGGTTCCAGCCGCCCCCGGAGGCGTGCGCCAGCCCGCGCACGGTCGCCTCGGTGCGTACGTCGAGCCCGGCGGCCGTCACGACCGCGGCCGGCAGCTGCCCCAGCCCGCCCACCAGCCCGGCGAATACCGGCACGTCGGAGGTCACCCGGGTGGCCGCGGCGGCTGCGCGGAGCAACGACTTGTCCTCGTCCAGCAGCGACACCACCCGGGGGACGGCGGCCCGGGCCGAGATCTCGCGGGCGTGCCCGGCGTACACCCCGCCGAGCAGCGGCTCGACCAGCCGGTCGACGACCTCCTTGCCGAACCGCTCCTCGATCAGCCGGCCGATGCTCACGTCCTGGTCGGCCAGCCGGGTGGGCGGCAGCACGGCGTCCAGCGCGGCGCGGGCCAGCCCGTGCTTGGAGATCACCCCGCTGTCGGCCAGCGCCCGCGCATCGGTGGGCACCCCCATCAGCGTGGGCGGCATCGGGTGCATGTGCCCTCGAGACCACAGCCGGGCCGACGACGTGGCGGGGTGCACCAGCCGCTCCCCCAGCCCGGCGCTCCGGGCCAGCTCGACGGCCTCCGGCCGCCGGTTCAGCATCGACTCCGCCCCCACGTCCACGGACACCCCGGCGACCTCGGCCAGCGCGAGCTTCCCGCCGATGTCCGGGGAGCTCTCCAGCACGGTCACGTCGAGATCCGGGCGCTCCCGGCGCAGCGCCCTCGCGGCGGCGAGGCCCGCGATGCCCGCGCCGATCACGACGGCCCGGGCAGCCTCGGGGGCCTCGGCAGCCGGCCGACGAGTCATGTCAGCGCACCGACTGCTGGTGCACGAAGTCGGTGAGCCTGGCCAGCTGGTCGGGGTCGGTCGACGGCATCACGCCGTGGCCCAGGTTGAAGATGTGGCCGGGCGCGGCCTTCCCGGCCTCGAGCACCTCCGCCGCCCGGGCGAGCATCACCTCGGGGGGCGCGAACACCAGCGACGGGTCCAGGTTTCCCTGCACGGCCCGCCCGCCCACGCGTCGTATGCCTTCCGCCAACGGCACCCGCCAGTCCACGCCGACCACGTCGGCGCCCGCCTCCCCCATCAGCCCGAGCAGCTCCCCGGTGCCCACCCCGAAGTGGATCCGCGGCACGTCGAGCTCGCCGGCCCGCTCGAGCACCATCGCGGAGTACGGCATCACGTACCGCCCGTAGTCGGCCGGCGACATTGCCCCCGCCCACGAGTCGAAGAGCTGTACGGCGGAGGCGCCGGCCTCGACCTGGACCGCGAGGTACGCCGCCGAGATGCCCGCGATCTTGCGCATCAGCGCGTCCCACAGCTCGGGCTGGCCGAACATCATCGCCTTGGTCTTGGCGTGCTCCTTGGACGGACCGCCCTCCACCAGGTAGGACGCCACCGTGAACGGCGCCCCGGCGAAGCCGATCAGCGGGGTCGCGCCGAGCTCGCCGACCAGGGTGCGGACCGACTCGGCGATGAACGGCACGTGCTCGGGCACCAGGTCCGGGATGGCCGACACGTCCTCGGCGGTGGCGACCGGTGCGGCCACCACCGGACCGACA
>DASTWW010000066.1:0-35649 GCA_035765755.1 Nocardioidaceae bacterium
GATCACCTCGTCGCGGGCACCGCGGGAGCCCTGTCCGGCCAGGATGGCCACCTTCTCGCCGGCGTTCAGCACGTCCGCCGCGCGTCGTACCGCCTCGTCGTCGGGGCTGACGCGCGGGAACTCGATGCCCAGCGAGGAGGGCACGAACTTGAACTCGTGCGGGGGCGGCGAGTAGTCCAGCTCCTGGACGTCGGCCGGGATGATGATCGCGGTCACGGTGCGCTCGGCCATCGACGTGCGCATCGCCCGGTCGATGACGTTGGGAAGCTGCTCGGGGACGGTGACCATCTGGAGGTACTCGCTGGCCACGTCCTTGAACAACGACATCAGGTCGACCTCCTGCTGGTAGGAGCCGCCCATGGCAGACCGGTTGGTCTGCCCGACGATCGCCACCACCGGCACGTGGTCGAGCTTCGCGTCGTACAGCCCGTTCAGCAGGTGGACCGCACCGGGACCCGACGTGGCCGCGCACACCCCGACCTTGCCGGAGAACTTCGCGTAGCCGACCGCCTCGAAGGCCGACATCTCCTCGTGCCGGGACTGGATGAACATCGGCTTGTTGTCGGCCCGGCCCCACGCCGCGAGCAGGCCGTTGATGCCGTCACCGGCGTAGCCGAAGACCTTGTCGACCTCCCAGTCCCGGAGGCGTTCGAGCACGTAGTCGGCGACCTTCTGCGCCATGATCATCCACTCCTGTCCTTGACAAGCCGGTCCGCGGCTCGCGCGGTGACCGCCATGATCGTCAGTGCCGGGTTGGCCGACCCCTGGGTGGGCAGCACGCTCCCGTCGGTGATGAGCAGGTTCTCCACGGCGAAACTGCGGCAGTCGCTGTCCACCACGCCGCGGGTTTCGTCCTCCCCCATTCGTGCCCCGCCCACGAGGTGAGCAAACCGGTTGAAGGTCACAACATCCTCTGCGCCGGCGGCGTGCATGATGTCCTCCATCACGCCCGTAGCGGCGTCCATCAGGGCGCGGTCGTTGTCGCACTGGGAGTAGCTGAAGTTGGCCACTGGCATCCCGTGCCGGTCGGTCTCCTCCGCCAGGGTGACCCGGTTCTCCGGCAGCGCGAGGAACTCGCACAGCGCCCCGAGCGTGGCCCAGTGCACGTAGTCGCGCATGTACTCGCGCAGCCGGTTGCCCCAGATGCCCTGGCCGGCGAAGTGCTCGGACCAGGTGACCGGGAGCGGCGAGACGTTCTGGATGGAGAAGCCGCGCTGGTAGGGCTTGGTCGGGTCGGTCTCGTAGAAGTGCTCGCTGGACACCTCCGGCGGCGGCGCCTTGTACATCCGGACCTCGTCGGCGAACCGGCCGCCGGTCTGCGGGGCGCCCTGCACCATCAGGTAGCGGCCGACCAGGTCGTGGTCGTTGCACATCCCGTCGGGGAACCGCTTGGACGTCGAGTGCAGCAGCAGCCGCGGCGTCTCGATCGAGTAGCCGGCCACGATCACGTGCGCGGCGCGCTGGAACCGCTCCACGCCGTGGCGCATGTAGCGCACGCCCGTGGCGCGTCCGGTGCGCTCGTCGTACTCGATGCGCGTGACCATGGAGTCGGCGCGCACCTCGGCGCCGTGCGCGAGGGCGTCCGGGACGTGCGTGATCAGCGGCGACGCCTTGGCGTTGACCTTGCAGCCCTGCAGGCAGAACCCGCGGTAGATGCAGTGCTGGCGGTGCCCGAAGCGGCCATTGGGGATCGCGACCGGGCCCACCCGGGCCTCGATGCCGAGCGCGTCCGCGCCCCTCTTGAAGATCAGCCCGTTGCCGGACACGGGATGCGGCGAGTGCGGGTAGCGGTGTGGCTCGCCCCACGGCCAGTCCTCCCCCGCCACCGGGAGCTCGCCTTCGATGTCCTCGTAGTAGGGCTGCAGGTCGGCGTACTCGATCGGCCAGTCCGCGCCTACACCGTCTTGGGAGTAGGTGCGGAAGTCGCTCGGGTGGAACCGCGGCACGTAGCCCGCGAAGTGCACCATCGACCCGCCGACGCCGCGGCCGGAGTTGTTCGAGCCGAGCGGCACCGGGTCCGAGCCGCTGATCACCCGCGGCTCGGTCCAGTAGATGTGGTGCGAGCCCGCCTCGTCGGAGACCCAGTCACGCTCGGGGTCCCAGAACGGGCCGGCGTCCAGCGCGGCGACCCGCCAGCCGGCGCGGGCCAGCCGCTGCAGCATGGTCGCGCCGCCGGCACCGCACCCGACGATCACCGCGTCGATCTCTTGGGTGTCCTCGAAGCGGCGCATGTCCTTGCGCAGCCCGTGGTTGACGCGCTCCTGGCCCTTGGGGATGAGCCACGCGGACTCGTTGCGAGTGCGTACGGCGTCCGCGGAACCGTCGCGGAACCACGATCTCGGTCCGGTCCTCACAGCTGTCCTTCCGTCGGGTCGACCGGGTGCCGGTCCGGAACCTCGAAGGGCTCCAAGGAGTTGATGCCGGGGTGCTTGTAGCCGCGTGGGTACGCCGGGCCGGGGAAGCCGATCTCGTTCCAGACCCACGGGTGGGAGTAGAACGCCGAGCACGCGTAGCGGGTCCACAGCGACCACACCCGCGACGCGGGCATGTCGTGCCACTTCTCGCTGCCCAGGTCGGCGATCGCCTGCATCAGCGCGGTGCGCTCCAGGTCGTCGCACTCGGCGAAGCCGCGGCCGTGGTGGGTGAACGCGTCCTCGTCGAGCGCCCGCAGCGAGGCGGCCCAAGCCTCGGGATCCTCCGGCATGTCCTCGTAGCGCCAGCCGTCGGTGGTCAGCTCGGCCAGCCGCTGGTCGATCATCTCGAAAACCGGCACACGTGGCTCCTCGCGCTGGTCGAGCAGCAGGTCCAGCATCGGCCGGGCGACCGCTTCGAGCTCGGGGCCGAAGAACCGCAGCGCCGGCATCGGCGCGAGCCGGCGCAGCACGATCCCGGCGGTCACCGGGTCCCAGGCATGCGCCTGGTCGAGCACGTCGAAGCCCGGGAAGCGTGAGGGTTCGTCCCCCGGAGTCTGGCCGGAGGAGGGCAGGCGGGCCTGCATCAGAGCTTCCTGCGCAGCACCGAGGCGAGCAGGCCCATGCCGCCAACCATGGTGACCAGCAGCGGTGCCAGCAGCGGCGGGCCCATCTCCATGTTGTAGCGGAAGTTCCGCCAGCCGCCCGGCTTCTGGTGGATTCCGCGGGCATGCAGGTAGGTGCCCTGCAGGCCGTTGGCGATGATCGCGGCGGAGGCCACCGGCAGGGCGGTGTGCGAGGCCTTCTCGCTGACCAGGCCGGCCACCCCGGCAGCGGCACCGATGGGCCCTAGCGCGATCGGCAGCCACATCAGCCGGTTGCCGAAGCTGCCCGAGTCGTGCTCGAAGTAGATCTCCAGCGCGGTGATCACCGCACCGGCGCCGGTCAGCGCGGAGAGCGTGCGGCCGAACTCGCCGTGCCGGACGTCGTGGACGATCTCCCGCACCTCGGCGGCGACGTCGTCGCTTGAATTAGATGGCATGGTGCTATTAGTGCGCAATAATTGCGGAAACGCAAGTTTGAGAGGTGGGACGTGACAATGGGTGCTCCCCCCAGCGGTCCGGCGGACGACGAGGGCCGGGCACGCGAAGACGACGCGGCGGCTGTTCTCGCCGGTACCCAGGTGATCGGCTCGCTAATCGCCGAGTCGATCTCCCAGGTCGAGCGCGAGGTGACCATGCCGCAGCTGCGGGTGCTGATGCTCGCGGCGACGCAGGCGCCGTTGAACCTGCTCACCGTCGCCGCCGACCTCGGCGTGCACCCGTCCAACGCCACCCGGACCTGCGACCGGTTGGTGCGCGCCGGGCTGCTGGACCGGCGCACCTCGACCCGGGACCGCCGGCACCTGGCGATGACCCTGACTCCGGCCGGGCGCCGGCTCGTGGACCGGGTGCTGGGCTACCGCAGGAAGCACGTGGAACGGCTGCTGGACACCATGTCCCGCGCGGACCGGATGGCACTGGTGCGCTCGCTGGGCGCGCTCGCGGAGGCCGCCGAGGCCGACACCCGGTCGTGAGCGTCAGCGGGGCGCGAACCGGACCCGGTCGCCGGGCCGCAGCTGGGCGCAGCCGCCGAGGTCGGCCGCGCTGACCACCGCCAGCACCGGGTAGCCGCCGGTGGTCGGGTGGTCGTTGAGGAACACCACCGGCTCCCCGGACGCCGGGACCTGCACCGCGCCCAGCACCATTCCCTCGCTGGGCAGCTCGACGGTCCCTCGATCGGGGGACAGTCGGTGCTCGGCGGGGGCCAGCCGTGGGCCGCGCAGCCGCAGGCCCACCCGGTTGGACTGCTCGGAGACGGTGTACGTCGAGGAGAGCAGCGTGTCCGGCGCCTCGTCGGCGAACCAGTCCTGGCGCGGTCCGACGTGCACCCGCAGGCACAGCGGCGCCGCGGGCCGTCGTACCGCTGCCACGTCCAGGGCAGCCGGAGCGCCGGCCGGCTCCCCCACCGGCAGCACGTCCCCGGCGCGCAGCACGCCCGGTCCCGTTCCGGACAGCGTGTCGGTGGACCGCGAGCCCAGCACCTCCGGCACCGCGACTCCCCCGGCCACCGCGAGGTAGCTGCGCACCCCCCAACGTGCCGGACCGACGGTGAGCAGGTCCCCGGCCCGCAGGGACAGCGGCTCACCGAAGGCGCGCTCGCGGCCGGCCACCAGCACCGGAGCCTCCGCGCCGGTGACCGCGACGGTCATGGCGGCGCCCGCTCGCACCGACACGCCCCCCAGCGTGGTCTCCAGCACCGCGGCCCCTTCGTGGTTGCCGACGAGCCGGTTCGCCAGGGTCGCGGCCGCCGCGTCCAGCGCGCCCGAGCGCGGCACGCCCAGGTGCGCCCACCCGGGGCGGCCTCGGTCCTGGACCGTCGTGCACGGCCCGGGGTCGAGCACGGTCAGCGTGCGGCTCACCGGGCCACCTCGACGAAGCGGACGAGGGTGCCCGGCGCGAGCGTCGCCGGCGGGGTGCGGCCTGGGTCCCACAGCACCAGCTCGGTGCGGCCGATCAGCCGCCAGCCGCCAGGCGAGGCTGCCGGGTAGACGCCGGTGTACTCGTCGGCCAGGCCGACCGAGCCCGGCGCCACCCGGGTCCGCGGCGTGTCCAGCCTGGGCACCCGGAGTCCGGCGGGCAGTCCGGTGCAGTAGGGGAAGCCTGGCGCGAAGCCGCAGAACGCCACCCTCAGCTCGTGACCGGTGTGGATCGCGACCACGTCGCGGGTGGTGGTGTCCCAGGCCCGCGCGACGGCGTCCAGGTCCGGCCCGTCGTACACCGTGGGCACCTCGACCGGCTGCTCGGCCGCCGGCCGCACCCCATCGGGTGCGGGCGACCAGCCGCGCACCTCACTCTCGAGGGCCGGCACGTCGCCGACCCCGTCGAAGAGCACCGTGCGCGCGCCCAGCACGATGTCGGTGGCCGGGACCCCGAGGTCGCGGGCCATCCGGTAGAGCGCGCTCGCCTCCTCCACGCCGCCGACCTCGACGAGCAGCGCGTCGGCCCCGACCGGCCGGAATCTCATCGCGGCCCCTCCGCGAACGCTCGGACCGCGAAGCCGGCGTCCAGCAGCGCCGCCCGCACCCGCGACGCGGCCTCGACCGCGCCGGGCGCGTCGCCGTGCACGCACACCGACGCGAGACCGCCGGCGAGCACCAGGCGTACGGCGCGCAGCGCGATCTCGTCGGGGTCCTCGATCAGCGCCCCCGGCTGGCCACGGGGAACCAACGTGCCCTCCGCGGTGTAGCCCCGGTCCGGGAAGCCCTCGCCGTGCACGACCCGCCCGTCGGCGGCGGCCAGCCGCAGCAGGGCACCGCCGGGCAGTCCGAGCACCGGAAGCGCCCCCGAACCGGCGAGCACTGCCCGGGCCTGCTCCTCGTCGTGCACCACGCGGTTGTACAGCGCTCCGTGCGGCTTGAGGTAGGCCACCTGGCCGCCGGCGGACGCCGCCGCGGCAACCAGCATGCCCACCTGGTCGGCGACCTGCTGGCGCAGCACGTCGGCGTCCACGTCACGCGGCACCCGCCCGAAGTTCGGGCGGTCGTCGTAGGAGACCTGCGCGCCGATGGCCACTCCCCGGGCCACGGCCTCCTCACAGACCGCTCGCATCGTGGCCTGGTCCCCGGCGTGGAACCCGCAGGCCACGTTGGCGCTGCTCACCACCGCGAGCAGGCCGGCATCGTCGGTGACCCCTTCACCGAGGTCGGCGTTGAGGTCGATCCTTGCCACGCCCCCAACCTACCCGCGCGTCGTACCGATATCGTGTCGCGATCGCGACGCATGGGTCGCGCTGGACGTACCAATATCGGTAAGGGGCGGCGAGTGGAGACCGAACCCGGGTACCCGGTGGCGCAGCGAGTGCCCACCAAGCGCACCCACCATGGCGACACCGTCGTCGACGAGTACGAGTGGCTGCGCGCCAAGGACGCTCCGGAGACGATCGCCTACCTGGAGGCGGAGAACGCCTACACCCGGGCCCGCACCGAGCACCTGGCCGGTCTGCGGGAGCAGCTGTTCGCCGAGATCAAGACACGCACCAAGGAGACCGACCTGTCGGTCCCCGCCCGGGTCGGCGGTTACTGGTACTACGGCCGGACGCTGGAGGGCAAGGAGTACGCGATCAGCTGCCGCTGTCCCGTCGCGGGTCCGGACGACTGGGCTCCCCCGCGGCTCGAGGCCGAGGTCGAGGTGCCCGGCGAGCAGGTGCTGCTGGACTCCAACGAGCTCGCCGAGGGCCACGAGTTCTTCTCGCTGGGCTCGGCCTCGGTCAGCCCGGACGGCAACCTGCTGGCGTTCAGCACCGACACGGTGGGTGACGAGAGGTACCTGCTGCGGGTCAAGGACCTGCGGACCGGAGAGGTGCTGCCCGACGAGGTGCCCAACACGGTGGGCAGCGCCACCTGGGACCTCGCCGGCACCGTGCTCTTCTACACGACCGTCGACGAGGCCTGGCGGCCCGACAAGGTGTGGCGGCACGTCCTCGGCAGCGAGGTCTCCGACGACGTGGTGGTCCACCACGAGGCCGACGAACGGTTCTGGACCTCGGTGGGCCGGACCCGCAGCGACCGCTACCTGGTCATCGCCTCTGGCTCCAAGACCACCACCGAGTACCGCGTGCTGGACGCCGACGACCCGACCGGGCAGTTCCGCGTGGTGGCACCGCGGCGCCAGGGCGTCGAGTACAGCCTCGAGCACGCGGTCGTCGGCGGCGAGGACTGCTTCCTGGTCCTGCACAACGACGGCGGAGCGGACAACTTCGCGCTGGCGCGTACGACGGTCGACGCGACGTCGCACCGGCAGTGGCAGCCGGTACTGCCGCACGACCCGGCGGTCCGCCTCGAGGACGTGGACGCGTTCGCGGGCCACCTGCTCATCAGCCAGCGCAGCCAGGGGCTGACCCAGCTGCGGGTGATCATGCTCGACGAGACCGGTCTCGGCGACGACTTCCTGGTCCCGTTCGACGCCCCGATCTACACCGTCGGCGCGGCCGGCAACCCCGACTTCGCACAGCCCACCGTGCGGCTCGGGTTCACCACGCTGGCCACCCCGCCGTCGGTCTACGACTTCGACGTGGCCGCCCGGGAGCTCACCCTGCTCAAGCAGACACCGGTGCTGCCGCACCCGACCTGGGGCGCCTTCGACCCCGAGGACTACGAGCAGTTCCGCGAGTGGGCGACCGCGGAGGACGGCACCCGTGTCCCGATCTCGCTGGTCTGCCGCAAGGGCGCCCGCGACGCCGGACCGATGCCGATGCTGCTGTACGGCTACGGCTCCTACGAGGCGTCCATGGACCCCTGGTTCAGCGTCTTCCGGCTCTCGCTCCTCGACCGCGGCGTCGGCTTCGCGATCGCGCACGTGCGCGGCGGCGGGGAGATGGGCCGGGCATGGTACGACGAGGGGAAGGTGCTCGCCAAGCGGAACACCTTCACCGACTTCGTGGCCTGCGCACGGCACCTCGCCGCGACCGGATGGACCAGCCCGGACCGGCTGGTCGCCGAGGGCGGCAGCGCCGGCGGCCTGCTGATGGGTGCGGTGGCCAACCTGGCCCCGGACGCGTTCACCGGCATCGTCGCCGACGTCGCGTTCGTGGACGCGCTGACCTCCATCCTCGACCCGTCCCTGCCGTTGACGGTGGTGGAGTGGGAGGAGTGGGGCGATCCGCTCCACGACCCCGAGGTCTACGCGTACATGAAGTCCTACTCGCCGTACGAGAACCTCGAACCGAAGCGCTACCCCGCGATCCTGGCCGAGACCTCGCTGAACGACACCCGGGTGCTCTACGTCGAGCCGGCCAAGTGGATCGCCCGGCTGCGGGCCACCGCCACCAACCCGGAGGACTTCCTGCTCAAGACGGAGATGTCGGCCGGCCACGGCGGGGTGAGCGGCCGCTACCACGCCTGGCGGGACCGGGCGTTCAGCTACGCGTGGGTGCTGGACCGGCTCGGCCTCGCCTGACGCACGAGACCCCCGCGCTGAGAGTTGTCTGAGAACTAGGCCAGGACCGGCGGATCTCGGCAACTTTCCGGACCCGGCGTACGTCTAACTGCTACGACGGCCACCTGCTCCGCGATTCCCGCCCGAAGAGCCCGTTTGGGGTGTAGATCGCCCCGGGATCGGGAATCTCGAGGGCAGGCCGGTCGTTGAGAAGAATGACGACCCTACCGATGGGTATCCGCCTTGGCGACGCCGAAGGGAGCGCACGTGGCAACGAGTCGAACGCACCCGCGTGAGATCGAGGGACGCGACAGCGTCGGAATGTACCTCGACGAGATCGCGCGGACTCCTCTGCTCGACGCGATCACGGAGGTGGAGCTGAGCAAGGCCATCGAGGCAGGACTGCTGGCCCAGCACCTGCTCGCCGAGGGCCGCATCGGCCGCAAGAAGGGCGGCGCGCCCAAGCAGGCCACCGAGGACGAGCTGGTCTGGCTCGCCGAGGAGGGCCAGCGCGCCATCCAGCAGTTCATCACCGCCAACCTCCGGCTGGTCGTGTCCATCGCCCGCAAGTACGGCCGCAGCCAGATGCCGATGCTGGACCTGGTCCAGGAGGGCAACACCGGCCTCATCCGCGCCGTCGAGAAGTTCGACTACGCGAAGGGCTACAAGTTCTCCACCTACGCCACCTGGTGGGTGCGCCAGGCCATCACGCGCGGCATCGCCCAGCAGGCCCGCGTGGTCCGGCTGCCGGTGCACGTGGTCGAGGAGCTCAACCAGGTCGGTTCCGCTCGTCGTACCCTCGAGCGGCAGCTGGGCCGCGAGCCGGAGCCGGAGGAGATCTCCGCCGAGCTCGGCATGGACGTCGACCGGGTCATCGACCTGATGTCCTGGGGCCGCGAGCACGTCAGCCTGGACACCCCGGTCGACGAGGACGGCGACACCTCGCTCGGCGACCTGATCGCCCAGGAGACCGCACCGGGACCGGACGCCACGTTCCTCGACGTGGAGTCCCGTGACCGGCTCAGCCACCTCGTCGACCTGCTCGACGAGCGGGCCGCGGACATCATCAAGTCGCGGTACGGCCTGCTCGACGGCCGGCAGCACAAGCTCGCCGACATCGGCGCCCGGCACGGCATCTCCGCCGAGCGGGTGCGCCAGCTCGAGCGCGAGGCGCTGCAGAAGCTGCGCGAGCTGGCCGACCCCGACCTGGCCGCCTGAGACGACGTCCGCGGCGGCTCAACGGCTGGCTGAGCCCGCCGCGGTCAACCTCTCGAAGACCTCCGTCACCCGGTGGCGGAGGTCTTCTGGTGTCCCGGTGTTGTCGATGAGGTACGACGCGGCGGCGCGCCGCTGCTCACGGGAGGCCTGCGCGGCCACCCGCGCCTCCGCCTCTGCGCGGGACATGCCCTTGAGCCGGGTCAGCCGGTCGATCTGGGTCTCGACCGGCACGTCCACCACCAGCACCGCGTCGAACTCCCCGGCCTGACCGGTCTCCACCAGCAGCGGGATGTCGTGCACCACCACGGCGCCAGGAGGCGCGGACGCCTCCAGCTCCGCCGCCCGGGCCCGGACCCGGGGGTGCACGATCCGCTCGAGGGTCATCCGCGCCGCGTCGTCCCCGAACACCAGGGCGGCCAGCGCCGGCCGGTCCAGCTCCCCCGACGCGGCGATGACCTCCGGTCCGAACGCGGCGACCACCTCGCGCAGCCCCTCCGTGCCGGGCGCGACCACCTCCCGCGCCAGCAGGTCCGCGTCCACGACCACCGCCCCGAGCTCGGCGAGGATGCCCGCCACCGTGCTCTTGCCCGATGCGATCCCGCCGGTCAGACCGACCCTCATCCGTTGCTCCTTCGACGCACCGCCGCAGTATCCCAGTGCGCAACCGGCCCACGCACCGGCCCCTTCTCGCTACCGTGACCCCATGGTTGCCCTGGTGGGCCGGGACCGCGAGCTCGCGGCCCTGCGTGCCGCACTCGCCCAGGTGGCCGGCGGCACCCCGCACGCCGTGGTCGTCACCGGGCCCACCGGCATGGGCAAGACCCGGCTCGCCCAGGAGGCCCGGGCGCTCGGTGTCGCGGCCGGGCTGCGCAGCGTGGTCTCCCGGTCCGACGCGCTGTCTCGCGAGGTGGCCTACGCGCCGGTCGCCGCCGCCTTCGGACCCCTGCTCCGGAACCTCCACAAAGACGCCCTCGGCGCGCTGGTCGGCGACCTGCCCCAGCTCAGCCTGGTGTTCAGCGGCCTGGGGCTGCCGGACCCGACCCCGTTCGCCGAGCCCGACCTGCGTCGGATCCGGCTGCTCGACGGCCTGACCCGGCTGCTCGACCGGCTCAGCCGCGGGGTCCCGCTGCTCTGGGTGCTCGACGACGTGCACGCCGCCGACACCGAGACCCGCAGGCTGCTGGCGCACCTCGCGGTCGCGCTGCCGGACAGCCCGGTGCTGCTCCTGCTGACCGCCCGCGACGACGAGCCGGCGGGCGACCACGTGCATCCGCTGACCAAAGCGTTCGGAGAGTCGTCCTGGCCGCTGACCAGGCTCGAGCTGGCGCCGCTGGACGACACCGACGCCGCCGGGCTGGCGGCCGCGGTGCTCGAGCACCCGCTCACCGAGCCGCTGGCGCGGGCGGTGGTGGCCCGCGGGGTCGGCCGGCCGCTGTTCCTCGAGTCCCTGAGCCAGAGTCTGGTCGACAGCGGCTGCCTCGAGATGCGCGACGGGCGGCTGGGCCTCCGCTCCCCCGAGCTCCCGCTGCCCGCCGACGTGCACCAGCAGCTGCGCGCCCGGCTGTCCCCGCTGGCCGAACCCGACCGCGAGGTGCTGCAGACGGTGGCCGTCGCCGGAGGCCCGCTCGAGGACCCGGTGCTGTCCAGGGTGTGCGGGCTGACCGCCCGCGAACTCGGCGAGGCGCTGGCCCGGCTCGAGCGCCGCCGGCTGGTGACCCGGTCACCGAACGGCGGGTACGACGTGGCGCACGGCCTGCTTCGCGACGCCGTGCTTACCGACCTCGCACCGACGACCGTCGCCGCGCTGCACGCGGACCTGGCTCGCGCGCGTGCGACCCTCGACCCGGAGGACCCCCGGCTCGCCGAGCACGTGCTACGTGCCGGGTCGCTGCTGGAGCCGGAGACCGCGGCCCCGTGGCTGGTGGCCGCCGGCCGGCACGCCCGGCTGGTCGGCGCCACCGCCGACGCCCGCCGCTACCTGGAGGCGGCGGTCGGGCTGCTGCGCGGGCCGCGAGTGGCGGGCGGTGAGCCGCAGCTCGCCGACCTGCTCGCCGACCTGGGCGAGCTCTGCATCCAGCTCGGCGACCACGAGGCGGCCCGCAGCTGGTGCGACGAAGCGATCACCGGGTACCAGCACCTGAGCCGGCCGGCCGGGCTGTCCCGGGTGCACCGGCTGCTGGCGGTGCTGGAGTGGAACCTGGGCGACCCGGGTGCCGCCGAGCGCGGCTTCGAACGCGCCGAGGCAGTGCTCGCGGGCCTGGAGCCAGGTCCGGAGCTCGGGGACCTGCTGCACGCGAGAATGGTGGCCGCCAACCGGGTCGGCGACCTGGAGGCGTTGGAGCAGGTGGGGACCCGGCTGCGTGAGCTCGCGGACCGGATCGGCTCGCCCGACCTCGCGGTGCGCTCCCACCTTGCCGCCGCAGTGGTGGCCTCCAGCCGCAGGGACTACTCCCGGATGGCGCAGGAGAACGCGCGGGCGCTGGAGGCGGCGCAGGGACTCGAGGAACCCGAGCTGCTGGTCCGCGTGCACGACCAGATCTCGGTGTGCGCCGGCGCCTGCGGGGACCTGGAGACGCTGCGCCGGCACAGCCTGGAGAGTCTCCGGATCGCACGCGAGGCCGGCGCGCTCACCTGGGAGCCGTGGCCGCGGGTGCGCATCGCGTTCGTGGACCTGCTGTCGGGGAACCTGGACGCCGCCCTGCGCGGCACGTCGGAGGTCCTCGGCTACCTCGACAAATTCCCCCACCCGCGCGGCGAGGCGAGCCTGTGCGGCGCGCACGCGCTGATGCTCGCGCATGCCGGCCGGCTCAAGGAGGCCCGGGGGTACGTCGAACGGGCGCTGGCCGTCGCGGGCCAGGCCCTGCGGGCCGACCACAACATCTTCAGCTCGGTGGCCCTGGGTGAGGCCACCCTGGCACTGGCGGAGGGCGACCCGCTCGATGCCCGTCGGGCGGCGACACCGCTGCTCGACATGAGGGGCGGCTGGCTGCCCCAGCTCGGTCTCGCGGTCTACGGCGAGGCCTGCGCCGCGGCGGGCGAGGTGGAGGAGGCCACCGCCGTGGCCCGCCTGCTGCGCGGGGTGGTCTCCTGCGACACCGACCTCCCGGACGTGCTGGCCGACTGGGTGAGCGGCCTGGCGGCCACCGACCCGGCGCAGGCGGCGGACCTGCTGGCCGCCGCCCGAGCCGGCTTCGAGCGCCTCGGGCTCGCCCTGCACGCGGCCCGCGCGGCGCTGGCGCAGGCCAGGGCGCTGCACGCTACCCGGCCCGCCGATGCGGTCGAGCCCGCACGCGCCGCGCTGACCGCCCTCGACCGGATCGGAGTCCCCCAGGACGCGCTGGCCGCCCGCGAGCTGCTGCGCTCCCTGGGTGTCACGCCCTCACGCGGCCGGGGCCGGACGTCGGGCGACGGACCGCTGAGCGCCAGGGAGCTCGAGGTGGCCCGGCTGGTCGCCGCCGGGATGACCAACGCCGAGGTGGCCACCGAGCTGTTCATCAGCCCGCGCACGGTCAGCACCCACCTGGACCGGATCTACGCCCGCCTCGGGCTCAGCTCCCGAGCGGCGCTGACCCGCTACCTGGCCGACTCCGGTCTCCTCGATCCCGACGTTACGTAATCCGGCCGATACCCGGCATCGGCCCGGAACCGCGAGGATGCCTGCATGACGTCGCCGAGCTCACCTCTGGTCGTCGGCCTCCGCGCCGCGGGGGCGGCCGGCCCCAGCGTGGTCGGCCACAAGGCCGCCACCCTCGGCCGGCTGGTCGGCGCGGGCTTCTCCGTCCCCGAGGGGCTGGTCCTCACGGCGGAGGCGTTGACGGCCGTGCTGGACCAGAACCGGCTCGGTACCCACGTCCATCCGGACGACCTCGAGCTCCTCGGCTGGCCCGCGACGGTGGCGATGGCGGTCGAGGAGATCGCGGCCCACTTCGGGGACGCACCGCTCGCGGTGCGCTCCTCGGCGTCCGCGGAGGACCTCCCCGAGGAGTCTTTCGCGGGGCAGTACACCAGCGTGCTCCGGGTCAGGGGGGACGGCGAGCTGCGGAGCGCGATCCGCAGCTGCTGGGCGTCGGCGTTCATCGGTCGGGTCAGGCACTACCGCCGCGGCACCGAGCCTGCGCGGATGGCCGTGCTGGTCCAGCGCCTGGTGGACGCCGACGTCGCCGGGGTCGCCTTCACCGCCGACCCGGTGACCGGCGAGCGCGACACCGTGCTCGTCTCCGCCGTACCGGGGACCGCGGAGACGCTCGTCGACGGCTCGGTCACCCCCGACCAGTGGCGGGTCCGCGGCGCGGACGCCTGTCCGGTGTCGGTGTTGCACCAGGCACTGACCCAGCGGCAGGCGGTCGCCGTGGCCGAGCTCGCGCGCCGGCTCGAGGCCGAGCTCGGCGGGCCGCAGGATGTCGAGTGGGCGATGGCCGACCAACGGCTGGTCGTGCTGCAGTCCCGTCCGGTCACCGCGCTGCCGCGGCCGCCGGCTGTCGACCTCCCGGACGGAACCTGGCTCAAGGAGGACGAGCGCTACCCGGAGCCGCTCACCGCGTTCGGCGCCTCCCTGGTCGGCCCGCTGGTGAGCGCCGGCCTCACCGACATGTCCGCGGACTGGGGCGGACTCGTCGAGCGCTTCGAGGGCCGAGTGGTCGGTGGGGAGCCCTACATGCGCGTCGTGCCGGTCGGTGGGCCCAGGAGCCAGCGCGGCGGGCCACCGCCCTGGTGGCTGCTCGGCGCGCTGAGCCGGGTCGTGCCAGCGCTGCGGCGCCGGATGCGGATCGCCCGGACGATGCTCCGGCCGGCCGTACTGGAGCGTGCGCTCGACGACTGGGACCGGCTGTACAAGCCGCGGCTCCGCGACGAGCAGGCCACCCTGGCCGGTGTCGACCTGGCGGCCCTCGACGACGCCGATCTGGGCCTGCACCTCGCAAGGGTGGTCGACTTCCTGGCCCGCTGCCTGCGCCTGCACTTCTGGCTGATCCCGCCCTACGCGGTGCCGCAGTACGACCTCTGTGCCCTGCTCGCGCGGGAGCTCGGGTGGGACACCGCGAGCACGCAGCGGCTGCTCGCCGGCCGGTCGTCGACGACCTCCGAACCGCACCGGGCGCTGCGACGCGTCGCCGACCTGGTCCGCGCCGACGCGCGAGCGGCCGCGATCGTCGCCGAGGCACCGGCCGACCTGGTCGACCGGCTGGAGCCGGTGGCCCCCCGGGCGGCGGCCGCGCTGCGCTCCTGGACCGAGAAGTACGGCGTGCGCAGCCTGCACGACGACCCGGGCACCCCGACCCTGCTGGAGTCCCCCGCGCTGGTGGCCCGGCTGCTCTGCGAGGCGGTCGCCGATCCAGGCCCCGGGGTCGATCCGGCGGCCCGGCTGCGGGACGAGGCAACGGCGCAGGCGCGGGCACTGCTGGCCTCCCGGCCGGCCAGGGTGCGACGGAGGTTCGAAACGGCCCTGGCCGCGGCGGCCCGCAGCTACGGGCTGCGGGAGGACAGCGCCTTCTGGACCGGGTCCGTGCCCGGCGGGCTGGTCCGGCTGGCGATGGTCGAGACCGGGCGGCGGCTCGCGGCACGAGGCCTGCTGCTCGATGCCGAGGACGCCGCGCACCTGGACGTGGACACGCTGCGCAGCCTGCTGGGCGCCGAGCACGCACCGGCGTCCCAGGACGTGCGCGAGGCCGTGGCCCGCAACCGTGCGGAGCGGCTGTGGACGGTCCAGCACCCCGGTCCGCCGTACCACGGGCCGGCCCCGGACCCGCTGCCCGACCTGCGCGGCCTGCCGCGTGCCGGCCGGCGGCTGAACGAGGCGCTGCAGTGGGCCCGATCCTCTGGGCGCAGCACCACCGGCACTCCCGAAGCGGCTGACGACGCCACCCTGCTCGGGCTGGCCGGCTCGCCGGGCAGGCACACCGGCACGGTGCGGCTACTGCTCGGCACCGATGACTTCGGCCGGCTGCGGCGCGGCGACGTGCTGGTGTGCCGGACCACCGATCCCGCCTGGTCGGTGCTGTTCGGCGTGGCCGGCGCGCTGGTCACCGACCGCGGGGGGGCGCTGTCCCACGCGGCGATCGTGGCCCGCGAGCACGGCGTCCCGGCCGTGCTGGCCACGGGAAACGCCACCCAGGTCCTCCGCGATGGTGCCGTGGTCACCGTCGACGGAACCACCGGACGCGTCGTCCTCCACGACGCGATGAGGAGAGGAGACAACGATGGCAACACCGGAGACGTCGCTGCCACCGGCGTCCGCTGAGGCGACGGCGGCCGGAGCCCGGGTGTTCGCGGACATCGCCCAGCGCTGGCTGGCCTACCTCGGCGCGCTGCTGTGCGTGCTGCAGGTCGGGCTGGCCGCCTTGGGCTTCTGGGGCGGCTACGAGGACGGCGGCAGCGAGAAGGCGACCAGGGCGGCGTTCGAGGCGCACGGGATGAACGGTGAGCTGCTCGGCGTGGTCGCGGTGCTGCTGCTGGTCGCCGGTCTGGTCGCGAGGGCGAACAAGAAGTCGTGGGTGCTGCCGCTGGTGCTGTGCGTGCTGCTGTGGGTGGTGCAGGGCCTGCTGGTGGGACTGGCGTTCGGGGTGACCCGATGGTTCGGCATGGTGCACGCCTTGGACGGGATGGCCATCCTGGGGCTGTTCCTGTGGCTGGCCGCGGACCGCAGGCGGCACCCGCTCGCCCGGTAGTCCCTCCGGTGTTGAGGAAGATCAGGCGGCTCAGGCAGCGCCGTCGGCTCGCTCCTCTGTCGTGCTCTGCCCAGAGCAGAACGTCCGGCGGTACTGCTGAGGGCTGACCGACCGGGCACGCAGGAAGTGGTGCCGGAAGGTGGCGGCGTTGCCGAACCCCGCCTGGTGGGCGATCTGCTCCACCGAGCGGTCGGTGGTCTCCAGCAGCTGCTCGGCCAGCAGCAGCCGCTGCCGGGTCACCCAGGCGTGCGGGGTGGTGCCGGTCTCGGCCCGGAACCGGCGGGCGAAGGTGCGCTCGGACATGTTGGTGCGCCGGGCCAATGCCTCCACGGACAGGTCCTCGGTCAGGTGCGCCCCGATCCAGGCCAGCAGCGGGCCGAGCGTCTCAGCCTCGCAGTCCGGGACTGGCGTGGCGATGAACTGCGCCTGCCCGCCGTCGCGCTGCGGCGGGACGACCATCCGGCGGGCCACCAGGCCTGCCACCGCCGCACCGCGCTCCTTGCGCCACAGGTGCAGGCACGCGTCCAGGCCGGCGGCGGAGCCGGCGCTGGTGATCACGGGATCCTCGTCGACGTACAGCACCTCCGGCAGCACCCGCGCACGCGCAAACCGGGCCGCCAGCTCGTCGGAGTACATCCAGTGCGTCGTGCAGGACCGGCCGTCCAGCAGCCCGGCGGCGCCGAGCGCGAAGGCGCCGGAGCAGATCGAGAGCACCCGGGCACCGCGGTCGTGGGCCGCGCGCAACGCCTCGATGACCTCAGCGGGCACCGGTTTGTGGCGGTTCACCGCCGGCACGGCCACCAGGTCTGCGGACTCGGTGCGGGTCAGGTCGTGCTCGACGTGCAGGCCGAAGCCCATGCTGGTGCCGACCCGGCCCGGTGTCGGCGCGCAAACCGCGAAGTCCAGCGGCGCGATGCCCTGCGCGGAACGGTCCACGCCGAAGGCCTCGCAGAGCACTCCGAGCTCGAAGGGGGCCACCTCGTCGTAGGTGATGACGGCGACGTTGCTCAGCACCCGGCCATCCTCGCACAACATTGGCGGAAAATCGATGCACCCTGACATTCCTGCCACTGTTGGCAGGAAACCAACTGGCGCAGGATATCTGCCATGAGCCTACTGATCATCATCCTCGCCGTCGCCGGCCTCACCGCGCTGAGCTGGGTCGGGCTGTACCTCTACGAGTTCGTCAAGAACGACGGCTACGGCCGCCTGACCGTCCACCACACCCCGCCGCGCAGCCACGTCGACACCTTCGACCCCCGGCACGCCTGAGACCTCCCGCCTGAGAAGGGCGACGAGGCCCGCCCCGCATCAGCGGGACGGGCCTCGTGTCGTTTCAGCAGCGGGTCACTGACCGCCGGTCAGCTTCTCCCGCAGCGCCTGCAGTGCCTCGTCGGAGGCGAGCGAGCCGCCGTCCTCCGACTGCTCCTGCGAGGAGTACGACGTGGCCTGGCCGGCCTCCGCGGCCGCGGCCTGCGCCTCGGCCTGCTGCTTGACGTGGGCCTCCCAGCGGGCGTGCGCCTTGGCGTACTGCTCCTCCCAGGCCGCGCGCTGCTCCTCGTACCCCTCCAGCCACTCGCCGGTCTCCGGGTCGAAGCCCTCGGGGTAGATGTAGTTGCCCTGCTCGTCGTAGGACGCGGGCATGCCGTACAGAGTGGGGTCGAACTCCTCGCCAGTCGCCGCCGGGGCGGTCTCGTTGGCCTGCTTCAGCGACAGCGAGATCCGGCGCCGCTCCAGGTCGATGTCGATGATCTTGACCATCACGTCGTCGTTGACCTGGACGACCTGCTCGGGGATCTCGACGTGCCGCTCGGCGAGCTCGGAGATGTGCACCAGGCCCTCGATGCCCTCCTCGACCCGCACGAACGAGCCGAACGGAACCAGCTTGGTGACCTTGCCCGGCACGATCTGGCCGATCTGGTGGGTCCGGGCGAAGTGCTGCCACGGGTCCTCCTGCGTCGCCTTGAGCGACAGCGAGACCCGCTCGCGGTCCATGTCCACGTCGAGCACCTCGACGGTGACCTCGTCGCCGACCGCCACGACCTCGCTCGGGTGGTCGATGTGCTTCCAGGACAGCTCGGAGACGTGCACCAGGCCGTCCACCCCGCCGAGGTCGACGAACGCGCCGAAGTTGACGATCGAGGAGACCACACCCTTGCGGATCTGGCCCTTCTGCAGCTGGGTGAGGAAGCTCTGGCGCACCTCGGACTGGGTCTGCTCCAGCCACGCCCGGCGGGACAGCACCACGTTGTTGCGGTTCTTGTCCAGCTCGATGATCTTCGCCTCGAGCTCCTTGCCGACGTACGGCTGGAGGTCGCGGACCCGGCGCATCTCGACCAGCGAGGCCGGCAGGAAGCCGCGCAGCCCGATGTCGAGGATGAGGCCGCCCTTGACGACCTCGATGACGGTGCCGGTGACGACGCCGTCCTCTTCCTTGACCTGCTCGATGGTGCCCCAGGCGCGCTCGTACTGGGCGCGCTTCTTGGACAGGATCAGCCGGCCTTCCTTGTCCTCCTTCTGGAGGACGAGCGCCTCGACCTTGTCGCCGACCTGGACGACCTCGTTCGGGTCCACGTCGTGCTTGATGGACAGCTCGCGCGAGGGGATGACGCCTTCGGTCTTGTAACCGATGTCGAGGAGGACCTCGTCCCGGTCGACCTTGACAATGGTCCCTTCCACGATGTCGCCGTCGTTGAAGTACTTGATGGTCGCGTCGATGGCGGCGAGGAAGTCCTCTTCGCTGCCGATGTCGTTCACCGCGACCTGCGGGGCGCTGCTTGCAGGAAGAGTAGGAGTGCTGCTCGTCATAGGGGAATGGGTTCCTTGGAATGGATGATGTCGTGCGGGCGCGTCAGAAGCCCTGTTTCACTACCGGTGGTTCTTGGTTGCCCTCGAGCCCGGGGCGCGACGGCTGATAGCGAGCGAGAACCTGCTCCGTCTGAGACTCTTGCAGACTCCTGCGCATCTCACAGGATAGCCAGCCGTGGTGCGGGGCGTCCAACCGGAATACAGCCTACTGCGCCCCGCCCGGAAGGGGTGTGTGCACATCCCCCGTCCGGGCGATGGCCAGCAGCAGGTCGTGCGCGCGCCGGGCGATCGGGTTGTGGTCGCGGCGGGCGGCCAGGTCGACGAGCGCGAACAGGTCGGCGGCCCGCGCCTGGTCCAGGGTCTCCGCCGTCGCGTCCGGCACCCGGTCGGTGTAGACCCCGAGCACCGCGTCGGCGAAGGCGGGGTCCCGCTCGAAGCGCAGCAGATTGCCCAGGTCGGTCACCGGCATCCCGGCGTGCGCGAACTCCCAGTCGACCAGGCCGGTGACCTCGCCGGTGTCCGGGTCGACGAGCAGGTTCTTGGGGTTGAAGTCGCTGTGCACCAGGCAGGCCCGGTCCAGCCGGTCCAGCAGCACCTGGGCGTCGTCGGCGACCCGACCCAGCGCGGCCAGGTCCTGCTGCGACCAGTCGGCGAACGCTCCGCGGTCCCGGTGCAGGTCGACCCACTCCGGTAGGCCGGACAGTGCGGGAGGCAGCGGGCCGAGGTGCAGGTCGGCGTCCTCGAAGACGCCCGGCCGGGGCATCGGCATCTGCGCGAGCCGGGCCAGCAGCCCGCCCAGCCGCTCGCCGATGGTGCGGCGCAGGCCGTCGGGCGCGGACGGGAGCAGCCGGTCGAGCGGCGTGCCGGGCAGGAACGAGGTGACCAGCAGCCCGGGAGCTCCGGAGGCCCCGTCCCCGCGTCGTACCTCCAGCACGTCGGGGACCGGCAGCAGGCCGTGCACCAGCCGCAGCACCGCAGCGTCCACCTCGGCGGCGTTGGTGCCACGACGGTTCTCGGCATAGATGCGTACGACGGTCCGCTCCCCCGCCATCTCGGCCAGGAACGTCTCACCGCTGTAACCGCCGCCGAGGGGCACCATGGTCGGGTCGGTCGCGGACATCGCGGTCATCCTGTCACGGTCGGCCGCTCGGCTACTGTCGCGGCATGGGGACCGAGCCGGTGCGCCGCACCGTGTCCGAGGCGGAGAGTCGCCGGGCGAACCGCGGCGACTGGGACGCCAACGCTGACGAGTACCAGGCCACGCACGGGGAGTTCCTCGGCGACGTCGGCTTCGTCTGGGGTCCGGAGGGGCTGACCGAGGAGCAGGCGGGCTTGCTCGGGCCCGTCGCGGGCCGCGACGTGCTCGAGGTCGGCTGTGGGGCCGCGCAGTGCGCGCGGTGGCTCGCCTGCCACGGCGCCCGGGTCGTCGCGGTTGACCTGTCCTTCCGGCAGCTGCAGCACGCCCGCCGCATCGACCAGGAGACCGGTGTCCCGGTTGCCGCGGCCTGCGCGACCGCGACCGGGCTGCCGTTCCGGGCCGGCAGCTTCGACGTGGCCTTCTCGGCCTTCGGGGCGCTGCAGTTCGTGCACGACGCGGACGGCGCGGTGCGGGAGGTGGCCCGGGTGCTGCGCCCGGGCGGCCGGTTCGCGTTCTCGGTGACCCACCCGGTGCGCTGGAGCATGCCGGACGACCCGGGCCCGGAGGGGCTGCGGGTGACGGGCTCGTACTTCGACCGGACGCCCTACGTCGAGCAGGACGACGACGGCACCGCCCGCTACGTCGAGCACCATCGCACGGTCGGTGACTGGGTGCGGCTGCTGCACGCCGCCGGCTTCCACCTGCTCGACCTGGTGGAGCCGGAGTGGCCCGAGGGGCACGACCGGGTGTGGGGCGGCTGGGGGCCGGTGCGCGGCGCGTTGCTGCCAGGTACGGCGATCTTCGTCTCGCGGCTGGAGGAGCGGACCTATTCTCGATAGGTGCCCATCGCAGCCTCCCACGACGGAGCAATGACCCAGGAGCGCCCCGCGGGGCCCCTCGGGTCCCGCATCCCGCCGTGGCTGCTGGGCAGCGGGGCGATCGCCGTGGCGATGGCGGTGATGAACCTCGCGACCTACGGCTTCACCATCCTCGCCGCCCGGCTGCTCGGGCCCGAGCACTACGGCGCGCTCGCCGCGCTGATGGGGCTGCTGCTGGTGCTCACCGTGGTGTCCCTCGGGCTGCAGGCGACCGCGGCTCGCCGCGTGTCCGCCGACCCGAAGCACACGCCCGCCATCGAGCGGAGCACGCTGGCGGCGAGCTACGGGTGTGCGCTCGTGCTCGGCCTGCTGTGCCTGGTGGCCTCGCCGCTGGTGGACCGCGCGCTGCGCCTGGACAGCTGGTTCACCGCCGCGTTGCTGGCGGTGACCGTGGTGCCTATCACCGTGATGGGCGGGCAGGCCGGGATCCTGCAGGGCGAGCGCCGGTGGCTGCCCCTGGCGCTGATCTACCTGATGAGCGGGCTCGGCCGGATCGCGTGCGGCGCGGTGGCCCTGCTGTGGCGGCCGGACACCCTGGGCGCGATGCTCGGCGTGGCCGTTGGGGCGTTCTTCCCGACCGTGGTCGGCTGGTTCGCGCTGCGGCACCCCACCCGGACGGCCGGGCGTCCGCCGGCCGGGCCGCGCCGCGAACCCGGCGGGCCGGCCACGGGGCGGTTCCTGCACGAGGTGCTGCACAACTCCCATGCCCTGCTGGCGTTCTTCGCGCTGTCCAGCGCCGATGTGGTGCTGGCCCGGACCTTCCTCGGCGACCGACAGGCGGGGCTGTACGCCGGCGGGCTGATCCTGGCCAAGGCGGTGCTGTTCCTGCCGCAGTTCGTGGTCGTGGTGGCCTTCCCCTCGATGGCCGAGGCCGGTGCCCGCAAGACGATGCACCTGCGCGGCCTCGGCATGGTGCTGGCCATCGGGGCCCTCGCGGTGGTCGGCACCGCGCTGTTCTCCGGGCTGGCGGTGGTGTTCGTCGGCGGACCGGAGTACGCCGCGCTGCGGTCCCAGCTCTGGGCGTTCGCGATCCTCGGCACGCTGCTCGCGATGGTGCAGCTGATGGTCTACAACGTGGTGGCCCGTCAGGACCAGCGGTCGGTCTATCTCGTGTGGGCCGCACTGCTGGTGCTGCTGTGCACCGTGCCGTTCGTCGGGTCGGTGGGTGCCCTGGTCACGGTGGTCGCGGCCGTGGACGGGGTGCTGCTCGTCGTACTCCTGCTGCTGAGCCTGCGCCGGCCGTCGTGGCCCTAGTGCGCCGCGGCGTGCCAGCTGGCGCCGGTGCCGACGGACACGTCCAGCGGCACGGTCAGCTCGGCGGCGGAGCCCATCTGCGCGCGCATCAGCTTCTCGAGGTCGGCGGCCTCGCCGGCAGCGACCTCGAAGACGAGCTCGTCGTGCACCTGGAGCAGCATCCGTGAGCGCAGCCCCGCATCCCGGATCGCCTGGTCCACGTTGAGCATGGCCACCTTGATGATGTCGGCGGCCGAACCCTGGATCGGCGCGTTGAGGGCCATCCGCTCGGCCATCTCCCGGCGCTGCCGGTTGTCGCTGGTCAGGTCCGGCAGGTAGCGCCGCCGGCCGAGGATGGTCTCGGTGAACCCGCACCGGCGAGCCTCGTCGACCACCCCGGCGAGGTAGTCGCGCACCCCGCCGAAGGTCTCGAAGTACTCGTCCATCAGCCCGCGCGCCTCGGACGTGTCCACGCCGAGCTGCTGCGACAGGCCGTAGGCCGACAGCCCGTAGGCCAGGCCGTAGTTCATCGCCTTCACCTTGGCGCGCATCGCGGGCGTCACCTCGGCGGCGTCCACCTCGAACACCCGGGCCGCGGTCACCGAGTGGAAGTCCCGCCCGGACCTGAACGCCTCGATGAGCAGCGCGTCCTCGGACAGGTGCGCCATGATCCGCATCTCGATCTGGCTATAGTCGGCGGTCATCAGCGACTCGAAGGCGTCCCCGACCACGAACGCCTCACGGATCCGGCGGCCCTCCTCGGTGCGGATCGGGATGTTCTGCAGGTTCGGGTCGGTGCTCGACAGACGCCCGGTGGCGGCAATCAGCTGGTTGAAGGTGGTGTGGATCCGCCCGTCGGGCGAGACCGTCTTCAGCAGCCCCTCGACGGTCTGCCGCAGCCGGGACACGTCGCGGTGTCGCAGTAGCGCCAGCAGGAACGGGTGCTCGGTCTTGACGAACAGCTGCTGCAGCGCGTCGGCGTCGGTGGTGTAGCCGGTCTTGGTGCGCTTGGTCTTCGGCATGTTCAGCTCGTCGAAGAGCACCACCTGCAGCTGCTTGGGCGAGCCGAGGTTGATCTCCTTGCCGATCACCTCGAACGCCTCGTCGGCCGCCTTCTTCACCTCGCCGGCGAACTCCGCCTCGAGCGACTCCAGCTGATCGGAGTCGACGGCGATGCCGGTGCGCTCCATGGCCGCGAGCACGTGCACCAGCGGGAGCTCCACGTCGGTGAGCAGCCGGGCCCCGCCCCGGTCCTCCAGCTCCTGGTCCAGGGCCGCGGCCAGGTCGAGCACGGCCCGCGCCTGCAGCATCGAGGTGTCCCCCGCCGACTCGTCGCCGAGCCCGTCGAAGGTGAGCTGCCCGGAGTCGGCCTCCTCCTGCCGCAGCTCGCGCTTGAGGTAGCGCAGGGTCAGGTCCGCCAGGTCGTAGGACCTCTGGTCGGGCCGGGCGAGGTACGCCGAGAGGGCGGTGTCCCGCTCGAGCCCCGCCAGCTTCCAGCCGCGCGCGGCGAGCGCGAGCATCGGCCCCTTCGCGTCGTGCAGGACCTTGGGGTACGACGGGTCGGACAGCCAGCCGCCGATCGCCTGCTCGTCCTCCGGGGTGACCTGCTCGACGTCCACCCAGGCCGCCGACCCGTCGTCACAGGCCAGCGCGAGCGTGAACACGTCACCCGTGCCGGACCGCCAGCTGCCGCGCACCTGGACGCCGACCCGCCGCTCCCGCTCGACGTGCTCGGTCAGCCAGCCGGCCACCTGGCCGGGGTCGAGCCGCACGCCCTCCAGCTCGAAGCCGCCCTCCTCGATCTCCTCCTCCGACTCGAGGGTGGAGAACAGCCGGTCGCGCAGCACCCGGAACTCGAGGCTGTCGAAGAGCTTGTGCACCTCCTGGCGGTCCCACGGGCGCATGGCCAGGTCCGTCGGGGTGGCCGACAGCTCCAGGTCGCAGACCAGCGCGTTCAGCTGCCGGTTGCGGATCACCCCAGCCAGGTGCTCGCGGAACGAGTCGCCGGCCTTGCCCTTGATCTGGTCGGCGTTGGCGATCACGTTGTCGAGGCCGTCGTAGGTGTTGATCCACTTGGCGGCAGTCTTGGGACCCACCCCCGGGACGCCGGGCAGGTTGTCCGAGGTCTCGCCCACCAGCGCAGCGAGCTCTGGGTACCGGCCGGGCGGCACGCCGTACTTCTCCTCGACGGCCTCCGGCGTCATCCGGGCCAGGTCCGAGACACCCTTGCGCGGGTAGAGGATCGTGCAGTGCTCGCCGACGAGCTGGAAGCAGTCCCGGTCCCCGGTGCAGACCAGCGCCTCGAACCCCTGGGCGACGGCCCGGGTGACCAGCGTGGCGATCACGTCGTCGGCCTCGTAGCCCGGCTTCTCGATGGTGGCGACGTGGAGGGCGTCCAGCACCTCCTTGACCAGCGAGACCTGGCCCTTGAACTCGTCGGGCGAGCTGGACCGGTTGGCCTTGTAGTCGGAGTAGGCCTCGCTGCGGAAGGTCTCCCGGGAGACGTCGAAGGCGACGCCGACGTGGGTCGGCTGCTCGTCGCGCAGCACGTTGATGAGCATCGAGGTGAACCCGTAGACCGCGTTGGTCGGCTGACCGGTCGTGGTCGAGAAGTTCTCCACCGGGAGCGCGAAGAAGGCGCGGTAGGCCAGGGAGTGGCCGTCGAGCAGCAGGAGACGCGGGCGGTCGCCGGGCGGGGTCGAGGCAGCATCGGGCACGAGCCCGACTCTAACCTGAGGCACCCCCCGTGCCGTGCGCCCGCTATGCCTTCGACTGGGCTACTCGACGCCGGTGCGCGCCCGGCGCTGGGCGCGCCGCTCCGAGCGCCGCTGCGAACGCCGCTGGGCCAGGATGTGGCCGACGCTGTGCGTGTCCCGGACCCCGAGTCGCGCGGCAGCCGGCGGCTCCACCGGAAGCTTGGCACGCAGCGCGGTGACCGTGGCCCCACGCACGACCGCGAGCTGGCTGAGCCCGAGCCGGGCCATGAACCGGTTCGCGTCTCGGGAGAAGGCCGAGGCCGCGGCCAGCACGTGGGTGGTGTCCTTCTCCTCCGCCCAGCGCAGGGCGGCTTCCACCAGGGCCCGGCCTGCTCCCCGGCGGCGGAACTTCTCGAGTACCTGCAGGTTGGAGATGTAGACCGCCACGTCAGCGGTCAGCGGGGAGACCGGTGCCCGCATCAGGTGCGCCGCGCCCGTCACCTGGCCGTCGAGGATCGCCACCAGCAGCCGCTGCTCGGGGTCGGCTGCGATCCGGGCCACTGCCGCGGCGCCGTCGCTCTCCACCACGTGCTCGGATCGACGCTCGCAGTGCGAGCGGCGCGCGACGTCGCTCCAGATCTCCAGCAACGCGGGCACGTCGTCCAGCGTGGCCTCACGGACGAGCACGGGGCAGCGCGACACCGGGTACCCTCTTTCACTTCTGGAAGTCAGACGGTGTCCGTCGCCGAGGTCAACCTCCCCCGAGGAAGCCCCCTCCCCGACGTCCCAGACAAGGTGAGAGATTACGCCTAGACCGGGCGAATCGGTAGAGGAGGCCTGTGGTGTTCACAGGGATCGGCACCGTGGTGAACATGTGCACGGTCCTGGTCGGTACCTCCATCGGCGTGCTGGTCGGGCACCGGCTCCGGCAGCGCACCCGGGACGTGGTCACCGACGGTCTGGGCCTGGTCACGCTGCTGATCGCCGCCCTGTCCGCGGCCAAGATCACCGACAAGCAGTGGGCGGCGGCGGTCGGCCCGAACGCCCCCCTGCTGATCGTGCTGGGCTCGCTGTTGATCGGCGGCATCATCGGCTCGGTGCTCGGGATCGAGGACGGGCTGGAGAACTTCGGGCAGTGGCTGCAGGAACGGTTGCACCGTCGTACCGCCGGCGATCCGTCCGCCGAGCGCCAGCGGTTCGTCGAGGGGTTCGTGTCCAGCTCGCTGGTGTTCTGCGTGGGGCCGCTCACCGTGCTCGGCTCGCTCAACGACGGCATCGGCAACGGGCCGCAGCAGCTGTTCCTCAAGGCGGCCCTCGACGGGTTCGCCTCGATCGCGTTCGCGGCCTCCCTCGGCTGGGGCGTCGCGGCCAGCGTGATCGCGATCCTGGCCGTCCAAGGCTCGCTGACCGCACTCGGGGCGGCGCTGGGCAACGTGCTGCCCGAACCGCACCTGGCCGCGCTCACCACGGCGGGCGGGCTGATGCTGGTCGGGGTAGCGCTGCGGCTGCTGCGCATCCGGCAGGTTCCGGTCGGCGACCTGCTGCCGGGGCTGGTGGTGGCGCCGCTGCTGACCGCGGCGGTCATCGCCTTCCGTTGAACCGTTGCCGCATTGTTGCCCGATGAAGCCCCCACGGGCGCCCGGTTGCCTCTACTGTGTCCCGGGGGTTCAGCCAAATGACGTGGCGAGGGTCACAATGCCGCTATAGTCCCCCGTCATGCCCAGCCGCCGTGACAGGAGCGCCATGCACGCCCGACGCAGACACCTCGCCGCGCTGCTGGCCGCGGCGGCCGCCTTCCTGTTGATCCCCCTGGGAGCCGGAGCGGCCTCTGCGGCACCCGCGACCTGTGTGAAGCCGCCGCCGCGCAACGACGACAGCATCCATGTGATCGGGTGCCTGACGGACACCCGCCACACGCCCCCGACGCCGGTGTCCGGAGTGGTGATCAGCGTGTCCGACACCTCCGGAAAGACGGTCGGCACGGACAAGAGTGACAAGACCGGCATCTTCGACGTCCCGCTTCCCGGCAGCGCGGCCGATGTGGTGGGTGAGACCTTCGTCATCCACATCCACACGGACACGCTGCCCAAGGGCGCGGCGCTTCGCGACCCCAAAGAGGTGACGCTGAAGACGCAGATCCAGCTGTCCTCCGACGTCTACGTCACGTTCCCGATCGGCCCGGACCTCACGCCCGAGACGAGCGTGGCCGTCCAGGCGCTGCAGCTGGCCGCCGGCGGGTTGGTCTTCTCGTTCCTGCTGGCGATGGCCTCCCTGGGCCTGTCGATGATCTTCGGTACGACGGGGCTGACGAACTTCGCGCACGGCGAGCTGGTCACCTTCGGGGCGGTCGTCGCGTTCGGCATCGACAGCCTGCCGGGGAACATCACGGTCGCCGGCGTGAACATCACCATGGTGACCGCCGTCGCCGTCGCGATCGTGGCCTCGACGTTCTTCGGCTGGCTCCAGGACAAGATCCTCTGGAAGCCGCTGCGCAAGAAGGGCGTCGGGCTGATCGCGGCGATGATCGTCAGCATCGGCCTGTCGATCTTCCTGCGGAACATCTTCCAGTACGTCGCCGGCGCCGCCAACCACAACTACTCGCAGTGGACCAGTCCCGAGCCCTGGCACATCGGCCCGATCCTGATGACCCCCAAGGACATCGGGGTGATGTGCTTCTCGGCCGTGGTGCTGGTCCTGATCTCGCTGGCGGTCCAGAAGACCCGGATCGGCAAGGCCACCCGCGCGGTGGCCGACAACCCGGCCCTCGCGGCATCCTCCGGCATCAACGTTGACCGGGTGATCTCGGTGGTCTGGTCCGTGGGAGCGGGGCTGGCCGGGTTGTCCGGCGTGCTGCTCGGCATGACCCAGGGCTTCGACTACCAGATCGGGTTCAAGATCCTGCTGCTCGTGTTCGCCGCGGTCGTGCTCGGCGGCCTCGGAAGCGTCTGGGGAGCCATCCTCGGCTCGTTCATCATCGGGATCTTCATCGAGGTGTCCACGCTGTTCATCCCGGCAGAACTGAAGTTCGTCGGCGCCCTCCTGGTGCTGATCGTCGTGCTGCTGTTCCGCCCCCAAGGTCTGCTCGGCCGCGCCGAGCGTGTCGGATAGGACGAGGAGAGCCAGATGCACTGGGCAAGTCTGGTCAGCCAGTCGCTGCAGGAGGCTCTCGGCCCCACCGCGGTCGTCTACGCGCTGGCAGCCATCGGCCTGAACGTCAACTTCGGCTACACCGGGCTGCTGAACTTCGGGCAGGCCGGGTTCATGGCCATCGGCGGCTACACGATGGCGTCGTTCATCGCCACCTGGGGGCTGCCGTTCTGGCTGGCCATCGTCGCCGGGTTGTTCTTCACCGTCGTGCTCGCCTTCATCCTCGGCATTCCCACGCTGCGGCTGCGGGCGGACTACCTCGCCATCGTGACCATCGCCGCCTCGGAGATCATCCGCTACACGCTCGGGTCGGTGACGCTGCTGAAGTGGTTCGGCGGCCAGGACGGGCTGATCCACTTCGAGCAGAGCTTCTCGAACGCCAACCCGTACCACTCCACGATCAACCTCGGCATCGTGTCGTGGCGTCCCTACGACTTCTGGCTGCTGACCGTCGGCTGGATCATCATCGCGATCGGTTGCGTGCTGGTGTGGCTGCTGATGCGCAGTCCCTGGGGCCGGGTGCTCAAGGGCATCCGTGAGGACGAGGACGCGGTCCGCAGCCTCGGCAAGAACGTCTACCTCTACAAGATGCAGTCCCTGATCCTCGGTGGCCTCTTCGGTGCGGTGGCCGGGTTCCTCATCGCCCTGCAGCACACCAACATGAACCCCACCTGGGTCGCCACCGACACCACGTTCTTCGCCTACACCGTGCTGCTGCTCGGCGGCGCGGCCCGGATCCTCGGCCCGGTGCTGGGCTCGATCGTGTTCTGGTTCCTGATCAGCTTCCTCGGTCTGCTGTTCGGCGCGCTCACCGCCGGCGCCAACCCGACCATCCCGGAATGGATCATGAGCAACCAGCAGGCCAGCCTCGTGCGGCTGATCGTGATGGGGCTCGCGCTTATGCTGCTGATGATCTTCCGCCCGCAAGGCATCCTCGGGGACAGAAGGGAGCTGGCGATCGATGCCCGCTGACACCACCGCCGCCACGGGCGAGACCCCGCCAACGGGGCGGTCCTCGGCCTCCGAGGCGCGTGCCGCTCTCGCCGCCGTCCCGCATGAGCCCGGTGTGGCCAAGCCCGACCCGATCGTGGTCGCGGACAAGATTCACCGCCACTTCGGCGGTCTGACCGCCGTCGACGTCGACCACCTCGAGATCCAGCGCGGTGTGATCACCGCGCTCATCGGTCCGAACGGCGCCGGCAAGACCACGTTCTTCAACCTGCTCACCGGCTTCGACAAGCCGCAGTCCGGAGACTGGTCGTTCAACGGCCGGTCGCTGTCCGGTGTGGCCGCTTTCCGGGTGGCCAGGATGGGCATGGTGCGCACCTTCCAGCTGACCAAGGTGCTGGCCAAGCTGTCCGTGCTGGAGAACATGAGGCTGGGGGCCACCCAGCAGACCGGCGAGCGGATCCTGGCCGGCCTGCTGCACACCTGGCGCGGCCAGGAGCAGCAGATCACCGACAAGGCCGACGTGTTGCTGAAGCGGTTCATGCTGTATGAGAAGCGGACCGACTTCGCGGGCACGCTCTCCGGAGGCCAGCGCAAGCTGCTGGAGATGGCCCGGGCGCTGATGGCCGAGCCGGAGCTGGTCATGCTCGACGAGCCGATGGCGGGGGTGAACCCCGCCCTCAAGCAGTCCCTGCTCGACCACGTCCGGTCGCTGCGGGACGAGGGCCGCACTGTCCTGTTCGTCGAGCACGACATGGACATGGTCCGCGACATCTCCGACTGGGTGATCGTGATGGCCCAGGGCAAGGTGATCGCGGAGGGTCCCGCCGACGCCGTGATGGGCGACCCCCGGGTCATCGACGCCTACCTCGGCTCGCACCACGACACCGACCTGAGCGTTGAGCAGGAGCAGCCGCATGTCTGAGACGCACTCCCTGGATCGCGGCGCCCACCTGGAGTCCGCCGAGGGCGCGGTGCTGCGGGCCGACAACCTGATCGCCGGCTACCTGCCCGGGATCAACATCCTCAACGGCACCGACCTGTACTGCCAGCCCAACGAGCTGGTCGGCATCATCGGCCCCAACGGCGCTGGGAAGTCGACCCTGCTCAAGGCGCTCTTCGGCCTGGTCAAGGTGCGGTCCGGCTCGGTCACCCTCAACGGCGAGGACATCACCAACCAGCGGGCCGACACGCTCGTGCGGCAGGGCATCGGCTTCGTGCCGCAGAGCAACAACGTCTTCCCGTCGCTGACCATCCAGGAGAACCTGGAGATGGGCGTCTACCAGCGCCCCAAGTCCTTCCGGAAGCGCTTCGAGCTGGTCGGCGAGCTGTTCCCGGCCCTGCTGGACCGACGCAGCCAGCGCGCCGGGTCGCTGTCCGGCGGCGAGCGGCAGATGGTGGCCATGGGCCGCGCGCTGATGATGGAACCGTCGGTGCTGCTCCTCGACGAGCCCTCCGCCGGACTCTCCCCCGTGATGCAGGACGAGGTGTTCGTGCAGACCCGGCGCATCAACCGGGCCGGCGTCTCGGTGATCATGGTCGAGCAGAACGCCCGCCGCTGCCTGCAGATCTGCGACCGGGGCTACGTCTTGGACCAGGGCCGCAACGCGTACACCGCCAGCGGCAAGGACCTGATCCACGACCCGAAGGTGATCCAGCTCTACCTGGGCACGCTCGCCAAGGCCTGAGTTCTCTCCGGTATTCCCGCCCGGGTCGTCTGGGGGCCACTACCTCACGCTGAGGACGCTAGCGGGACAGGGTGACGCGGCGCGCCGTACAGGCAGAAGGCGGGGCCCGGCTCTCTCGAGCCGGACCCCGCCTTCGTTGTTGCCGATGATGTCCCGTGGCCAGGTTCAGCCCGGGATCACTCCGGTGATGTAGTCCACGTTGTGGTAGGTGTTGTCGTTGCCGTACTCGAAGATCCCGATCGTGGCCTTGACAGGGCTCCCGGTCGGGCCGAGGTCACACGGACCGGACACACCCTGGTAGTCGATGTCCTTGCCCTGCTTGAGCAGGTCCACGCACTGGGAGTACGACGAGCACTCCGTGCCGTCACGGGACACCTTGATGATGTCCGGTGCGAACGTGGTCGGGTCGTCGGTGCCTGCCATGGTCGCGGCGAGCGCGGTCATGACCGTTGCGTCGTACGACTCGGGACCGTAGGTGAAGTCCTTCAGCTTCGGGTCCGTCTTCAGCAGCCGCTGCTTGAACGAGGACGTCAGCTCCGCGCCCGGGTAGGTCGCCTTCACACCGGTGAGGGTGCCCTTCGGGAAGTCCCCGGAGTAGTCGGCGGTGTTGCCGTCGACGAAGTAGATCTGCTGGTCCTGGGGACCGATCCCCTTCGCGATCATCGTCGGGATGATCTTGGTGGTCTCGTTGAAGGCGATCAGCACGACGGCATCCGGCTTCAGGGCCGCGATCTTGTTGACCTCGGCCGTGAAGTTGGTGGCGTCCGCGGCGTAGAGCACCTTGGCCGCGACGGTGCCGCCGCCGGCCTTGACGCCCTTCGCGACCTGAGCCGCGAGGAGCTCACCGTAGGAGTCCTGGCGGGCCAGGATCGCCACGTTGTTGTGCCCGTCCTGCAGCACCATGTTGGCCATCACGGCGCCCTGCAGGACGTCGGAGGGCGCGGTGCGGAAGTACAGGTTGTGCGGGTCGGTCTTCGGGTCGTCGAACGCCGGCGAGGTGTTGGCCGGCGAGAACTCGACGACACCCGCGTCGGTGATCTGGTTGATGACCGAGAGCGAGACGCCGGAGGCTGCGGCGCCGACGATCACGTCGGCGTGATCTGCGAGCAGGCTGTTCACCGACTGGCCGGCGATGTCCGGCGTACCGTCGCCGGAGTCGGCCTTGGACTGCACGACCTGCTTGCCCAGGACTCCGCCGGCCGCGTTGATGTCGTCCACGGCCGCCTGCACACCGGCGAACTCCGGTGGGCCGAGGAAGGCCAGGTCACCGGTCTCCGGGAGCAGCGTGCCGATGGTCAGCGTGCCGTCACCCTTGGTGGCGCCACCTCCGCTGCCGGAGCCAGACGTTGCCGAGGTCTTGGTGGTGGGTTTCGGAGCGGTGCTGCCGCCGCCGGACGAGCCGCAGGCGCTCAGGGCGAGCGCGGCGACGGCGAAGACCGCTGCCGACTGCCAGGCGCGGGTATGGCGAATCATTAAGCCTCCGTGGAGCAGAGCGGCTCCCCCGAGGTGCCGCATAGCGATGTTGGTGTGAAGTTAGCGGCATTCCAGCCCGATAGGACCCCCTCGGCGCGGATCGGCGCCGGTCGTTGTCATTTTGTGACCTGCCCCACAAGATATGCCTGCAACGTCACACTCTCGTCTGTCTAGCCCGGCTGATCCCCCGGCGTGTCTCCCGGTGGGTCCGCCGCCGCGCCATGCGGTAGGGACGGCCCGTGGGTGAACACGCCCTCTGCGACCTGCCGCATGGACAGCCGAAGGTCCATCGCGGTCTTCTGGATCCACCGGAACGCGTCCGGCTCGCTGAGCCGCAGCTGCTGCTGCAGCACGCTCTTCGCCCGGTCGATGGCCTTGCGGGCCTCCAGGCGCTCGGTCAGGTCGGCGACCTCCGCCTCGAGCATCTGCAGCTCGGCGAACCGGCTCACCGCCATCTCGACGGCCGGCATCAGGTCCTGCTTGGAGAACGGCTTGACCAGGTAGGCCATCGCGCCGGCGTCCCGGGCCCGCTCCACGAGGTCGCGCTGGCTGAACGCGGTCAGGATCACCACCGGCGCGATCCGCTCCTCGGCGATGCGCTCGGCGGCGGTGATTCCGTCCAGCTTGGGCATCTTCACGTCCAGGACCACGAGGTCGGGGCGCAGGTCGCGGGCCAGCGTGACAGCCTTCTCGCCGTCGCCGGCCTGTCCCACCACGTCGTACCCGTCCTCGGCGAGCATCTCGGCGAGATCCATGCGGATCAGCGCCTCGTCCTCGGCGATGACCACGCGGCGGTGGGGGATGCCCTGTTGCGTCACGCAGGCAAGGCTAGCGGCGTCAGGAAGGCCAGGCTTGCCGGACCGGACGCGAACTCTCTCACCAAGGTGTCCTGTACCGTAACCCTGTCTCCGGGCCGGGTTGGTGGAACAGGCAGACACTGCGCCCTCAAAAGGCGTTGCCCGCAAGGGCGTGTGGGTTCGAATCCCACACCCGGCACCAAAATCGCACAGGACTGTCGGTGCCATGGTGCAGCGTTCGGTCATGGTGCACATCCGTCCGGACGAGGTCGTCGCCGACGCGCTTCGAGACTCCGATGCCGGCATGCGCGATGCCGACAATGCGCTGAAGCACGGCGTGGCGGTCAAGACCATCAGGCGATGGCGGCGCCTGTACCAGCGACGCGGGGTTCCGCGTGGCCAATCCCATCTTTCGGCGCCGTGTCCGCGTTGCGACCAGGCTGCGATGGACCAGCCAGCATATGCAGAACTGTTCGGGTGGTACCTCGGCGATGGCCACATCACGCTCCAGCCACGCGGCGTGTACGGGCTTCACATTTTCAACGATGCGAAATACGTAGGGCTGAACGAGCACGTCATGGAACTCATGCGGCGGGTCAAGCCCGGCGGACGTCCGCACACCAGGCAGAAACCGGGGTGCGTGGTGATCACAACATCCTGGAAACACTGGCCGTGCCTGTTTCCGCAGCTCGGGCCGGGAAGGAAGGACCTGCGGGTGCTCGGCATGGAGACGTGGCAGTGGAACGTTGTGGAGGCGTACCCGGCGGACTTCCTGCGCGGGTTGTTCCACTCCGACGGCTGCCGCGCGAACAACTGGACGCAGAAGACGATCGGCGGAAGGCTCAAGCGCTACGACTACCCGCGCTGGCAGTTCACCAACAATTCCGTGGAGATCCGGGCTTGGTGCTGCGAAGCGCTGGACCTGATCGATGCCCTGGCGGCAGTCGAACTGGAAGACCATCTCGGTCTCCACGCGGGCCGGGGTGGCCCGGCTCGACGAGCTGATCGGGCTCAAGTGCTGAGACGGCAAGGAGTTCAGCGCGACCAGCGCAGCCGCATCACTCGCGAGGTGAAGGAGGGCGTCTCCCCGCCGAGCAGGTACGTCGCGCCGCCAGCTGTGACGGCGGGCGCGTCGGCGACCGGGTAGGGCAGCCGGCCGGCCCGCCGCCAGCTGCCGGTGGACGGGTTGAACCACCACATCCGGTCGGTCGCGGTGTCCGTCGCGGGCCGGCCACCCAGCACCAGCAGCCGGTCCCCCACCGCGACCACCGCCTCGTGGCCCAGGGGCCCGGGCAGCCGCCCGGCACGCGCCACCCGTCCGGTTGCGGGGTCGACCCGGTAGACCTCGCGCAGCTCGCGGCCGTTCTCCTCGCCGCCGAGCACCCAGACCTGTCCGTGCATCGCGGCCACCCCGGCGTAGCGAACGCCCTGCGGGAGCCGGGCCACGACGTGGAAGTGTCGGCCGTCGGTGGTCTCCAGCACCGTCCGCGGTGACTGCACGCCGTCGTAGCCGCCGACCACCACGAGCCCGTTCCCGACGGACGTGGCGGACAGGTCCGAACGCGGGCCAGGCAGGTGAGAAGCCACCCGCCACCGCACGCTGCCCTGCTGTACGACGGACAGGCTGGACGACGCTCCGCCACCGAGCACGGTCGGCCGGCCCTGGAGCACTCCCCCGGCTGCGTCGTGGACCGCATCGGCGAGCGTGCCCAGCCGGGTCCGGGCGCCGGTGCCCGGGTCGATGCGCCACACCCGGTCCGAGGACACGTCCCCCGGCTGGAGACCGCCCGCGACGAGCAGCCCCCCGGCGTACCCCATCGCGACCTCGCGGCTCAGCCGCCCCGGCAGCCGCCAGCGCACCGTCCGGACGTGCAGGGCGGGCGGACCCGACGCCTGCGTGACCGGGGCCGAGGACGGGGCTGAGGACGGAGCCTGGGACGGAGCCTGGGAGGAACGAGGAGATGACGAAGCCGCGTGACGGGCAGCAGGCGCTGTGCTGCTCGCCGAGCAGGCCGACAACGACGCGGCCGCCACCAGCAGCAGGACCGCCCGGGCGGGACGCACGACGGCTAGTGCGCGCGCCGGTAGGCCGGGGCCACCTCGTTGATCGCATCTCCCATGCGGTGGATGCGCAACGCGTTGGTCGACCCGGGGATGCCGGGCGGGCTGCCCGCGATGATCACCACCAGGTCGCCCTCCTTGACCCGGCCGATGTTCAGCAGGTGCTCGTCGACCTGGCGGACCATCTCGTCGGTGTGCTCCACGGGCGGCGCCTTGAACGTCTCGAGGCCCCACGACAGCGACAGCTGCGAACGCACCGCGTCCACCGGCGTGAACGCCAGCATCGGGATCGGGCCCCGGTAGCGGCTCAGTCGACGCGCGGAGTCGCCGCTCTGCGTGAACGCAACGAGGTACTTCGCGCCGACCCGGTCGGCCACCTCGGCGGCCGCCTTGGCGATCACCCCGCCCCTGGTGCGCGGCTGCCACTCGATCGCGGTCATCCGCGCGAGGCCGTGGCTCTCGGTCGACTCGATGATCCGGGCCATGGTGCGCACGGTCTGCATCGGGTAGTCGCCC
>DASTWW010000067.1:0-27974 GCA_035765755.1 Nocardioidaceae bacterium
TCGGGCTCGCCGAGATGGCCCTGGAGCGGGCTTGCAAGCGGGCCACCGAACGGGTCGCGTTCGGCAAGCCGCTGGCCGAGCTCGGCGGCAACAAGGAGCGCATCGCCCAGGCCCGCATCGCCATCGACCAGGCCCGGCTGCTGGTGCTGCACGCCGCCTGGAAACTGGACACCGTCGGCAGCCGCGGATCTCGCAAGGAGGTCGCCGAGATCAAGGTGGCGGTGCCGGCGATGGCCCAGGACGTCGTGGACATGGCCATCCAGCTGCACGGCGCCGGCGGCCTCAGCGACGACCACCCGCTGGCCGGGGCGTGGACCGGCGCCCGGTCGCTGCGGTTGGCCGACGGGCCCGACGAGGTGCACCGCGAGGTGATCGCCCGCCTCGAGCTCGCCCGCTTCCGGGAGGCCGCCCGGTGAGCCGGGTCCTGGTCACCGGCGCGGCGTCGGGCCTCGGCCTGGAGCTGGTACGACGGTTCGCCGCGCGCGGCGACGACGTGCTGGCCACCGATGTCGCGGCCGCACCGGCGCTCCCCGACCGAGTGCAGTTCCGCACGCTCGACGTGCGCAGCGACGAGGACTGGGTTGCCGCGCGGGAGTGGGCGCAGCAGACCTGGGGCGGCCTGGACGTGCTGGTCAACAACGCCGGGCTGGCCGCCGGGGGCCGCATCGACCGGACCCCGATGGCCGACTGGGAGCTGCTCACCCAGGTGAACCTGCTCGGTCCGGCCCGCGGCTGCCGGACCTTCGCGCCGGTGTTCAAGAAGCAGCGCTCCGGACACATCGTCAACGTCGCCTCGATCGCCGGGCTGGTGCACCCGCCGGGGATGGCCGGCTACAACGCCACCAAGGCAGGGGTGGTGGCGCTGTCGGAGACGCTGTACCACGAGCTCGCGCCCTACGGGGTGTGCACGTCGGTGGTGTGCCCGTCGTTCTTCCGCAGCAACCTCGCGTCGTCGATGCGGGGCAGTGACCCCGACGTCGAGGAGCGAGCCGCCGCGCTGATCGAGCAGTCCGCGCTGAGTGCCGAGGACGTCGCCGAGGCGGTGATGGAGGGCATCGACGGGAAGGACCCGGTGATCCTGACCGACGACGTCGCCCGCGCGTCGTACCTCCTCAAGCACAGCGACCGCGTCGTCTACGACGAGCAGATGCAGCGCAACGCCCGCCGCGCCTTCGAGCGCGAGCAGGAGGGCCCCCAGTGAGCCGGGTGGAGGGAGCCGGCCCGGTCCGCGAGGAGGACGCCTTCGACGTACCCGCCGCGCTGGCCTGGCTGCGTGCGCACGCCGAGGTCCCGGACGAGACGCCGCAGGTGCAGCAGTTCGCCGGGGGTGCGTCCAACCTGACCTACCTGTTGCGCTTCCCCGGACGCGACCTGATCCTGCGCCGGCCGCCGACCGGGTCGAAGGCGAAGAGCGCGCACGACATGAACCGGGAGTTCACGATCCAGTCGCGGCTCGCGCCGGTGTTCTCCTACGTCGCACCGATGGTGGCGTTCTGCGGTGACGAGTCGGTGATCGGTTCGGAGTTCTACGTGATGCAGCGGCTGGAGGGGACAATCCTGCGCCGCGACCTGCCGACGGGGATGGAGCTGTTCCGGGACGAGACGAGCCAGCTGTGCAGGCGGGTGCTGGACGTGCTCGTCGAGCTGCACCAGGTCGACCCGGTGGCGGCTGGGCTGGCCGAGGTCGGCCGCGGCCAGGGGTACGTCGGACGGCAGGTGGCCGGCTGGTCGGACCGCTACCGCAGGGCGCGCACCGACAACGTCGGCGACTTCGAGAAGGTGATGGGCTGGCTGTCCGAGCACCAGCCCGAGGACGTGGCCACCTGCGTGATCCACAACGACTTCCGGTTCGACAACCTGGTGCTGGCTCGGAGTGAAGGCGGCGGCTCGCTGCGGGTGGCCGGCGTGCTCGACTGGGAGATGTCCACCCTCGGCGACCCGCTGATGGATCTCGGCGGGGCGATGGCCTACTGGATCCAGGCCGACGACGACCCGGAGTACCTCGCCCTGCGCCGCCAGCCGACCCACCTGCCCGGGATGCTCACCCGCGACGAGGTCGTCGACTACTACACCGACCGGATGGGGCTGGCGGTCACGCCGGAGCAGTGGCGGTTCTACGAGGTGTTCGGGCTGTTCCGGCTTGCGGTGATCGCGCAGCAGATCTACTACCGCTACCACCACGGGCAGACCCACAACGAGGAGTACGCCCGGTTCCTGCCCGTGGTGCACTACCTCGACCGCCGATGCTCCCGGCTGGTCGAGGCGTGACCGCGCTGCTGCTGGTCCGGCACGGGCAGGCGTCCTGGGGCGCGGCGAACTACGACGTGCTCTCCGCGCTCGGCGAGCGGCAGTCCCGGGTGGTCGGCGAGGCGCTAGCCGCCCGCCGGGTCCGGCCGGACGTGGTGGTCACCGGCGCGATGCGCCGGCACCGGGACACCGCCCGGGGGGCGGGGGACGCGGCCGGGTGGGATTGCGAGGTGGTCGAGGACGACGGCTGGAACGAGTTCGACCACCGGCAGATGCTGGCGCTGCACCCCTCGGGCCGTCCCGATGGCGAGGAGATGACCCGGGCCGCCTTCCAGGCGTGGTTCGAGCAGGCCACTCTGCGGTGGACCGGAGGCGAGTTCGCCGAGGAGTACGACGAGCCGTTCGCGGTGTTCTGCGCCCGGGTCGAGGCGGCGCTGCGTCGTACTCTCGAACGGCTCGACGGTCGCTCTACCGCGGTGGTGTTCACCTCCGGCGGCCCGGTGTCCTGGGTGACCACCAGCCTGCTCGGCGGCGGGGCGGAGCTGTGGACCCAGCTGAACCCGGTCACCGTGAACGCCTCGGTGACCAAGGTGGTGGTCGGCTCGCGGGGGTGCACGCTGGTCTCGTTCAACGACCACGCGCACCTCGAGGCCCAGGACGGGCTGCTGACCTACCGCTGAGTGGTCGGTTGTGCCCCGGTGGGAAACCCTTGCCGGGAAGATCCCCGTTGACCGCCGCGACCCGCACGGAAAGGCTGGGACGAGCACGGCACGCGGCCGTGCAGGACATCCCGGGAGGACCGATGAGCGGTCGAGTGGTGCACTTCGAGATTCCGTACGAGGACGGCAACCGGGCCAGGAAGTTCTACGCGGACGCGTTCGGGTGGCAGGTCAACCCCATGCCCGACATGGACTACACCATGGTCGGCACGGGACCGACCGCCGAGCAGGGTCCGCCCAGCGAGCCGGGGTTCATCAACGGCGGGATGACCCAGCGCGGCGGACCGGTCAGCGCGCCGGTGGTGACCATCGACGTGGACGACATCGACTCCGCGCTCGAGCGGATCGAGAAGCTCGGCGGCTCGACGGTCGTCGGCCGGCAGGCCGTCGGCGAGATGGGCTTCGCGGCGTACTTCCGCGACCCGGAGGGCAACGTCACCGGCCTCTGGCAGAACGCCTGACGCGGAAACCGGGTCGAGCGCGGGGGCGGTGTGTGCAAGGGTTCCTCTCGTGACGGATGCGGTGATCGCGGAGGGCCTGGTCAAGCACTACAAGGACGTCAAGGCTCTTGACGGGCTGAGCCTGCGGGTGCGCGAGGGCAGCGTGCTCGCGGTGCTCGGCCCGAACGGCGCGGGCAAGACGACCGCGGTCAAGATCCTCACCACGCTGATCAAGCCGGACGCGGGACGGGCCGAGGTCGCCGGCATCGACGTGTTCGCGCACCCCGGGGAGGTACGACGGAGGATCGGTGTCTCCGGCCAGTACGCCGCCGTCGACGAGTACCTCACCGGCTTCGAGAACCTGGACATGATCGGCCGGCTCTACCACCTGGGCCGGTGGCGCAGCCAGGCCCGGGCCCGTGAGCTGCTCACCCAGTTCGACCTCGACGACGCGGGCAACCGGCCGGCCAAGACCTACTCCGGCGGCATGCGCCGACGGCTCGACCTGGCCGGTGCGCTGGTCGCGGACCCGCCGGTGCTGTTCCTCGACGAGCCGACCACCGGCCTCGACCCCCGCAGCCGCACCGACATGTGGGAGGTCATCAAGAGACTGGTCTCACGCGGCACCTCGCTGCTGCTGACCACGCAGTACCTCGAGGAGGCCGACCTGCTCGCCGACAACATCATCGTGGTCGACCACGGCGTGGTCATCGCGGAAGGGACCGCGGACAAGCTGAAGGCGCAGGTCGGCGGGGAGCGTCTGGAGATCACCGTCTCTGACGCCGCGCACCTCGGGCAGGCCCGCGACCTGCTCCAGCCGCTGGCGATCGGGCCGGTTGCCGTCGAGCAGCACCAGCGCTCGCTGCTGGTGCCGGTCAGCGGCGGGGCGGCGGTGCTCGCGGACGCGCTGCGCCGCCTGGATGCCGAGCGGATCGCGGTCGACGACATCGGCCTGCGCCGCCCGACGCTGGACGACGTGTTCCTGATCCTGACCGGACACACCGCCGCGGCGGAGGACGAGAGCCCCGAGGTGGTCGCATGACGAGCCAGGCCGTTCCCAGCCGCCGGATGGGCATCGTCGGACCGGTCGTCGACGGGCTGACCGTCGCGAGGCGGAACCTGATCAAGATCAAGCGGGTGCCAGACCTGCTGGTGTTCACCACCTTGTCGCCGATCATGTTCGTGCTGCTGTTCGCCTACGTGTTCGGCGGCGCCATCGCCGGCGGCGACGGGGCCGCCTACCGCGAGTTCCTGATCGCCGGGATCTTCGCGCAGACCGTGGTGTTCGGGGCCACCATCACCGGCACCGGTTTGGCCGAGGACGTCAAGAAGGGCATCATCGACCGGTTCCGGACGCTGCCGATGTCCCCGTCGGCGGTGCTCACCGGGCGGACGCTCTCCGACGTGGTCAACAACGTGCTGGTGCTCATCGTGATGAGCGTGACCGGACTCATCGTCGGCTGGCGGATCACGACCAACGTCGGCCAGGCGCTGCTCGGCTACCTGCTGCTGCTGGTGTTCGCGTACGCCGTCTCGTGGATCATGGCCTGGATCGGGATGCTGGTGCCCAGCCCGGAGGTGTTCAACAACGCGGCGTTTATCGTGATCTTCCCGCTCACGTTCGTCGCCAACACGTTCGTGCCGTTGAACACGCTGCCGGGTCCGCTGCAGACGTTCGCCGAGTGGAACCCGATCTCCGCGGTCACCGAGGCGGCCCGGATCCTTTTCGGCAACCAGAACCCCATCTCGCAGGGTCCCGCGCCGGAGTCGTGGGCGCTCACCCACCCGGCGTTGTACACGGTGCTGTGGGCGCTGGCGATCCTGGTGGTGTTCGTGCCGCTCACCAACGCGGCGTACCGCCGCTCCACCAGCCGCTGAGCTGGAGAGCGGCTCGCCTACGGCAGGATCACGTGGAAGGTGTCGGTCGACGACCCGTCCGGGTGGTTGACCGAGGTGACCTGCCCGCTGGCTCCTTCGTACTTGCCCGTGCCGCCGGTGATGGCGATGTCGAGGGTCGAGGCGGTGAACGAAGCCGTGGTGGCCACGGTCAGCTGTCCGCCGCGAAGCAGGAAGGAGCCGGTGCACACCGCCATGATGTGGGGGTCCTTGCCGGGCCGGGAGACGATGCACACGGCCTGCGCCCTCCCGACCTGCGTGCTGCCCTTCATCAGCTTGTTGACAAAGATCACCTCGTCCCCGGGCGAGGCGGTGTTCCGCTTCTTCTGCATCGGGGGCAGGTCGACGAAGTGGAAGCTTCCCGGCTGCTCCGTCAGCGTGAACGTGCGCTCACTGCTCTGGGTCGTCCCCACTGCAGCATCGGACTGTGCGAGGAAGATCATCGGCAGGCCCACCACGGCGGCTCCGGCGACCAGCGCGGCTTTCTTGCTGCGCAACGCTGCGAGTGTCATGTCCTTCTCCTCACGTGAGGCGGCCCGGATCGTCCGACGCTAGGCACGCCCGTGAACCGTGGTCGTCGCGCAATGGGGGGATGGCTAGATCACCCCGGCCGCAGCCCCACGAAGCTGACCGCTCCACCGGCGATCAGCAGCCCGGCACAGATGGTCATCGCCTGGACGTACCCTGCCGTGAACAGCGCCGGCTGCAGGTACGCCTGCCCGTTGATGCCGACCAGCGCCGGCAGCGCGGCCACGGCCAGCAGCGACCCGGTGCGCGCGACCGCGTTGTTGATCCCGCTGGCCAGTCCGGCGGCCCGGTCCGGGGCGGCGGCCAGCACGGTCGCGGTCAGCGGCGCCACCAGCGCGACCAGGCCGAGCGAGAACACCACGACGCCGGGCAGCACGGCGGTGAAGTAAGGCGCGGTGCGGTCCACGCCGCGCAGCAAGAACACCCCGATGCCGCACAGCAGGGGGCCCACCGACATCTGCCAGCGCGGCCCGATCTTGGTGGCGAGCGCCCCGGACCACGACGACAGCAGCAGCATCGCGACCGTCAGCGGCACGGTGGACAGCCCGGCCGCCAGGGGTGAGTAGCCGGACGTCACCTGCAGCTGCAGCACCAGGAAGAACGTCATGATGCCCAGCCCGCCGTAGACGAGCAGGGTCATCGCGTTGGCGACCGAGAACACCCGGGAGCCGAACACTCGCAGCGGGAGCAGCGGGTGCGGGCTGCGCCGCTCGTGCCACAGGAACAGCCCCAGTGCCGCCGTCCCTAGCCCGGCCGCCCCGGCGACGTACCCGCTCGACACCGCACCGGCCTCGATGAGCGCGAAGGTCACCGCGCCGAGGCCGACGACGACCAGCGCGGCACCGGTGACGTCGAAGCCGGGCACCCGCTCGGGATCGCGTGACTCCGGGACGTGCCGCACGGTGACCAGGAGCACGGCGAGGGCGACGGGCACGTTGATCCAAAAGATCCACCGCCAGCTCACGTTGCCGACGATCCAGCCGCCGAGCAACGGCCCCACCGCCGCCGCGATCGCGCCGAGCCCGGCCCACCGGCCGATCACCCGGCCGCGGTCCTCGGCCCGGAAGCTCGCCTGGATCAGCGCCAGGCTCTCCGGTGTCAGCAGGGCGGCACCGATGCCCTGCAGCAGCCGGGCGGCGATCAGCAGCTCGGGGCTGGGTGCGAGCGCGCACAACGCCGAGGCGGTCGCGAACCAGCCGACGCCGACCATGAACAGCCGCCGACGGCCGTACCGGTCCCCGAGCGACCCGGAGACCAGGATCAGCGAGGCGAGCGCGAGCAGGTAGGCGTTGACGATCCACTGCAGCTGGCCGATCGAGGCAGACATCTCCGCACCGATGGTGCGCAGCGCGATGTTGACCACCGTGCTGTCCAGCAGCGCCATCCCGGAGCCGAGGACGGTGGCCGCGAGCACCCAGCGGCCGCGCGGGCTGCGGGCGGTCAGCAGCGCCATCAGCGCACGGGCCGGCGGTAGCGGATCATGTGCGGGTACGGCGGCCACTTGGTCGGCTTGCGTTCGCCGGTGTCGACCCAGCCGAGGTGCTCGTAGAGCCGGCGCGCACGCTGGTTCGCCTCCAGGCACCACAACCACGCGGTGTCCGTGCCTCGGTCCCGCATGGCGGCCAGCGCGGTGTCGAGGGCACGGGTGGCCAGCCCGTGGCCCCAGTGGTCGGGGTGCACCGCGAGCTTGTGCACCCGCCCCTCGTCGTACATCACCACGGCGTGCAACCGTCCCGGCTCCCCGGCGACCATGACCCGGCGTGCGGGGTCGGCGACCGCGATGCGCCAGTCCTCGAGGACGGCCGCATCGGGGAACGGGTACTGCTCGGGCGGGAAGACGTGGGCCAGCGCGGCCAGGTTCGCCGCGCGCTCGAGGTCCAACAGACCGGGCAGGTCCTCGTCGGCGGCATCGCGGAACACGCCGCCATCCTGGCACGGCGGATGGCCAACTAGCCTTGGCCTGACCGCGGACCGAGGAGCTGACATGCCCGAGCTGGTGCACTACGACGTCGAGGGCCAGGTGGCCTCGGTCGTGCTGGACAGCCAGCACAACCGCAACGCGTTGTCCCGCCAGCTGGTCGCCGAGCTGTTCGAGGGACTCGACCGCGCCGACCGCGACGACTCGGTCAAGGTGGTGCTGATCCGGGCCGAGGGGCGCACGTTCTGCTCCGGCGCGGACCTCTCCGAGGCGCGCGAGGACGGCATGGAGAAGGCCGCCGGGGTGCTCGTGGACCTACAGCGTCGGATCGTCACCTTGGGCAAGCCGGTGGTGACCCGGGTGCACGGCAACGTGCGGGCCGGCGGCATCGGGATCGTGGCCGCCTCCGACATCGCGATCACGGCCGAGGATGCGACGTACGCCTTCACCGAGGTGCGCCTCGGGCTGACGCCGGCCGCGATCTCGCTGACCGTGCTGCCCCGGATGACCGACCGGGCGGCGGCGCTGACGTTCCTGACCGGGGAGGTCTTCGACGGCCGGACTGCCGAGCGGATCGGCCTGGTCACCACCGCGGTCCCCGAGGAGCGGCTCGACGAGGAGGCGTCCCGCGTGATCGACTCGCTGGTCAAGGGGAACCCGCAGGGGCTGCGCGAGACCAAGCGGCTGATCGGCCGCTCGCTGCTGGACCGCCTTGACGAGCACGGCGACGAGCTGGCCCGGCTCTCCGCCGTCCTGTTCGGCTCCGACGAGGCTCGTGCCGCGATGCTCGCCTTCCTCAACCGGAAGAAGTAGCCGCCGCTCCCCCCGACATCGGTACGCCTACCGCGACGTATGGGTCGCGTTATCGACACGATGTCGGTACGCCTACCGCGACGTATAGGTCGCGATATCGACACGATGTCGGTAAGGGTGGGCAACCAAATTGGGGTGCTGGCCGGTAGTAGCCGGTGTGGCCGGAAGTCCCGGCGCGAGCGGAGGGCATCGTGGACACTCGTGGTGCCACGTGCGGGGGAGCCGGCCCGGCCGCGTGGTCCGGACGGAGGGACATGGCGGAGCGGCCCAGCTTCGACGAGTACGTCGCCGCGCGGTCCGGCCGACTGCTGGGCACGTCCTACCTGCTCACCCGTGACCACGGGCTGGCCGAGGACCTGCTGCAGACGGCGCTGACCAAGGCCTGGTCGGTGTGGGCCCGGATCGACGGCGACCCGGAACCGTACGTGCGCAAGGTGCTGGTGAACACCTACACCTCCTGGTGGCGCCGCCGATGGAACGGCGAGCAGCCGACCGGCGAGCTCCCGGATTCCGGGCACGGGGACCATGCCGGTCCGGCGGCCGTCGCGCACGACCTGTGGCTGGCGATGGGCCGGCTGCCGCGCCGGCAGCGCGCGGTGGTGGTGCTCCGCTACTTCGAGGACCTGACCGAGGCGGAGACCGCGCGGGTCCTGGACTGCTCGATCGGGACTGTGAAGAGCCAGACCGCGAAGGCGTTCGCCAAGCTGCGGCTCGATCCGGCGCTCGCGGCCAGCGCAGAGGCGGAGGGACGATGAACACCGACCAGCTGCGCACCTTGCTGCACGAGCGGGGCGACGTGGACGACGGGCTCGGGCCGGTGGCCCGGGTCGAGCAGGTGCACGACCGGATGGAGGCGGTACGGCGGCGCCGGCGGACCATGGCGACTGCGGCGGTAGCCGTCCTGGTGGCCGCCGGCGCGTCCGTCGTACCTGCTCTGCGGCACCGGGACCCCGGGCCGACTGACGCGCCCGCGGAGCTGGCCGGTCGGACCGTGCCGAAGACGCAGACCGCGGCCGGCTACACCTACGACTACGTGCGCGGGGTGCAGTCGCGTCCGGGGGCAGACGACCTCCGCCTGGCTGTCACGGCGGTGACCGGTCCCAAGCTGGTGATGTGGGCTACGAGCAGTGACAACCCGGCGCCGGTGGTGCGGCTGACCAGCAACGTCGGGCCCGAGCACTTGCGTAGCGCGGCGGGAGGATTCGACCGGTACATGCTCGTCTACCCGCGCGACACCGCGCATCTGAAGCTCACGCAGCTGCAGGCCCCTGCGGGCAATCGGCTCGCGCTCGCGGTCTACGAGCTCGATCGGACTCCACCTCCCGGGGTGAGCAACGGCGTGGTCACCTTCCGGAAGGACATCCTCGACGACCGTCTGGCCGCGGGGCTGATCGGCAAGCCGGGGCAGACCGACCTGCGCACCACGATGGCCGCGGTGCATGGCCCGATCCGGTACAGCGACCTCTGCTACGGCGCGGGCAGCCAGGACTACGTGCACGTGTCGTTCGGTGGCCGGGAGGTCGGTGCCTCCAGCTGCGCTCGGCAGCCGACCTTCGATCCCGGTGTGGACGGGGGCAGCTTCACGGCCGCGCAGAGCCCGCTGCCCGCGCAGGGCCCGGTGCAGGTGCACGTGTGGCTCACCGGCAAGAAGAGCAGCCCGGCGACGGGAACGTCGCAAGCTGTGATCGGCTTTGCTCTCTACCGGCTGGGCGAGGACACCTTCCCGCTGGCCGGGTGGGAGATCCCGGCGCGGCAGGAGAGCGACGGGCACGAGTACCTGCACTCGCAGTCGTTCCAGTCCCAGCCGGGTCAGCGGGCGCTGACCGTCACGATCCCGCCCTCCGACGTACCCCGCCTGGTGACCACCGCGGACTCCGGTCACACCGGCGACTACGCGCTGACCGAGCTGGTGGTGGACGACCGGGGAGCGGGCAGCTTCGAGGACGCCACCGGTGGTGGGGGCAGCTGGAGCTCCGGGTACGTCATCCAGCCCGGTGAGTCTCCGACGCTGACGTTCCGGCTGGCTCGCGGCACGCCCGGGCGGACCGTCCTGGGCATCGCGCTCTCCGACCAGGTGCACTGACCGCGCGAGCGCGGCTTGAACGCGTCGCGAGCGCCGGCTCGACGGTGCGCGAGCGCCGGGTCGGCGGTGATCCGGCACAGAGTGGAACCGTCCGCATCCGACACGCCGACGCCGCGTGCAGATCGTTCCACTTTGCCCGGCGAGTCCGGCTCGATGGGCCCCACGGCTGACCATCAAGGCGGAACGGCCGACCACTCGTCAGAAACGGGCCGGATCACGCGGCGAACCGGGGTAGAGTTGAGAACTTGGTTTCGTCAGGTTCGGAACGTGAGGACGTGACAGTTGTCAGCTGAGATCGCCCAGGAGTCCGTCGGCACCCACGAGGTGGCGAGGCGGGAGATCGCCGGGGAGCAGCAGTTCGTGGACCGGGTCTACCGGCAGCTCGAGCAGTCGGCGAGGAACGCCGAGGCGCTGGCCAAGGAGGGCCACGGCCGCGGCAGCCTCGGCCACGAGGGTGGCCTGGTCGAGCGCGACGCGATGGTGTTCCAGGCCGCGCGCCGGATCGCCGCGCTGAACGCCGCCCACGAGGGGTTGGTGTTCGGCCGGCTCGACCTCAGCGACGGCAACGAGGGCCCCCGCTACATCGGCCGGATCGGGCTGCGCGACGAGAACCGCGACTCGCTGCTCGTGGACTGGCGCGCACCCGCTGCAGCGGTCTTCTACCAGGCGACCGCCACCGACCCGCAGGGCGTGGTGCGCCGCCGGGTGCTGCGCTGCCAGGGCGCGAAGGTGACCGCTGTCGAGGACGACCTGCTCGACCCCGACGACCCGGCCGCGGAGTCGCTGCCGGTCGTCGGCGAAGGCGCGCTGATGGCCCAGCTGTCCCGGGCCCGCGACCGCAGCATGCACGCGATCGTGGCCACCATCCAGGCCGAGCAGGACAAGGCGATCCGTGCGCCGGGTCGCGGCGTGGTCCAGATCAGCGGCGGGCCGGGGACCGGCAAGACCGTGGTTGCGCTGCACCGGGCGGCGTATCTGCTCTACTCCGACCGGCGCCGCTACGAGTCCGGCGGCGTGCTGGTAGTCGGCCCCTCCGGGGTGTTCATGCGCTACATCGAACGGGTGCTGCCGTCCCTCGGCGAGACCGCGGTGGCGCTGCGCTCTCTCGGCGAGGTGGTCGACGGCATCCGCGCCGCGCACCACGACCGGCCGGACGTGGCGGCGGTGAAGGGGTCGGCGGTGATGGCCGACGTGCTGGCGCGTACGGCGCGGGAGCCGGTGCCCGGGGGGCCGGAACGGTTCCGGGCGTTCTACCGCGACGACGTGATCGTCCTCGAGGCGCGCGAGCTGGCTGCGATTCGCCGGCGGCTGCTGTCCCAGGGCCGCCGCAACCGGCAGCTGAGCCGGGTGGCCGACGCGCTGCTCGACGCGATGTGGCGGCAGGTGCGCGGCGAGCGCGGCCGCGACCGCGGCAAGGACGAGTTCGTCGACGTCATGCTGGGCACCCAGACGTTCGTCGACTTCGTGCTCGCCTGGTGGCCGGCCCTGGACGCCACCGACGTGCTCGGCTGGCTGCACGACCCGCAGCTGCTGGCGCGGGTGAGCGAGGGACTGCTCGAGGAGCGGCAGCAGCGGCTGCTCGCGCCGTCCTGGTCTGGCCCGGACCAGGCCTGGTCGGTCGAGGACGTGCCGCTGCTCGACGAGCTGCGCTACCTGCTCGGCGACCTGCCCGAGCCGGAGGACCGCGAGCACGACCCGCTGGCCCACCTGGCCGACGAGACCGTGCACGAGGTGACCACCATCCACGAGCGGACCCCGGGCCGGCCGCGCACCCAGACCCGCACCGAGGACGATGGGTACGCCCACGTGCTGGTCGACGAGGCGCAGGACCTGTCCCCGATGCAGTGGCGGATGGTCGGCCGGCGCGGCAGGGCGGCGAGCTGGACCGTGGTCGGCGACCCGGCGCAGTCGTCGTGGCCATGGCCGGAGGAGGCCGACAAGGCTCGCGAAGAGGCGTTCGGCGACAAGCCGCGGCACCCGTTCCACCTGTCGAAGAACTACCGGAACAGCAAGGAGATCTACGACTTCGCGGCGAGCTACGCCACCCGCGCCGGCCTGGACGCGGACCTGCCCGAGGCGGTCCGGGTCACCGGCGTGGAGCCGGTCGAGCGGACCGTGGGCGATCTGGAGCCCGGGCTGCACCACGCGGTTGCGGAGCTGGCCGCCGCCGTCGACGGCACCGTCGGCATCGTGGTCGCCGAAGACCGCCGCGCCGAGGTGTCCGGATGGCTGGCCTCCTGGCCCGACCTGGCCCGGGCCGCCGCCGGCGGCGACGAGGCGCGGATCGCGGTGCTCACCGGCCTGGACACCAAGGGGCTGGAGTTCGACGGGATCGTGGTCGTCGAGCCCGACGAGATCGAGAGCGAGTCGGCGACCGGACGGGCCACCCTGTACGTCGTACTGACCAGGGCCACGCAGCGGATGCTGACCGTCAGCGCCGGCGCGCCCCGGTGAGCACGCTGCCGAACACGATGTAGATCCCGAGCACGAACCCGAAGTCGTACCAGTTGCCGTTGTTGTGCACCTCGTAGATGTTCACGTGATCCTTGAACAACGAGATCAGGAACGTGATCGGCACGATCAGCCCCTGCCACAGCCCCAGCCAGAACCCGGCCGGCTCGTGGGGACCGGTCAGCTGGTTGGGTCCTGCTGCGCACCCGGCCACCAACAGCAGTGGTAGGACCCAGACGAGCCTTCGACGCATGGCTACCACCCCCCGCGACCGCGGAGCGGTCGGCTGTGCCAGGGTAGCCCCGCCGTTGGTAGCGTGAGTAGACCATGGAGACGCCAGTCAGCACCGCCCGGGCAGCGCTCGAGGAGGTGCTGACCCGGGAGGCGTGGGCGGCGATCCGGTTCCGCGGCGAGGACACGGTCACCCTGGTCGGCGGCGACCGCCGGGTGGTCGAGCGGCTCGGCGACGTACCCCTTGAGGACGGCCCCCCACCTCCCGGGCGCCGCTTCGACCGGCTGCTCGCCATCCCGTTCCGGCAGGTGGCCGAGCGCGGCTTCGAGGTGCACGACGACGGAACCCCGCTGGCCGTGGTGCACGTGGATGCCGAGCACACCGTCGCGCTGGCCGAGCTGTTCGACGTGCTCCCGGACGAGGAGGTCGCGTTCGAGGACTCCGGCGGCTTCGAGACCTCCGACGAGGAGTACGGCGAGACGGTACGACGGATCATCGCCGACGAGATCGGGCGCGGTGAGGGCGCCAACCTGGTCGTCGGCCGGACCTACCGGGCCCGGCTCCGCGACTGGGGACCGGCGACCGCGCTGACCGTGTTCCGCCGGCTGCTGGAGCGCGAGCGCGGCGCGTACTGGACCTACGTGTTCTTCACCGGCGACCGATACCTCGTCGGCGCCAGCCCGGAGCGGCACGTGTCGGTGCACGGCGGCGACGTGCGGATGAACCCGATCAGCGGCACGTTCCGGCTCGCCGGTCTCGACGACCCGGCCGAGCGGCGGGCCAAGCTGTTGGAGTTCCTCGCCGACGAGAAGGAGATCTACGAACTCTTCATGGTCGTCGACGAGGAGCTGAAGATGATGTGCGACGTCTGCGACGAGGGCGGCCAGGTGCTGGGCCCGTACCTCAAGCCGATGGCGCACCTGGTGCACACCGAGTACCTGCTGGCCGGGCGCACCGCCCGCGACGTGCGCGCCGTGCTGCGCGACACCATGTTCGCCGCCACCGTGACCGGCTCGCCGGTGCAGAATGCCTGCCGGCTGATCACCCGCTACGAGTCGCGCGGGCGGGGGTACTACGGCGCGATGCTCGCGCTGGTCGGCCGCGACCCGGACGGGTCGACCACCGCGGACGCCCCGATTGTGATCCGCACCGCGGACGTGTCCCTCGACGGCGAGCTGTCGGTGACCGCCGGGGCGACGCTGGTGCGGGACTCCCAGCCGGCGTACGAGGTGGCCGAGACGCACGCCAAGGCGGCCGGCATCCTCAGCGCGTTCGGGCTCGTGCCGCCGGCGGCCCGGCCGGCCGCGGCCGGCGTCGCGGAGCTCACCGCCGACGAGGACGTGCTGATCGCGCTCGGCTCACGCAACCAGCGGCTGTCCCGGTTCTGGCTCACCGACCAGTCCGGCACCGAGCCGGTGCCGTCGCTGGCCGGCCGCACCGTGGGCATCCTCGACGGCGAGGACGACTTCGTGAACATGCTGCGCCGGGTGTTCTCGGTGCTGGGCATGAAGAGCACGGTGCTGCGCCACCAGGACTACGCGCCCGGGGCGTTGGACGGGTTCGACCTGGCCGTGGTCGGACCGGGGCCCGGCGACCCGCGCGAGGCCGACCATCCCAAGATCGCCGCGTTCGGTGCCGCCGTCGGTGACCTGCTCGAGTCGGGCCGCCCGTTCCTTGCGGTGTGCCTGGGGCACCAGGTGCTCTGCCGCGAGCTCGGCCTCGACCTGGCCTTCAAGGACATCGTCTTCCAGGGCACCCAGTCCCGCGTCCCGCTCGGCGAGGGGGAGGAGGCGGTCGGGTTCTACAACACGTTCGTGGCCCGGGCGCCCGGTCCGCTGCCCGACGGTGTCCGGGTGGAGTACGACGAAGGGACCGGCGACATCCATCTCGTCGCAGGTCCCCGCTTCCGAGGGATCCAGTTCCACGCCGAGTCGATCCTCACCGAGCACGGCTACGAGATCCTGCGCGAGCTGGTGCTCGACCTCCTCGGCGGCTGACCCCCTCCGTCGTACGAACCGATATCGGTACGTCTACCGCGACGTATGGGTCGCGTTATCGACACGATGTCGGTACGTCTACCGCGACGTATGGGTCGCGTTATCGACACGATGTCGGTGCGTCAACCGCGACGTATGGGTCGCGATATCGACACGATGTCGGTACGACGGGGGGCCGAGAAACCGACCGGGGCCGTAACCGAGAAGCGACTCCCGCTCCCACACGGCTAGTCGGTCGACGCGGCCCGTGGTGGTAAGTGACCGGCGCCCCGCCATGTCAGGGGCATCCGTGCCGAGGCGCCGGTCGTCTGTGGGGTGGGTCAGGAGCTCAGCGAGCCGTGGTCGCTGCCGAGGGTCACCTTCACCTGTTGTGTGTTCGACCCGTGCGCCACGGTCATGGTCACGGTGTCGCCGGGCCGGTGGCCACGGACCATCGCGACCAGGGACTCGGCCCCGGTGATCACCTGGCCGTCGAGCCGGGTGATCACGTCGCCCTTCTGCAGCCCGGCCTGGGCCGCGGCGGACCCGGGGGTGATCGAGACGACGCCGGCGCCGGTGAGCAGGCCGTTGTCGCGCTTGGCGTCGGTGACCGTCACGCCCAGGCGAGCGTGGGTCGGTGTCTGGCCCTGGAGGATCTGGTGCGCGATGGGCAGCACCTCGTCGATGGGGATCGCGAACCCGAGACCGATCGACCCGGGCTCACCGCCCAGGCTGCTGCCGGTGGTACGGATCGAGGAGTTGATGCCGACCACCTGGCCGTCCATGTTCACCAGCGGGCCGCCGGAGTTGCCCGGGTTGATGGCCGCGTCGGTCTGGATCGCCGGGTAGGTGGTGTCCGGCGAGCTCGGCCCGGCCACCTGGCCCACCGACACCGGCCGGTTCAGCGCGCTGACGATCCCGCTGGTCACCGTGGACTCGAGCCCGAACGGCGACCCGATCGCCACCACCTCCTGGCCGACCTGCAGGTTCGTGGAGCTTCCCAGGGTGGCCGGCTGCAGCCCGGACACGCCCTGCGCCTTAATCACCGCGACGTCGGTGGCCGGGTCGGTGCCGATCACCTGGGCGCGTGCGGCCGAACCGTCGTTGAAGTTCACCGTGATCGACCCACCGCCGGCGGCGAGGGACACCACGTGGTTGTTGGTGAGGATCTCGCCGTCGGAGCTGATGATGATGCCGGAGCCGGACCCGCCGCCCTGCTGGCCCTGCACGTTGATCTGCACGACCGAGGGGAGCACCTGGTTGGCCACCTGCTCCACCGACCCGGAGGCCGGCTGGCTGGGCGTCTTGACGACGGTGGAGGTGGTCCTACCCGACGGGGACGACGCCGCGGTGGTGGCGCCGCCCCCGTGCAGGTAGTCCAACGCGACGAACCCAGCGGCGCCAGCCACGCCACCGAGACCGCCGACGACCAGTGCGGCCACGAGAACCCCTGCGGTGAGCACGCCGCTCCCACGGCCGTGCTTCCGGGGCTCGGACGGCGCGCCGGCCGTTTGGGGACCGAGCGCCCCCGGGGGCACCTCTCCGGTCGTCCCGCCGGGTCGCTCACCGGGCCGATCACCGGGCGTCGCCGCCGCGCCGGAGCGTCCCCAGAACGGGGAGTACGGCGCGTAGCGGTGGGTGTGCTCGGTGGCCGGTTCGGTGGTGGACTCGCCGGTCGATCCCGGGGTCTCCGGGACACCATGCCCAGGCGAAGGCTCCTGGGCGTTGATCGGGGCGGTGTCCTCGGAGTCGTCGTGAGGGCCGGTTCCGGGGTGCTGCTCGGTCATGCCCCTAGCCTGGTCGATCAACCTTAACCGCGGCTTAACGGCGGCTGGGCCGTCGCGAAAACCGTCGAGACCCGACCGATCAGACGCGCTCGACGACGTCGACGGCCGCCTCTGGCCCCGGCGGCACGGACGCGCCGGGCACCGTGAACCAGAACGCGGCCCCCTCGTCGGCGGACCGTCCGGCCCGGACCGTGCCGCCGTGCCGCTCGGCGACCTGGCGCACGATGGCCAGCCCGAGCCCGGACCCGGGCATGGTGCGGGACTCGGTGGACCGGTAGAACCGGTCGAAGACGTGCGGCAGGTCCTCATCGGCGATGCCCGGCCCCTGGTCGGCGACCAGCAGTGTCCCGTCGTGCAGTGCGACGGTGACCACCCCGAGCGGGGGGCTCCACTTGGCGGCGTTGTCCAGCAGGTTGGTCACCGCGCGCTCCAGGTCGTCGTCCTCGCCGGTCACCCACCAGCTGCTGGTGTCGACCGCGAAGTGCAGGTTCGGGGCCCGGCGGCGGACCCGCTCGACGGCGCGGGTGGTCACCTCGGCGAGGTCCACCGGCTCCACGGCGCGCTCGAGCGGCTCGTCGCGGGCCAGCGCGACCAGGTCACCGACCAGCGTGGTCAGCTCCTCGATCTGGAACCGCACGTCGGCCATCAGCTCGCGACGCGAGGACTCCGACAGGCCACCCTGCTTGTCGGCCTGGGTGAGCAGGTCGAGGTTCGTGCGCAGCGACGTCAACGGCGTGCGCAGCTCGTGGCTGGCGTCGGCGACCAGCTGCCGCTGTCGGTCCCGGGAGGCGGCCAGCGCGGCCAGCATCGCATTGAACGCCGAGGCGAGCCGGGCGATCTCGTCGTGGCCCTCTACCTCGATCGGTTGCAGCTCCTCGGTCCGGGCGATGCGTTCGGCCGCCCTGGTCAGGCTGCGGACCGGTCGCAGGCCGTTGTGAGCCACGCCCCAGCCGGCCAGCCCGGCGACCACCACGCCGGCGCCGCCGAACAGCAGCATCACCAGCCCGAACGCGTCCAGGGTGTTCTCGGTCGGCTCCAGCGACTGGGCCAGGAACAGTGCGCTGCCCGGCTCGGTGGTCGGCACCGCGACCACCCGGAAGTCGCCGTCACCGGAGACGACGGTGCGGATGGAGTACGGGCGCACTCCGCTGGCGACCGCCTCCTCCGGCGGGCCGATGGGGATCCCGGGGCCGCGGTCCATGGTGAGGCTGTTGCCGTGGGCGTCGACGAACCCGATCTCCACGTCTGCGGCGCCGAGCGTCCAGGACGGCACCCGCTGCGCGGTGAGCACGCTGAGCACCTGGGAGCGGGCCGCTGCGCTGGCCCGGGTCAGCAGCGACTTGTCGAAGTTCACCTGCATCTGGTGTCGGACGGTGAAGAAGGCCGCCACGGCCACCACGGCGACCGCCACGCCGACGGCGAGGGTGGCCAGCAGGGTGACCCGGGCGGCCAGGGAGCGTGGCCGTTGAAGGTTCATCGGCCCTCCCGGAGGACGTATCCCACCCCCCGCACCGTGTGGATCAGCCGGTGCTCCCCCTCCGCCTCGGTCTTGCGACGAAGGTAACCCACGTAGACCTCCAGCGAGTTCGCCGTGGTCGGGAAGTCGTAGCCCCACACCTCTTCGAGGATGAACGACCGGTCGAGCACCCGGCGCGGCCGGCGCATGAACATCTCCAGCAGGGTGAACTCGGTGCGGGTCAGGTCGATGTGCCGGTCCCCGCGTCGTACCTCTCGGGTGAGCGGGTTCAGGCTCAGGTCGGAGAACGTCAGCATCGCCGCGTCCGGGTCGTCCTCCGTGGGCACGTGGCTGCGGCGCATCAGCGCCCGGAGCCGGGCGAGCAGCTCCTCGAGCGCGAACGGCTTGGTCAGGTAGTCGTCGGCGCCGGCGTCGAGCCCCTCGACCCGGTCCCCGACCGAGTCGCGGGCGGTGAGCACCAGGATCGGCAGGTCGTTGCCCGCGGTCCGCAGCGCGCGGGTGGTCTCGATCCCGTCCAGCCGCGGCATCATCACGTCGATGACCAGCGCGTCGGGGGTGCTGCCGGCGATGCTGGCCAGCGCCTCCGCGCCGTCGCAGGCCAGCGACACCTTGTAGCCGTTGAACTCCAGGGACCGGCGCAGCGACTCGCGCACCGCGCGGTCGTCGTCGACGACGAGCACGCGGTGCCCCTGGTCTGTCGGGCCGGCCATACCTCAAGGGTGCCAGGCACTCCTGAGATTCGCCTTAATCACTTCTTCACAAGAGGGCGCGGGCCGCCTCGCCCGCCCGGGCGCCGTATCCGCCGCCGAACAGGCAGGCGTGCACCAGCAGCGGGAACAACTGGTGCAGCGGCACCCGCTCCGTCCATCCGTCGGCCAGCGGGGCGGCCTCGTGGTAGGCGTCCAGTACTCGGGCCAGCTGGGGCAGCCCGAACAGCGCGAGCATCGCCAGGTCGGTCTCCCGGTGCCCGCCGTACGCCGCCGGGTCGACCAGGTAGACCCGGTGCTCCGGGCCCCACAGCACGTTTCCCGACCACAGGTCACCGTGCAGCCGGGCGGGCGGCTCGTCGGGGCCGGCCAGCTCGGTGATCCGGCGCACCACCTTCTCCACGTCGGCGGCGTCGTCCTCGGAGATCCCGGACCGGTCCCGCGCCAGCTTCAGGTAGGGCAGCAGCCGTCGGGTGGCGAAGAACTCCGGCCACGTGCCCGCGCTCCGGTTCGGCATCGGCAGCGTGCCGATGTAGCCGTCGGCGCCGTCCGCGGTGCCGAACCCCGGGGCGCCGGCCGCATGGGTGGCGGCCAGCGTGCGGCCGAACCGCTCGGCGGCCTCGGCGCCGGGCCGGCCGGTCTCCACCCAGGACAAGATCAGGCAGTCCGGCTCCGCGGCGAGCACGTCGGGTACGTCGACCCCGCCCGCGGACGCCAGCCAGGACAGTCCCCGGGCCTCCGTGGCGAAGAAGTCCGCGGGCGCATGCGGCCGGGTCTTGACCAAGGCTGACCGGCCGTCGGAGAGCCGCAGCCGGGTCGACGTACAGATGTCACCCCCGGCGACCGGGGCGGTGGCGACCACCGCGGTGCCGAGCAGCTGCTCGGCACGGTGCGCGATCGACCCCGCCCGGGTCATCGCCGGTCGCTTCCGAGGAGCTGTCCTTCCAGCCAGGCCACCAGGTGGTCGGCGGTGCGTTGCACCATCGCCATCACGATGTCGAAGCCGTCGTCGTTGCCGTAGTACGGATCGGGCACCTCGCGGTCCCCGTCGTCGGCGAGCGGGTCGAAGTCGCGGAACATCCGCACCCGCCCCGGGTCGGCGTCGGCGGCGGTGGCCAGCGCGGCCAGGTCGTCCCGGTTCGCGGTGTCCATGGCCAGCACCAGGTCGAAGTCGTCGAACCAGCCCTGGTCGAACTGCTGAGCCCTGTGCTCGGACGGGTCGAGCCCGGCCGCGGCGAGCACCGCGGCCGCGCGGCGGTCCATCGGGCTGCCGATGTGCCAGTCGCCGGTGCCGGCGGTGGTCACCTCGACGCGGTCGTCCAGCCCGGCCCGGGCCACCCGGTCGGCGAGCACCACGCCCGCCATCGGCGAGCGGCAGATGTTGCCCAGGCAGACCACGACGATCCGGTACGGCATGGTCACGCCCTGTCCGGCAGCACCAGCTCGAGGACCCAGGTGGCGACCATCACGATGATCGCGCCGTACACCGCGGTGAGGAAGCCGTGCACCGCGAAGCCGACACCGATCTGGCCGGCCACCCAGCTGGTGAGCAGCAGCATGCAGGCGTTGATCACGAAGATCAGCAGGCCAAGCGTGAGGATGATGAACGGGAGGGACAGCAGCTTCACCACCGGCCGCACCACGGCGTTGATCAGCCCGAAGATCAGCGCGACCACCACCAGGGTCACGGCGCGCTCGGAGTTCGTGGCGCCGGACAGCGTGATGCCGCGCAGCAGCCAGGTCGCCAGCGCGATCGCGATCGCGTTCACGGCGATCCACACGAGGAATCTCACGTGTCGATACTGCCAGGTTTGTCGCGGGGCGGCAGGTCACGGCGTGTGCGGCAGGTGCAGCGCGGTGCGCATCGAGGTTTCCGCGTGCTGCAGGTGGTCGGTCAGCTCCTCCGCTGCCCCCGCGACGTCGCCGGCCTCGAGCCGGGTCAGCAGCGCCCGGTGCGAGACCACCTGCTCCGAGGAGTTGCGGCGGATCCGGTCCACCTTGGCCAGGCCCAGCCGCACCTCCGCGGACAGCGCCTCCGCCACCGCCATCAGCCGGGGCGACTCGGTGAGTCCGACGAAGGCGCGGTGCACGGCCAGGTGCGCCGCGGTCAGCTCGGTCGGTGACGAGTCGCTGCTCGCCGCGTCGGTGAACGCGTCGAGGGCCCGGCGTACGGCGTCCCGGGCCTCCTCGCTCGCGGTGTCCCAGCGTCGTACGCCGGCCACCTCGAGCACCTCGCGGGCCACGCAGACGTCGTGCACCGACTTGGGGTCCAGCTCGGTGACGTAGACCCCGCGGTTCGGCGCCCGGGTGGCCAGCCCCTCGGCGACCAGCACGGCCAGCGCCTCCCGGATGGTGGACCGGGACACCCCCATCGCGTCCGCGAGCGCGGTCTCGCGCAGCGGGGTGCCGGGCCCCACCTCGCCGTCGAACAGCGCTCGGCGCAGCTCGTCGGCAACGCGGTCCACCGTCGAAGAGTGCGCCAGGGAGAGCTTGTCGAAAGGGCTGCCCGTGCCGGGCTGGGAACCGGACATGCAGCCGATTGTCCGACAAAACTTGACCGCTGCCCAGCCGCCGTTCACACTGGAGGACGCGTCTGATTGTCCGACAATCAGGCACTCAGACATAACGAGGAGGGATGCATGGGTCAGGAGCTCGCGTGGGGCCGGCGGTACGCCATGGTGGAGCCGAACCACTTCCGGGTCGACTACACGATCAACCCGTACATGGACGTCCACGACCAGCCGGATCCCGTACTGGCCCGCGATCAGTGGCTGGGCCTCGGCGAGGCGATCTCCGCCGCTGGCGGCTCCGTCGAGGTGCTCGAGCAGCGCCCGGACGCCCCGGACATGGTCTACGCGATGAACCTTGGCCTGGCGGTGCAGCCGCACGGGCGGCCCGAGCACGTGGTGCTCTCGCACATGCGGTACGCCGAGCGGCGGATGGAGACCGAGACGGCCGCCCCCTGGTTCCACGACCTCGGCTTCGCCACGTCGTACGTCGGACGCGACGGGGTCGGCGCGCACTTCGAGGCCGGTGACGTGTTCGCGTTCGGGGATGCCCTGGTGGCCGGCTACGGCCCGCGCAGCGAGGAGCTCGCCCTCAAGCACCTGGCCACCACGCTGGACGTGCGAGTGCGCGGACTGCGCATCGCGCACCCGGGGATGTACCACCTCGACCTGGCCTTCTGCCCCCTCGACGAGACCCGCGCCATGGTCTGCCCGGCCGCCCTCGACGACGCGTCCGCGGCGGCCGCGCTGGCGATGGTGCCCGAGCCGCTCGTGCTCAGCGAGGAGGAGGCGCTGACCTTCTGCGCGAACTCCATCGTGCTGGGCCGCACCATCCTGATGCCGGCCTGCCCGCCGCGGGTCCGTGCCCAGCTGGAGGAGTGGAGCTTCGAGATCGTGCTGGTGGACGTGAGCGAGTTCCACAAGGGCGGCGGGTCGATCCGCTGCCTGACCAACCCGCTCGACGTACAGGTGACCCGCGACCTGCCGGTCGTGCCGGGTGGCGAGGTCGTGCTGCCCCGGGTCTGACAAGCGCCGGCCTCGGCGGCTGACGGGGATCGCCACCGAGGCCGGACATCCGGTGCCGGGCTCGGGGCGGCGGAGCCGTGTCAGTCGCGGCTCCGCCGCCCGCCTCGCCCCAGCAGGTCTACGGCTGCGTCGGGTCCTGACGCCGCGGTCGCCGGAGGACCAGCCAGCCACCGCAGAGCACCGACAGCCAGCCGAGCAGGGTGATCATCCCCGTGTGCGCCGGCGCACCGGTGTTCGGCAGCCCGGGACCGCCGCTGTCGTGCGGCCGGTGGGCCGGCGGGATGTGCAGCACCTGCGGGGCGTCCACCACGTCCGTGCGGACGGCGTTTGAGCGCATCGTCCGGGCGAGGTAGCCCGTTGCCCGTGCCGTGGTGGCGGACTCCTGCTGCCAGGTCACGTCGGCCACGTTCACCACGGTCTCGGTGTACACCCCCTTGACGTAGGTCGGGTGCGCCGGCAGGTCGGGCATCCTCACCACGAACGACACCCGGCGGCTCGTGCCTCCGGCCAGGTCGCCGAGGCTCCACTCCAGCCGGCCCGATCCCGCGTCGTACGACGTGGTGCACGGCGTCCCGGTGCAGGCGGCCGAGCCGTCGACGTACGCCGAGCGGCCGGTCGACTCGGTGTCCTCCGGCGCGTAGCCGGGCACGAAGTCGCTGACCTGTACGGCGTGCGCGGTCCGTGACCCGGAGGCGCCGACGGTGATCACGTACTTCACCAGGTCACCGAACGCGACCGAGCCGTCGCTGGGCACCCACTGGCCGTCGGCCGTCTTCTCCATCGCCGCCTTGACGATGGCGAACCCGCTCTGCGCTGGGTCGAGGAAGACCACCTGGAGCACGCCGCCGGCGTTGCCGCGGCCGACAACCACGCTCATGGTGTGGTCGGCGGGCAGGTCGTACCCGTCGGGCGCAGCGGTCTCCTCGACCAGGTAGCTGCCGAAGCCGAGCCCGTCCCAGGACGTCAGACCGTGCGCGTCGGTGGTCTGCGTGGTGCCGATCTGCTTCTCGCCGGTGTCCACCCGGCCGTTGCTGTTGCCGTCGGCGAACACCCGGAACGTCGCGCCGGCCAGCGGCTGGTCGGTCACGTCGTCGGCCTTGAGGACCTGCAGCGTGGTCTGCAGCCGCGGGTCGGCGACGTCACGACGGATCGTCTGGCCCGACTGCGACGCGTCGATCACCACGGTCAGCGGAGCGGCCTTGCCGTAGCCCTGCGGCGAGGCGGTCTCCTGCACGAAGTACGTGCCGACCGGCAGGTCGTTCCAGGTCACCTGGCCGTCGCTGGTCTGCTGCGGCGCTCCGTGCGCCTGGTCGGCCTCGGTGAACGTGCCGTCCCCGTCGTCGCCGTACAGCTGGAACGTCGCGGTGTCCAGCGGGTCGCCGCTGATCTGGTCGACCTTGGTGACCACCAGGTCGGTGCCGGGCGTGCCGGGCGGAGGCGGCGGGGCGGGCCGGGCCTCGTCGTAGAAGTCGAGTACGGCGGTGCCGCCGGCACTGGATGCGTCGAACAGGGCGTCCTGGCTCGCGCCGGCGGGCAGCGAGTCCTGGTCAGGAGGCAGGTACCCGGGCGGGGGAGCGGTCTCGGTGACTGTGTAGCCGCCCATCGGCAGGTCCGTCCAGGTGTACGTCCCCTTGCCGGAGGTCTTGGGTGCCCCCCAGGACTTGCCGGTCGTGTCGGTCAGGGTGAAGCTGGCGCCGTCGAGCGCGACATTCGTCGCCTCGTCGTACTTGTGCACCACGATCGTGGACAGCTTCTGGGTGTCCTCGAACGTCAGCTGCGCAGTGCTGCCGGCGTCGTCGCCGTCGAGGTCAACGTCTTGGCTGACCGTGGCGGGCAGCGTGTACCCCGGCGGCGGTGCCGTCTCGGTGACCGTGTAGTCGCCCATCCGAAGGTCGGTCCAGGTGTAGCTGCCGTTGGCCGTCGAGTCGGGGCCGCCGAAGGACTTGCCGGTGTCGTCGGTGAGCGTGAACGTCGCGCCGTCCAGCTTGGCGTGGGTGTCCGCGTCGGTCTTGGTGACCGTGATCGTGGACAGCTTCTGGGCGTCGGCGAACCTCACGGTCTCGTTGCCGCCGCTGCCGACCGTCACGGCCTGCACTGCGTCAGTGGGCAGGGTGTAGCCAGGCGGCGGCGTGGCCTCCTCGACAAGGTAGTCGCCGGGCTCCACCTGCCACTGGTAGGTGCCCTTGTCGAGCCGCGGCGGGTCGCTGTACCGGAGCTCCGTGAGCTGTGGCTTGCCGTCGCCGTTGAGGTCCAGGTAGAGCCTGAACGTCGCGCCGTCGACCGCGTCACCGGTGTAGACGTCGGTCTTGAAGACGTTGATGGTGCCGGGGTTCTGTGCCGCCTTGGTCTTGGGGTCGAAGAAGTTCACGGTCACGGTCGTGCCGCCGTCGGCCTTGGTGAGCTGCACCAGCTTGGCGCCGTTCACCGCCGACAGGTCGGTGTCGTAGCCGGGCGGGGTGGTGGTCTCCGCGACCAGGTAGTCCTGCCCCCAGGCCAGGCCGCTCCACGTGGCGGTGTTGCCGTCTGGGCCGTTGTCGGCCGCCTGCCTCGATCCCGGGATCTGCTGGTCACCGGCGTCGAGCGTCCCGTCCTGGTTGTCGTCGGTGTAGAGCGTGAACGTCGCCCCCGGGAGCGGGTTGTGGGTGTCGAAGTCGAACTTGCGGACCTTGATGCTCGAGGTGAGCCGGGGATCGGCGAAGTCGATGGTCGCCACTCCAACCGGTGTGGTCTTCGGCAGCTCGACCTTCTTCACGTCGTTGGTGGCCGCCGGGTCGGTGCCGTAGCCGGCCGGGGTGGTGGTCTCCTGCACGAAGTACGTGCCCCAGTCCAGGTTGCGGTTCCAGGTGTAGCTGTTGCGGTCCGTGCCCTGGTCGGCCCAGACCTGGTCGGTCACCTTGGTGTCTGCGGTGGCGTCGAAGGTGCCGTTGCCGTCGTCCTTCCAAAGCGTGAAGCCGGCGCCCGCCACTGGGTTGCCGTTGGCGTCGTGCTTGCTGACCACGATGGTCGGCGTCAGCGCAGCGTCCTCGAAGCTGACCGTCTTCGTGGTCCCCCCGTCGGCCGGGGCGAGCTGGACCTTCTGGACGGCAGTGGTGTCGAGCGCGTAGCCGGCCGGCGCCTGGGTCTCCTGCACGAAGTACGTGCCGTACCGCAGGCCGGACCAGGTATAGGTGTTGCCGACGGTGCTCGAGCCAACGGCCTGGCTGGCCACGTGCTCGGTGCCCACCTTGGTGTCGGAGTTGTCGTTGAACACTCCGTCTCCATTGTCCTCCCAGAGCTGGAACTTCGCGCCGGTGAGCGGGTCACCTGTGGTCTTGTCGAGCTTCAGCACCTGGATGCCGGCCAGCATCTGCCGGTTGTAGAACTTCGCGTAGGCGGTGCCGTTGTCGCCGGTGTTCACGTCGAGGGTGACGTTCTGCACGGCCTTCGGGTCCTGCAGGTAGCCGGCGGGCGCGCTGGTCTCCTTGACGAAGTAGGTGCCCCAGGGCAGGTCTTTCCAGGTGTAGGCGTTGTTCACCGTGCTCGAGCCGTCGCTCTGGTCCGTGGTGACGGGCCCACCGATTGCGGCATCGGTCGTGGTGCCCGGTGTGCCGGGGAGGTCCAGGTTGCCGTTGCCGTTGCTGTCGGCGTAGAGCTGGAACTGCGCCCCGGGCAGCGGCTCGTTGGTCGTCGCGTCGTACTTCTGGACCTCGATCGCGCGGCAGCGCGCCTGGACCTGCACGGAAATCGGCGGGACATAGTCCTTGAGCTCGGCGTTGTTCTTGTCCGACGAGCGGGTGCGCATGTTGATCTGAGTGAAGCTTTCGTCGCACGCCGGCGCCAGGCCGATCGCGCTCAGGTCGATGGAGAACTCGGCGAACAGTCCGTCGGTGCCCGTGTCGCTCTGGTAGGAAGCGCTCGGCAGGGTGACCGCCTGACCCCATGTGCTGCCGGTCCAACGCTGGACGGCGTACTCGGTGAACGGCGAACCACCGCTGTTCTGAGTGAAGGTGATACGGAGGTCTCCAGGGCTGCGGTCCGGGACCTTGACGCCGCCATTCGCGCCATCGACGTCCGGCAGCTGGTTCAGTTCGACAACTCCCGTGGCCACGCCGGCCTCGGTCCTCGCGTAGCCGAGGTAGAACCACAGATCGCCAGAGGTGGTGTCGATGGCGGTGTCGTAGTAGACGGAGGTGACGTCGCTACCGGTGTCCACCAAGCCCGAGCCACCGATCCAGGCGGTCGGCGCGCCGTCCTCCTTCGAGGACTTGTAGATGTCATCGTTGTGACCGGTCTGGTCTGTATAGGCCGCAGTGCCAGAGGGCGCCCCGTCGATCGCCGGGAGAGTGGTCAGCGCGTCAGCCGGCGCGGACAGCAGTGGCAGCGACAGCACGCTGAGCGCGAGCGCGGTGGAGATGCGTACGACGGAGCCGAGCCGCCTGTGCCGCCGGCCCATGAGCCCGGCGGTGAAGTCCTGCTGTGCCACGATCCCCCCAAGGGTCGCGGACGTCCACGATGCCGGTCGTGCTGAGCGGGCACACCCCGCTTCGGCAGGGCGCGTTGCCCCGACCGAAGCGGGGTGGCATACCCCCCACCAAGGCCCCCAACGTGGTCGTCAAACCGATGACGACCCGCGGCACGGGACGGTCACAGCCGTCCGCGACGCGGACTAGACGGTTCGAGTTCCCCCAGCCGAGCTCTGGCTGTCCCCACCTAGGGCGATTCCGGCCAAGTTTCCCCTCCGGGCCGGAATGCACCGGTTTGATGGTCTGCCAGGGACGCCGAGCCTCGCAGCGGAATGGCAGGAAATGAGAAGATATAGCCCGGAAAGTGGGACCCGAGTCCCCCGAGGGGTGACGCGCCGGCGTCTCCGGAGTAGCCCCCAGGGACGTCACCTTGAACGGCGGATCAGCGCTCCTCGTCCTGGTCGCCGACCAGCCGCGACAACCCGGTCACCGCGTCCTCGTCCGGGGAGGCCGCGGCGCGGTTGGACTCCTCGACCTGGGCGAGCAGCTCCTGGCGCCGTACCGGCACGTGCCGGGGTGCGTCGACGCCGAGCCGTACGACGTCGCCGCGGATCTCGAGCACGGTGACGACCACGTCGTCGCCGATGACCACGCTCTCGCCGAGGCGGCGGCTCAGCACCAGCATCAGATCACTCCCGTCACAGTCTGCTGGCGACCAGTCTGGC
>DASTWW010000068.1:0-34254 GCA_035765755.1 Nocardioidaceae bacterium
ACGCTGATGGCCTTCCGGGAGGGCGTGCTCGTCTTCGCCCAGCCCGGGGCGCTGCCCCCGCAGGACCTGGACAAGGTGATCACCGCCGTCCGCGACCTCGACATGGAGCAGGTGCACGCCGCGGTCGCCGCGCACGACGACGCCCAGGCGTGACGGGCCGTTGACGCGCATGGACGCCCGGGGCTGGGACGAGCGGTACGCCGCGTCCGAGCTGGTCTGGTCCGCCAGGCCCAACGAGTTCGTCGAGGCCGAGCTGGCCGACCTGGTCCCGGGCCGAGGACTCGACCTGGCCTCCGGCGAGGGCCGCAACGCCCTCTGGCTGGCCGACCGCGGCTGGGAGGTGACCGCGGTGGACTTCTCGCTGGTCGGCCTGGACAAGGGCCGCTCCCTGCAGGCCCGGCACGAGCACGGCCGGGACCTCCACGTCGACTGGGTGCACGCCGACGTGCTCGAGTACACCCCGCCGGCTGCGTCGTACGACCTGGTGCTGCTCGCCTACCTCCAGCTGGTGCCCGCGCAGCGCCGGATCGCGGTGCACACCGCGTTCGCCGCGCTGCGCCCGGGTGGGACGTTCTTCCTCATCGCCCACGACAGCAGCAACCTCACCGAGGGCACCGGCGGGCCGCAGGACCCGTCGGTGCTGCTCACCGCCGAGGACGTGCTCGCCGATCTCGACGGCGAGCGGTTCGAGGTGGAGCAGGCCGACCGGGTGGTGCGGATGGTCGCCCAGCCCGACGGCCCGCCGAGGCCGGCGTACGACGCGCTCGTGCGCCTGGTCCGCACCGCCTGAGCTGCGCCGTTCGTCGTAGGTGGCCGATCCCCCCGCCGCCCTAGCATGGACGCGTGACCCCGGCGCAGCTGAAGGCCTTCGCGTGCGTGGTCCGGCTCGGCTCGGTGAAGGCGGCCGCCGACGAGCTGGGAATCAGTGAGGCGGCGGTCTCGATGCACGTCGGCCACCTGCGCCGCGAGCTCACCGACCAGCTGTTCACCCGCACCTCCGCCGGCCTGGCGTTCACCCCGGGCGGGCTGCGGCTGGCCAGCCGGGCGGTGGAGATCGTCGGCCTTCAGGACCGCACCGTGCTCGAGGTCAGCCAGGCCGGCCACGGCGGCCGGCTGCTCCGGATGACCGCCTCTCGGCTGTTCGCCGAGCACGCCGCTCCGGGCCTCATCGAGCTGTTCGCCGGCCGCGCCGACGATCTCGCGGTCGAGCTCAGCGTGCACTCCCCGGCCGACTTCCCCGCGCTGCTGACCTCCCGCACCGTGGACGTCGCGGTCGGCCCGGTGCCGAGCACCCTGCCGGCGCCGCTGACCGCCACCGCGTTCTTGAACTACGAGGTGCTCGCCGTGGCACGGCCCGACCACCCGCTCACCGGCCGGAGCGTCGGCCGGGCCGAGCTGCGCGGCCACACCTGGCTGCTCGGCCCGTCCGCGGTGGATGGCGAGGGTCTGCTGCCGAGCATGCTGCACCAGCTCGGCGTGCCCGAGCGGCAGCAGCGGATCTTCCAGAACGACGCCGCGGCCCTGGAGGAGGCCCAGCGCAGCGACGGGATCGCGCTGGCGCTCCGGTTCGCCGTGACCGGACACCTGGCCGCCCACCGGCTGTCCGCGCTCGACGGGCCCGGCCTGCGCGGTCACGGCCGGTGGGCGGCGCTCGCGCTCCCGGCCCACGACCGGCTGCCGGCCACCGCCGAGCTGCTCCGGTTCATCACCACTCCCCGCGCGACCCAGGCCATGGTACGCGGGGCGGGCGTGCAGGTGGGCCGGTTCAAGCCGTCCCTGCACGTCACCTTGTGGAGCTAGCCACGTCCACCAGCGCGTCGATGACTTGCGCCAGCTCGCGCAGCGTGTGCCCGGGCAGGAACGCGTCGCAGAACGGCAGCGCGGCGGCCATCGACCCGACCCGCGGCACGAAGTCCGGGCTGGCCGCCCGCGGGTTCAGCCAGATCACCTTCCGGGCGCGCCGACGGAGCCGGGCCATCACGGCGGCCATCTGCGCGGGGTCGTCGCTGTCCCACCCGTCGGAGGCGATCACCACCACGCCGCCACGCAGCGCGTTGCCGTGCCGGGAGGCCAGCAGAGCGCCTAGGCAGGTGGCCAGGTGGGTGCCGCCGTACCGGTCCACCACCCGCTCAGAGGCCTGCGCGACGGCCTCCCGGGCGGAGGCGCGCCGCAGGGTCGGTGTCAGCCGGGTCAGCGAGGTGGAGAACGCGAACGTCTCCGCCCGGCCGGTCCGCGCCAGCGCCCGCATCAGGTGCAGGTAGGCGGTCGCGTAGGCCTGCATCGACGCGCTCACGTCGGCGACCATGGTCACCGTCCGCGGCCGCTGCACCGGCCGGTGCCGGCTCAGCCGCAGCGGTTCGAAGCCGGTACGACGGGAGCGGGCCATCGTCGCGCGCAGCGCCACACGGGACCCGGCCGGGTGCACCTCGCGGCGCCGGCTGCGCCGGGTGGGCCACCGGGCCAGGCTCTGCTCGAGCCACGACCCGAGCAGGGCCAGCTGCTCCTCGTCGAGGTCCTCGAACGGGGTGTCCGCAGCCCCCTCCACGGCACTGGGCAGCAGCTCGGGCAGCGCATGGCCGTCCGCCTCCTCCTCCGCGGGCGCGACCGCCGCCGAGCGGGTGTGCCACGGGAGGCCATCGCTTCCCGCCGGCCGGCGCGGAACAGCCGCCCGGTCCTGGCTGCGGGGCCGCACCTGGCTGGTGCCCGGCCGGCTCGAGGAGGTGTCCTCCGGCGACGGCTCCCCGAACACCGCGGCGAACACCCGGTCGAAGGCGGGCAGGTCCTGCGGGGCCTTCACCAGGGTCAGCCGGCACAGCCAGTACAGCTCGCGCCGACCCGGCGGCGGGGACACCGCGAGGGCCCGCACCAGCGCGGTGACCGCGCCGACGGTGACCGGCACACCGGCGTGGCGCAGCCGCTCGGCGAGCGCGGTCACGAACGCGGCCCGGTCGACGCCGGAGAGCACCGGGGCCGAAGACATCGGCTCAGCCGAACCGGTAGGACGCGACCGCGCCGGCCACCAGGTCGCGGTCGTCGGGGGTCTTGGCGAGGGTGCCCAGGGTCGCCTCGACGTCGTCGCGGGTCAGCTCGGCCACCCCGAGTACGCTCAGCGCGGCCACCCAGTTGATGGCCTCGGCGATGCCGGGCGCCTTCTCCACGTCGAGGCCGCGCACGTGCCCGACGAAGGCGGCCGCGGACTCGATCAGCGGAGCCGCAGCCTCCGGGATCCGGCGGCGCAGGATGCGCACCACCCGCTCCGGGGTCGGGTACTCCAGCCAGTGGTAGAGGCAGCGCCGCCGCAGCGCGTCGTGCAGGTCCCGGCTGCGGTTGGAGGTGAGCACGGCGACCGGCGGCCGCTTCGCGGTGAAGGTGCCGATCTCCGGCACGGTCACCGAGCCCTCGCCGAGGAACTCGAGCAGCAGCGCCTCGAACTCGTCGTCGGCACGGTCGATCTCGTCGATGAGCAGCACGGGCGGCTGCGGTCCGTCGTACCTCGCGCAGCGCAGGATCGGCCGCTCGGCCAGGAACTCCGGCCCGAACAGGTCGGCCTCGCTCAGCGCGGTGTGCTGCGCCTCGGCCAGCCGGATGGCGAGCAGCTGGCGCTGGTAGTTCCAGTCGTAGAGCGCCTCGCTGGCGGTCAGCCCCTCGTAGCACTGCAGCCGGATCAGCGGCACCCCGAGCGCGGCGGCCAGCACCTTGGCCGCCTCGGTCTTGCCGACCCCGGGTTCCCCCTCCAGCAGCAGCGGCAGCCCGAGCCGCAGGGCCAGGAACACCGCGGTGGCGGTGCCCTCGTCGGCCAGGTAGTCCTGCTCGTCGAACCAGCGCCGCACGTCCTCGGCGCTGCTCGGCGGGCCGGCCATCAGCGCACCGCCTGCCGGTCCTGCTCCAGCAGCGTCTCGTAGTCCTCCCAGGTGTCCACGTCCAGCGGGACACGGCCCGGCTGCCGGACCTCGACGAGGTCGTGGTCGTCGGCGGCCTCGACCAGCTTCCACACCGCCTTGTCGCCGTGCAGCCCGCGCAGCGCGTCGAACATGCGCCGGTGGAACCAGAGCGGATGACCCCGCCCGTCGTCGTACCGGCACACCCCGATCGCGGCCCCGCCGGCGCCCGCGCACAGCCGCTCCACCGCCTCGGCGCGCACGCCGGGCTGGTCGCCGAGCAGCAGCACCAGGCCGTCCACGTCCGGCCCGACCTCGGCCAACGCCGACCGGATCGAGGAGGCGCACCCCTCGCCGAAGTCCGGGGTGTCCGCCACCTCCGCGCCGGACAGGTCCACGCGGTCGCGGACCTCGGCCGCCGCGGCGCCCACGGTGACCAGCAGCTGGTCGGCGGGCACCTGCCGGGCGGTGGTGAGTACGGCGTCGAGCAGGGTCGCGCCCCGGAAGTCGAGCAGCTGCTTCGGGCGGCCGAGGCGCCGGGAGCCACCGGCCGCGAGCACCACCACCGCGATCTTCACGACCGGTGCTCCTCCTCGAAACGGGCCAGGCAGCCGGCGCTGCAGAACCAGTACTCCGATCCTGCCACCACGGTGTGCGGGGTCTCCGCGGTGACGGTGACGCTCATCCCGCAGACCGGGTCCACCACCGTGGCAGGTCTCGGCGCCCGGGTGGTCGGCGCGGTCAGCCCCTCCAGCCGTCTGCGGCGGACCACGTCGGCCAGGATCGCCAAGGCAACCTCGGCCGGGGTCCGGGCCCCGATGTCGACCCCCGCGTGCGCATGCACCCTGGGCAGCTCCGTCTCGTCCAGGGCCAGCTCGGCGAGCAGCGCCTCGCCGCGCCGGTGGCTGCACACCAGACCGACGTAGCCGACCCCGGCGTCGAGGGCGGCCCGGACCGCGGCGGGCTCGTCGCCGCCGTGGCTGGCGATCACCGCGGCCAGCGCACCGGCCGGGCTGCCGCCCTGGGTGTCTCTGACCACCGCGAAGCCGAGCGGGCCGGCGAGCTCGGCCAGCGCCTCGGCGGTCGGGGACGCGCCGGCGACGTGCAGCGCCGGCGGCGGCAGCTCCGGCTGCAGGAAGATCTCCAGCGCCCCGCCGGACAGGCACGGGTTGACCACCACGATCGCTCCTGGCGCGCTCGGGAACGCGGCGTCCTGCTCCGGCAGCACCCGCAGCAGCAGGCTGGCGCCGGTCTCCAGCACCTCCAGCGCGGCGGTGCGCACCGAGCCGACCGCGCACTGCCCGCCGACGAAGCCCTCGACGGTCCCGTCGGCGAGCACGATCGCCTCGTCCCCGGGGTGCGCGGAGGTGGGGTCCTGGGCGCGCACCACGGTGGCCCGCACGAACGGCACGCGCGAAGTGGTCAGCTCGGCGATCCGCGCCGCGACCGGCTGGGTCATGGCGCCGGTCAGTTCGGCGGCGTTGGCCGGCCCTGCATGGCGTCCCACACCCGCGACGGTGTCAGCGGCATGTCGGCGTGCCGGACACCGAACGGCTGCAGCGCGTCGATGACCGCGTTCACTACCGCTGGGGGCGACCCCACCGTGGCGGACTCCCCGATCCCCTTGGCGCCGATCGGGTGGTGCGGCGACGGGGTCACCGTGTGGCCGGTCTCCCAGTGCGGCACCTCCAGCGCGGTGGGGATCAGGTAGTCCATGAACGACCCGTTCAGGCAGTTGCCGTCGTCGTCGAAGGAGATGATCTCCATCAGCGCCATGCCCACCCCGTCGGTGAGCCCGCCGTGCACCTGCCCCTCGATGATCATCGGGTTGATCCGGGTGCCGCAGTCGTCGACCGCGACGAACTTGCGCACCTTGACCACCCCGGTGCCGGGATCGACGTCGACGACGCACAGGTAGGCGCCGAACGGGTAGGTCAGGTTCGACGGGTTGTAGCAGACCTCCGCGTCCAGCCCGCCCTCGATGCCCTCGGGCAGGTCGCCGGCCCCGTGCGCGCGCATCGCGATGTCCTGGATGGTGACCGACCGCTCCGGGTCGCCTGTGACGTGGAAGGAGCCCTTCTCCCACTCCAGGTCGGCGACCGAGACCTCGAGCATGCCCGAGGCGATGATCCGCGCCTTGTCGCGGACCTTGCGGGCCACCATGGCCGCGGCGCCCCCGGACACCGGCGTGGACCGGCTGCCGTAGGTGCCCAGCCCGAACGGGGTGTTGTCGGTGTCCCCGTGCACCACGTCGATGTCGTCGGGCGGAATGCCGAGCTCCTCCGCGACGATCTGGGCGAACGTGGTCTCGTGGCCCTGGCCCTGGCTCTGCACCGAGAGCCGCACCACTGCCTTGCCGGTGGGGTGCACCCGCAGCTCGCAGCCGTCGGCCATGCCCAGCCCGAGGATGTCCATGTCCTTGCGCGGCCCGGCGCCGACCGCCTCGGTGAAGAACGACACCCCGATCCCCATCAGCTGTCCACGAGCCCGGCGCTCCTTCTGCTCCTTGCGCAGGTCGTCGTAGCCGGCGATGCGCAGCGCCTCGGTCATCGCCGCGGCGTACTCCCCGGAGTCGTAGACCCAGCCGGTCTTGGTGGTGTAGGGGAACTGCTCGGGCCGGATCAGGTTCTGCATCCGCAGGTCGACCGGGTCCATGCGCAGCTCCTGGGCCAGGCAGTCCACCAGCCGCTCGATCAGGTAGACCGCCTCGGTGATCCGGAACGAGCACGCGTAGGCGACGCCGCCGGGCGCCTTGTTGGTGTAGACGGCGGTCTGCTTGGCGTACGCCGCCTCGAGGTCGTAGCTGCCGGTGAACACCCCGAAGAACCCGGCGGGGTACTTCGTCGGGGCGGCCTGCCCGTTGAACGCGCCGTGGTCGGCGAGCACGTTCGTGCGGACGGCCAGGATCTTCCCGTCGCGGTTGGCGGCGATCTCGCCGCGCATCACGTAGTCGCGCGCGAAGCTGGTGCTGATCAGGTTCTCAGTGCGGTCCTCCATCCACTTCACCGGCTTGCCGGTGGCCAGCGAGCCGACGATCGCGCACACGTAGCCGGGGTAGATCGGCACCTTGTTGCCGAACCCGCCGCCGATGTCGGGCGAGATCACCCGGATCTTGTGCTCAGGGAGGCCGGCGACCAGCGCGTAGAGGGTGCGGTGGGCGTGCGGTGCCTGGCTGGTCGACCACAAGGTGAGCTTGCCGTTGACCCGGTCGTAGTCGGCGACCGCGCCGCAGGTCTCCATCGGGGCCGGGTGCACCCGCGGGTAGACGATGTCCTGGGTGACGACCACCTCGGCCCGGTCGAACACCGCCGCGGTCGCGGCCTCGTCGCCGGTCTCCCAGTCGAAGCAGTGGTTGTCGGTCTTGCCCTCCAGGTCGTCGCGGATCAGCGGCGCGTTGGGGGCCAAGGCGTTGCGCACGTCGATGACCGGCGGCAGCACGTCGTACTCGACGTCGATCAGCTCCAGCGCGTCGCGCGCCGAGTAGCGGTCCTCGGCGACCACGAACGCGACCTCCTGGCCCTGGAAGCGCACCTTGTCGGTGGCCAGCACGGCCTGCACGTCGTTGGAGAGCGTGGGCATCCAGGCCAGGCCCTTCTCGGCGAGGTCCGCGCCGGTGACGACGGCCTTCACCTTCGGGTGCGCCTGCGCGGCGCTGACGTCGATGCTCACGATCCGCGCGTGCGCGACCGGCGAGCGGAGGATCGCCAGGTGCAGCATGCCGGGCAGCTGTACGTCGTCGACGTACGTGCCGAGACCGCGCACGAACCGCGGGTCCTCCTTGCGGAGCATCCGGCCGTGACCGATGGGGTGCTGGTCGTTGTCGGCCTGGTCGAGGTTCTCGGTGGTGCCGGGGGGCTCCACGGCTGTCATGGCGTGCTCCCTGCTGTCTCCTGGGTGGCCGGTGCGGCGGCGTCCCGTTCGTGGGCGGCTGCCCACTGCACCGAGCGGACGATGGTGGTGTAGCCGGTGCACCGGCAGATCTGGCCCGAGATGGCCTCGCGGATGGTCTGCTCGCTCGGGTCCGGGTCCCGGTCGAGCAACGCGCGGGCGGTCATCAGCATCCCCGGCGTGCAGAACCCGCACTGCAGCCCGTGGCAACGCATGAACCCCTCCTGCACCGGGTCGAGCTGCCCGTCCTGCTCGAGGTCCTCGACGGTGCTGACCTCGTGCCCGCCGGCCATCGCGGCCAGCACCGTGCAGGTCTTCACCGGCTCGCCGTCAATCCAGGCCACGCAGGTGCCGCAGTTGCTGGTGTCGCAGCCCCAATGCGTGCCGGTGAGGCCGAGCTCATCGCGCAGGAAGTGGACCAGCAGCATCCGGCCCTCGATGTCCCGAGTGACCGTCTCGCCGTTGACCGTCATCGTCACCTGCATCTCACCGGCTCCTTCCCTGGTCGCCGGCCAGGCCGGCCTGCACCCGCTCGACCGCGCGCCGCAGGGTGCGGCGGGTGAGCTCGTCGGCGAGGTGCCGCTTGTAGTCCGCGGATCCGCGGTTGTCGGTGGTCGGTGAGCAGCTCTGCGCGGCGAGCTCGCCGGCGCGGGAGTACAGCTCCTCCGACGGCTCATGGCCGCGGAGCGCCTCGGAGATGGCCGGGATGCCGGTGGTGTTCGGGCCGACCGCGGCGAGCCCGACCCGGGCGTCGACGATCCGCGGTCCGTCCATCCAGACCGCCGCGCCGGCGGAAGTGACCGCCCAGTCGCCGGCCCGCCGCTCCACCTTGGCGTAGGCGCTCGACCCGTTCGGCCGCACCGGCAGCCGGATCTCGGTGAGCATCTCACCGTGCTCGACCGCGGTCTCGTACGGTCCCCGGTGGAAGTCCTCCATGGAGACCACCCGCTCGCCGGCGGGTCCGCGGATGACGCAGGAGGCGTCCAACGTCGTGCACACTGCGGACAGGTCCTCGGACGGGTCGGCCTGGCACAGCGACCCACCGATCGTGCCGCGGTTGCGGACGACCGGGTCGGCGATCACCCTCTCGGCGTCGGCGAAGATCGGGAACAGCGCCGAAAGCTCCGGCGACTCGAGCAGCTCCCGGTGCCGGGTCAGTGCTCCGATGCGCACCTCGTCGGCGCCGATCCGCACGTAGCCGAGCTCGCCGTGCAGGTCGTTGATGTCGATGACGTACTCGAGGTCGGCCAGCCGCAGCTTCATCATCGGGATCAGGCTGTGCCCGCCGGCGATCAGCCGGGCCTCCTCCCCTCGCTGGTCCAGCAGCTGCAGGGCGTGCTCCACGCTGGTGGCACGCTCGTACTCGAACGGGGCAGGAACCTGCATGACTCGGGCTCCTCACGTGCGGCGATGGTGCGGCAACTGTCGTCCGCTCCGGCACCCCGGTCAACGGCGCGTTAAGCGCTCGCTTAATTCGGGCGTGCCGCTGCTCGTCAGAGGGCCAGGCCGAGCATCAGCGCCATCGTCGTGGCGGTGGAGATCTCCAGGCGCCGGGCCCACCGATCTGCGTCCCGGCGATGCCTCATTGCGCTCGCTTGCGAAGCCGCCACCACGAGCAGCGCCGCCACGAGGAGCACCGTGACGACATCAGGCACGCCGACCGGGGCGGTCATCGGCGCTCGACCCGCCGGCATGCCCGGCATCCCGGGCATCGGCGGCATCTCGGGCATCCACGGCATCCCGGGCATCCGCGACATCGCCTCGGCCGATGAAGCGGCCACCGTGGCCGCGGGCAGCAGCATGACGACCATGCCGCCGCAGCAGATGCAGAGGCGCAGGTACGCCACCCAGCCGCGCGCTGCGGCCAGCCGGATCGTGGCCCAGCCGGTGCCGACCGCGAACAGGCCGAGCGCCACCGCGTCGTACACCCCGGACACCGAGACGGTGAGCATCACCGCCATCCACACCGCCATCAGCCCGTGCCACACCACGGCGTCGGCTGGGCACGCCGGGTCTGCTCGGTCGGCTGGACGGGCAGGGTCGCTGGGTCTGGCCACGCGCGAAGCGTGGACCGCTGCGCTCAGGCCGTCAACGACCGGTTCAGCGAATGCTTAGGTCACCCGCCCCGGTGCTAGGCGGTGCCGTTCGGGCGGTCGGTGCCCGGCTCCGAGGCGCGGGGCTGCTCCCGCTGCTCGGCCGGCGGCTGGCGCGGGTCGGGCTGCTCCTCGAAGTTCACCTTGCCGAGCTGCTTCTTGAGGCTGAAGTAGAGGAACACCACGGCAGCGCCCATGGCGATCACCACCACGAAGGCGACCCAGCCGCCGACCACGTCGTTGGGGTTCGGCGGCGCCTTCGCGAGCACCGTCCCGAGGATCGGACCCAGGGCGCCCGTCATACCCGGCTCCCCACCAGCTCGCGGACCCCCGCGAACAGGTCGTCCTCGGGCAGGTCCACCTCCACGTGGGTGCGGGCCAACTCGAAGTCCTCGGTCGGCCAGGCCCGCTGGTGCACGTCGAGCGGGCAGGCGAACCAGGCGCCGTCCGGGTCGATCTGGGTGGCGTGCGCGAGCAGCGCCTGGTCCCGGACCTGGAAGTACTCCGCGCACGGCACCCGGGTGGTGATCCGGCGGGCGTGCTCGGGGTCCGGAGCCCACTTCTCCAGCCGCTCGGCGTAGGGCGACTCCAGGCCGAGGGCCACCATCGCGTCGTGCAAGGCCTGGGTGCGCTCGCGGTGGAAGCCGTGGTGGTAGTACAGCTTCAGCGGCTGCCACGGCTCACCCGCGTCTGGGTACCGCTCCGGGTCGCCGGCGGCCTCGAAGGCTGCGACGGCGACCCGGTTGCACATCACGTGGTCGGGGTGCGGGTAGCCGCCGTTCTCGTCGTACGTCGTCATCACGTGCGGCCGCAGCTCGCGCACCAGCCGGACGAGCGGCTCGGCCGCCTCCTCGACCGGCTGCAGGGCGAAACAGCCCTCGGGCAGCGGCGGAGGCGGGTCGCCCTCCGGCATCCCGGAGTCGACGAAGCCCAGCCAGTCCTGGCGGACGCCGAGGATCTCCCTGGCCCGGTCCATCTCCTCGCGGCGGATCTGGGCGATGTTGGCGAGCACGTCGGGCCGGTCCATCTTCGGGTTCAGGATGGAGCCCCGCTCGCCTCCGGTGCAGGTGACCACGTGCACGTCGACGCCCTCGGCGACGTACTTCGCGGTGGTGGCAGCACCCTTGCTCGACTCGTCGTCGGGGTGGGCGTGCACGTGCATCAAGCGCAGCATGACGCCAATCCTAGGATGTAGCGGTGAGCGACCTGGCACAGCGATACGGCACCGGCCGCAGGCCGGCACGTACGGCCCTCGTGGCCGGGGTCGCGGTGCTGGCCGTCGTCGCGCTGGCCTGGCTGGTCTGGGCGATCGTGACGCACAACCGGTCCACCATCTCCGCGCAGCTGGTTTCCTTCCGGCCACCGGGACAGCACGCGGTGGTCGCCAAGGTCTCCGTCACCCGGCCCGACCCGCAGATGACCGCGTCCTGCGTGCTTCAGGCGGTGGCCGCCGACCACGCCGTGGTGGGCGAGCTGGCCTTGTCCGTCGGCCCGCCGCGTCCGGCCAGCACCACCCTCACCACGACGATCCGCACCGAGCGGCGCGCCTACAACGTCCAGCTGGTCCGCTGCGTGCCCAAGGGCTGAACCCTGCCCGAAATTGGGCCAACCCTGGCGGGCGTTGGTAAACTTCGTTACTTGCCTTGCACGCAGCCGTGGCGGCGCATGCCACGTCATGCCGACCCGCGGCCCCCGACAAGCAGTAGGAGCACCCCAACCGTGACCCAGTCGACCGAGCAAGACGTGATCTGGCTGACCCAGGACGCCTACGACAAGCTCCAGGGCGAGCTCGAGCAGCTGCGTGGCCCCGTCCGCACGGAGATCGTCGCGCGGATCAGCGCCGCCCGCGAGGAGGGCGACCTGAAGGAGAACGGGGGCTACCACGCCGCGCGCGAGGAGCAGGGCAAGGTCGAAGCCCGGATCCGCCAGCTCGAGGACATGCTGCGCCGCGCCCAGGTGGGCGAGACGCCCGCCGACGACGGCGTGGTTGAGCCCGGCATGAAGGTCACCTACCGGTTCGTCGACGACGACGAGGTGGAGACGTTCCTGCTCGGCGCCCGCGAGATGGAGGAGACCACCGCGGGCCTCCAGGTGTTCTCGCCGCAGTCGCCGCTCGGATCGGCGATCATCGGAGCCAAGAAGGGCGACACGGTCAGCTACGCCGCGCCGCACGGCAAGCAGCTGAAGGTCGAGATCGTCGACGCGGTGCCCTACACGGGCTGATCACTCGCTGACGTGGTAGCCGCACTCGCGGAGCCGGGCCAGCACCCGCTCCGCGTGCTGCGGCCCGCGCGTCTCCACCTGGAGCACGACCTCCACCTCGTCGAGGTGCAACCGCGACGAGGTGCGCTCGTGGACCACGTCCAGCACGTTCGCCTCCACCTCGGCGAGCTCGCACAACAGCTTGGCGAGCCCACCCGGCAGGTCGGGGATCAGCACCCGGAAGTAGAGGTACCGCCCGGCGGAGGCCATGCCGTGCCGGATCACCCGCATCAGCAGCAGCGGGTCGACGTTGCCGCCGGACAGAACTGCCACCGCAGGTGTCTGGAACCGGTCCGGCTCCTCGAGGATCGCGGCCACCGCGGCCGCGCCGGCCGGTTCCACGAGCAGCTTGGCCCGCTCCAGGCACATCAGCAGCGCCCGTGACAGCGCCTCCTCCGAGACGGTGACCACTTCGTCGACGTACTGCTGGATGGCCTGGAACGGCACCTGGCCGGGACAGCCGACCGCGATGCCGTCGGCCATCGTGCTCATCGAGCCCAGCGCCACCGGATGCCCCTGCCGCAGCGACTCAGGGTAGGCGGCAGCGCCCTCCGCCTGCACCCCGATCACCCGTACGTCGGGGTTGCGGCCCTTGATGGCGGTGGCCATCCCGGCGATCAGCCCGCCGCCGCCGGTCGGCACCAGCACGGTGCGTACCGGCGGGCACTGCTCGATGACCTCGAGGCCGCAGGTGCCCTGTCCGGTGACGATGTCGGGATGGTCGAAGGGGTGGATCAGGACCGCACCGGTCTCGGCGGCGAACTCCTTGGCGGCGACCAGCGCGTCGTCGACGGAGTGTCCGTGGAAGACCACGTCGGCGCCGTACCCGCGGGTCGCCTTCTCCTTCGGGATCGGTGCTCCCTCCGGCATGAACACGGTGGACTTGATGCCCAGCAGCTGGGCCGCGAGGGCCACCCCCTGCGCGTGGTTACCGGCGCTGGCCGCGACCACACCGGCCTCCCGCTCCTCCGCGGCGAGCCGGGACATTCGCAGGTAGGCGCCCCGGATCTTGAACGAGCCGGTGCGCTGGAGGTTCTCGCACTTGAGCAGCACCGGTCCCCCCGCGGCGGCCGACAGCCAGCGCGACTCCTCCATCGGTGTCTCGATCGCGACTCCGCGTAGCAGCTCCTTGGCGGCCTCGATCTCGGAAAGGGTCGGTGCGGGGACGGCTTCGTCGACGTCCCGTTGAGTCGTCATGCCGACACGATAAGGGCTGCCGGTGCCGGGACCGGGAGGGTGGGCTGGAAGGATCGACGACCATGAGCCACCACCACACGCTGCCGGGAGTGCTGGCCAGTCTTGCCCCGGTACTGAACCAGTACGGCTACCTGGCGGTCGGCGGCTTCATCACCCTGGAGGACTTCGGGATCCCGGTGCCCGGGGAGACCATCCTGATCGCGGCCGCGGTCTACGCCGGCGCCGGGAAGCTGAACATCGCCCTGGTCGTCATCATCGGCGTCGTCGCGGCCGTGATCGGAGACAACATCGGCTACGCCATCGGGGCGTACGGCGGACGCCGGGTCGTCGAGCGCTACGGGAAGTACGTGTTCATCACCCCCGAGCGGCTGGACAAGGCCGAGCACTTCTTCGAAAAGCACGGCGGCGGTGTCGTGGTGGTGGCTCGGTTCATCGAGGGGCTCCGGCAGCTCAACGGCATCATCGCCGGCACGTCCTCGATGCGCTGGCAGAAGTTCGTGGTGTTCAACTTCCTCGGCGCGGTGCTGTGGGTGGGCACCTGGTCGATGGTCGGCTACTTCGCCGGCGACCACATCGACGTGATCTACGAGCAGATCACGAAGTACAGCCTCTACGTGCTGATCGGCCTGGTGGTGGTCGGTGCGGCGTTGCTGTTCCGGGCCTGGTGGAAGCGTCGCGGGAACGGACGCTGACGCCGGCTCCCGAACCGGTCAGGCGGGCTCAGCGGGTCCCGCCGGCTCGGCAGTGCCGGCCGTATCCGCCAGGTGCAGCACCACCGCGTTGAGGGCCGCGACCAGCGGCACGGCCACCAGGGCACCGGCAATGCCCGCCACGATCACCCCGCAGCCGAGCGCCAGGATCACCCCCAGCGGGTGCACCCGCACGAACCGGCCGAGCAGGAACGGCTGCAGGACGTGTGCCTCGATCTGCTGCACCAGGACCACCCCGCCCAGCATCAGCAGCGCGACCAGCGGGCCGTGCGCGACCAGGGCCACCAGCACCGCCACCGACCCGGACAGGGTGGCGCCGATGAGCGGGATGAAGGCGCCGAGGAACACCAGCACCCCGATGGCAGGAGCGAACGGCACCTTGAGGATCAGCGCCACCAGCGTCACGCCGATCGCGTCGGTGAGCGCCACGAGCACGGTGGCCCGCACGAACGCGGTCAGCGAGACCCAGGCCACCCGACCGGAGGAGTCGGCTCGGCCGCGGGCCGCGCGCGGGAAGATCCGCACCAGCCAGCCCCAGATGGCGGCGCCGTCGGCGAGGAAGAAGTACGTCGCGAACAGCACGATGAAGAACCCGGCCACGATGTGCCCGAGCGCCGTGCCCACCTCGGTGATCCGGGTGACCACGTGCTGGTTGCCGGAGGTGATCAGGTCCTGCACCTGGGTGATGTAGCCGTTGATCTGCGAGTCGCTGGCGTGCAGCGGCCCGTCGCGCAGCCACAGCCGGATCTGCTCCAGCCCGTCGACGACCTGACGGGCGAGGTCGTTGGCTCCTTGGGCGACCTGCTGCCCGACGAAGGTGAGCAGCAGCCCGACGAACACCAGCCCGCCGACCACGACCAGCAGCGCGGCCAGCCGCCGCGGAACGCCGCCGCGCTGCATCCCGTCCACGACGGGGACCGCGAGCGCTGCGATCAGCACCGCGACCACCACGGGCAGCACGATCACCGAGAACTTCCCGATGGTGTAGCCGATCGCCACGCCTGCGGCTGCGATCACCAGGAACCGCCAGGCCCAGGCAGCGGTCAGGTCCATGCCGTGCGGCACCCGGGCCTGCGCGAAGTTGGAGCGGCCGGCCATCACGGTGACCGGTTGGGCACGGAGCTCGGTGTGCTGCGCCACGCGCCGGGCGAACTCCTCTTCGGACCTGCGCTGCTGCGCGGCGCGAAGCCGGGTCATGCTGCGGGACAGCCGCCGCCGAACGTCCATGCGGGCAAGGGTATGCGGTGCCGGGGACCGATGAGGTCCGAAGCCTCAGGGCTGGATGAGCCGCTGCAGCAATGCGTACGCCGCCTCCGGGTGCGCCTCGGCGAGCAGGCCGGCCGGGGCCAGGACGTAGTCGGTGTCGATCACCGTGCGCGGGTCGCGCGGCACCTGCCATCCGCCCGAGTCGTCGAGCCGCTGGGTCAGCGCGGAGCGGGCCCCACCTCCGCCGTACCTCAGCACCCCGCCGGAGCCGACCAGAAGGTCCACTTCGCGCAGGTCCGTGCCGGTGCGCTCCACCAGGCGGCCGTCGGGCCCGAACACCACCCGGGCGCGGCCGGCGTGCCGGCGCAGCGCGACGCCGATGGCCAGCGAGGCGATCTCCCGGTCGAGCGCCCGGCCCGCGTCGTCGTCGGGCAGCAGCCCGGGGTCGGCGTGCCGGCGCTGGGCGGCGTGGTCCAGCCGGGCCCGGTCGTGTGGGTCGAGCAGGCCGGCGCGCACCGCCTCGGCCACCGTGGACACCGCGCTCCAGCGCATGCCGAGGTCGCCCTCCACGGTGCGGGTGACCGGCACGGTGGCCACCACCTCGCGGGCCAGCCCGGCGTCCTCCGGGTCCACCTCGACGACCGAGTGCACATCGGTGGTCGCGCCGCCCACGTCGACCACCGCCACGTCACCGGCACCGGGGTGCTCCTCGTCCAGGCCGTGCGCGAGCAGCTCGACCGCGGTGAGCACCACGTCGGGGGTGGCGCCGCGGACCATCGCGGTGAAGTCCGCCCGGGCGGACAGGTGCTTGCCGCCGATCACGTGCCGCAGGAACATCTCCCGGGTGGCCGCCCGCGCCGAGTCGGGGGCGAGCACGCCGATCTGCGGCACCACGTTGTCGGCGAGGACGTACGGCGTGCCGGCGCCCTCCAGCAGCGCGGCCACCTCGTCGCGGGCCTCCACGTTGCCGGCGACCACCACCGGGGAGCGCCACCGGGCCTTGGCCAGGGCCGTCGCGCAGCCGAGCAGCACCTCGGCGTTCCCGCCGTCGGTCCCGCCGACCAGCAGCACCACGTCCGGACGTGTCTCGCGCAGCAGGCGCGCGCCGTCCCGGTCCAGGCCACCGCTGGCCACGTGGACGACCTTCCCGCCGCTGGAGAGCGCGACCCGGCGGCCGGCCTCCGCGGTGACCAGCTCCTCGTTGCCGACCACCGCGATGCTCAGCCCGCCGCCGGCCGAGGAGCAGGCCAGCACCTCGGCGTCCCGGGCCTCGGGACGTCCAGTGGCGAGCTCCTCGAGACAGGCCTCCCAGCCGTCGAGCACGTCGGTGTCGATCGTCGTACGGTGCTCCGCGGTGGCCACCAAGGCACCCTCGTCGACGTCGACCAGCGCCGCCTTGGTGAACGTGGAGCCGAAGTCGACGCAGCAGACCAGCGTCACGTCAGCCCAATCCCATCAGCCCAGTCCCATCAGCCCAGTCCCATCGGCCCAGTCCCATCGGCCCGGCCTGTCAGCCCAGGGCGTGGTCGAGGTCGGCGATCAGGTCGGCGGCGGTCTCGATGCCGACGCTGAGACGGATCAGGTCGCTGGGCACCTCGAGGTCGGTGCCGGCCACCGAGGCATGGGTCATCTTGCCCGGGTGCTCGATCAGCGACTCCACGCCGCCAAGGGACTCCCCGAGCGTGAACACCTGCGCCTTCCCGCAGACGTCGAGAGCCCGCTGCTCGCCGCCGGCGACCCGGAAGGAGACGATCCCGCCGTACCTCTTCATCTGCTTGCCGGCCACCGCGTGGCCGGGGTGCTCCTCCAGGCCGGGGTAGACCACCTGTGACACGGCGCTGTGCCGGCTCAGGAAGTCCACGACCGCCTCGGCGTTGTCGCAGTGCCGCTCCATGCGCACCGCGAGGGTCTTCAGCCCGCGCAGCACCAGCCAGGAGTCGAACGGTCCGGCCACCCCGCCGATGGAGTTCTGGTGGAAGGCGATCTTGTCGGCGAGCTCGTGGTCGCGGACCACCAGCGCGCCGCCGACGACGTCGGAGTGCCCGCCGCAGTACTTCGTGGTGGAGTGCACCACCACGTCCGCGCCGAGGGTGAGCGGCTGCTGGAGGTACGGCGAGGCGAAGGTGTTGTCGACCAGCAGCAAGGCACCGGCCTCGTGGGCCACCGCGGCGATCGCCTCGATGTCGCCGACGTTCAGCAGCGGGTTGGTCGGCGTCTCGAGCCAGACCAGCTTGGTCTGCCCCGGCCGGATCGCCGCGCGCACGGCGTCCACGTCCGCGATGGGCGCCGAGCTGTGCTCCAGCCCCCACGGCTGGGCCACCTTCGCGAACAGCCGGTAGGTCCCGCCGTACGCGTCGTTCGGGATGACCACATGGTCGCCGGGGCGGCAGACGCTGCGAAGCAGAGTGTCCTCGGCGGCGAGACCGCTGGCGAACGCGAACCCGCGGTCGCCGTCCTCGAGCGCGGCGATGCACTCCTCGAGCGCGGCCCGGGTCGGGTTCCCCGAGCGGGAGTACTCATAGCCGCCGCGCAGCCCGCCGACGCCGTCCTGCTTGTAGGTGCTGGTGGCGAAGATCGGCGGGGTGACCGCGCCGGTGGTCGGGTCGGGCTCGGAGCCGGCGTGGATCGCGCGGGTCTCGAACCCGGGTTTGTGCAGCTGTTCGGTCATGGCCGCGACCCTACCGGCCGGGCCGCTCCCCTCCCCGCTCGGGAAGGATTCCCACCGCCCGACCGTTACCGATAGCGGTAAGCGAACCGCGACGCATAGGTCGCGATATCGACACGATGTCGGTTCGACGAGGCTCGACGGCGAGGAGATGACCGTGCTGTTCCACCGCAAGCAGGAGATGCCGACCCCCGAACAGGCCCTATCCGGCCGCGCGGAGCGCTGGTTCAGCATCGCCGACAAGCACCTGGTGCTGGACGCCCCGGTGGTCACCGACGAGTCGAACATCCCCGAGGGATTCCGGGTGGCGCTGTTCGGGTTGGGCTGCTTCTGGGGCGCGGAGGAGATCTTCTGGCAGATGCCAGGGGTCTGGTCCACCTCCGTCGGGTACGCCGGCGGGCACACCCCGCACCCGTCGTACGACGAGGTGTGCAGCGGCCGCACCGGGCACACCGAGGCGGTGCGCGTGGTGTACGACCCGTCCGTGGTCTCCTACGCGAACCTGGTCAAGGCGTTCTTCGAGTTCCACGACCCGACCCAGGGGATGCGGCAGGGCAACGACATCGGCACGCAGTACCGCTCGGCGATCTACACCTCGACGCCTGAGCAGGAGGAGACCGCCCGCAAGCTCAAGGAGGCCTACGAGCCGGAGCTGGTACGCCGCGGGTACGGCCCGATCACCACCGAGATCGTCCCCGCTCCGACGTACTACTACGCCGAGGACTACCACCAGCAGTACCTTGCCAAGAACCCGAACGGCTACCGCTGCCACAGCAACACCGGGGTGAAGTTCCCCGCCTGAGGTTGTCGCATCCGCCGGACGCCGTTCGTTGAACAGGTTGAGGCGGGCACCGGGTCCGCTACCGGAGGCAAGGAGCAGGCGTGACCGAGTACCTGATCTTCTTCAACCAGCAGTGGGTGGGCGACCACAGCGAGGAGTGGTTCCGCGGGCGAGGGCCGCTCGCGATGGCGGTCCTGGACGAGATGAAGGCCGCGGGCGTGTACGTGTTCGCCGGGGGGCTTGAGGAGGAGGTCGAGCTGGCCTTCAGCGCGGACGCGACCAGCGGCACCCTGACGTTCACCGACGGGCCCTACGTCGAGACCAAGGAGTTCCTGGGCGGTCTGACCGTGGTGGACGTGGCCGACGAGGACGCCGCCAGGATGTGGGCCGGCAAGGTCGCGGAGGCGTGCGGCTGGCCCCAGGAGGTTCGGCGGTTCAAGCCGCAGCCCAAGACCCGCTGACGAGGTCGAGGGCATGTAGCCCGGGGCCGTCGGCCGCCTGGCTGCCCGGTCGTCGGCGGCGATCCCGACAGCAACGGGTCACGCGAACCGTTGTTGCTGCCGCTAGGCCGAAACGGCTACCACTACGGGTCACGCGAACCGTTGTTGCTGCCCGATCAACGCCCTCTGGGCGGCAACGCTTCTCAGGGCGTACGTCGGGAGCGGGCGGCAGCGACAAGACCGACGACGTGCTCGGCGATCGCCAGGGCCGACGTCGCCGCCGGTGAGGGGGCGTTGCGAACGGCCGTGACCGGCCCGAGGGTGCTGATCCGGAAGTCGTCGACGAGTCCGCCGTCCCGATCCACGGCCTGGGCCCGCACCCCGGCGCCGGCCCGCACGACGTCGGTCCTCCGCAGCGAGGGAACGTAGGCGCGGGCACCCTTGACGTAGGCACGCTTCGAGAGGGACCCGTGCAGCTCATGGACCCCAGTGCGCCAGTGCTGACGGAAGAGCGCACGCGCACCGGGCCACCGCACCACCTGCCACAGGTGGCCGGCGTCGAAGTCGCGGCGCCGGTACCCTTCGCGGGCCGTGGCCAGCACCGCGTTCGGGCCGATGTCGACAGAACCATCGATCCGCGGCGTGAAGTGCACCCCGAGGAACGGGTAGGCGGGGTCCGGCACGGGGTAGACCAAGCCGCGCACCAGGTGCGCCCGATCCGGCACCAGGCGGAGGTACTCGCCGCGGAACGGCACGATCGCGGGGGCCTCCCCGTCCCCGGCCACGCGCGCGAGGACGTCCGACTGGAGGCCCGCACAGATCACCACCTGGCCGGCCTCGACCACACCGCGGCTCGTGGTCACCGTGGCCCCCTGGCCGCGCGCCGTGATGGCCCGCACCTCCTCGCCCAGCCGGACCTGGCCGCCGTGGTCGACGACAGTCGCGGCCAGCGATCGGGCCACCGCCGAGTAGTCGACGATGGCAGTGCTGGGCGAGTGAAGAGCAGCGACGCCCACGACGTTCGGCTCGAGGTCGCGGAGCCCTGCGGGTCCGAGGCGGCGTACGCCAGGCACTCCGTTGGCACGAGCTCGCTCCTCGAGGTCAGCCAACCGTCCTAGCTCCGAGGCGTCCTTCGCGACGATCACCTTGCCGATCTCGCGGTACTCCAGCCGATGCTCGGCGCAGTACTCACGGAGGAGGGCGACTCCGCGACGGCACAGCCGGGCCTTGAGCGAGCCCGGCGTGTAGTAGATCCCCGAGTGCACGACACCCGAGTTGTGCCCCGACTGGTGCGCAGCGACGCGCTCCTCCTTGTCCACGACCACCACCTCGCGCCCGGAGAGCACGAGTCGCTGCGCGATCGCCAGACCCACCAGGCCCGCGCCCACCACGACGATCCGGTCTGCGTCGGCGGTCATGACGCCCTCACGGGGCACCGCGCCAGCGCGTTGGCCGGTGAGCGCGAGGCAGGCCGAACAGCCGGGCGGTGCGGGCGGCAAGCTCGTCGGGCAGGGGAAGGATGCCGAGGGCGTCGCTGATGATCCCGGGCGCCACGAGGCGCAGCAGGAAGAGATGCGCGACCACGGTGAGGACCCCGGCCACGAGGATCCCGGCAAGGGGTTGGCCCGGGACCGTCTTCAACGCGATCACCCCGATGACCATCGAGACTGCCGTGGCGGGGGCCACGCCGACGAACGGCCGTGCCACGTCTCGAAGGTTCCATCCGAGCATCCGCGACACCAGCACCCAGCGGGCGACCGTGGCGAGGAAGGCGACCGCCACGAATCCCACGGCGACGCCGACGAGGCCCCAACGCACGGCGAAGGCGGTGGTCGCCACGGTCGCCCCGTCGACGACCACGGCGTAGCTGAGCCAGCTGCCGGGGCGACCGAGACCGTAGAAGAGTCCATGGTCCAGCATCGCACCGAGGGTGATGATGCCCGCGACAGCCAGCGCCTGTGCAGGCGGCACGCTCGCGCTCCACCGGGCTCCGAAGAGAAGGGGGATGAGCTCCGGAGCGGTGACCACGAGCAGAAGCATCACCGGGGAGACCACGGCGTACACCACCCCCAGGGCCTTGAGGTACGACGTGCGCAGCCGGTCGGCGGAGCCACGCACGCGTGCAAACGCGACCGTCGAGACGGGCACCATCGAGGCTGCGACGAGGTCCTGGGCGACCAGGACGAGCCGCTGACCGATGTTGAGCAGGCCGAGGCCAGCCGGCCCGAGCGCCACCGTGACGATCCAGCTCTCGGCCAGGAGCCGCAGGGTCCCCACGACGTCGACTGTCGATACGCGCACGCCGAAGACGGCCATCTGCCGGAGCCGGGGCCACGACAGCAGCAGCGAAGGCAGCCACCCGGCACGCCACCACGCCAGCACCGCCACCGCCCACTGCATGACGATCACCTGGCTCACGAGGGCCCAGACGCCGCCGCCACGCAGCGCGAGCACGACCGCCACGACCTGGCCGAGCAGAGCCGCGACAAGGCTCTGCAGGGCCACGGACCGAAACTCCATGTTGCGCCTGAGCAGGGACAGCGGCACGCCGGCCACCACCGTCGGCACCACCGCGAAGACCAGCATTCGCAGGACCGCGGACAGCTCGGCGATCTGGAACGCCATCGCGAGCAGCGGGGCGATGGCCAGCAGTCCCGCGGACAGCGCCAGCGCCGCGGCCACCGACGTCCAGAACGCGGTGCTCAGGCTCACCTGGTCGGGTCCGTCGGCCTGCAACAGGTACGTCGAGAAGCCCAGGTCCGCGAGCAGGTACACGGTGGGGATCACCGTCATGGCGGCGGCGACGACCCCGAAGTCTCGCGGCGAGATCTGGTGCGTCAGCACGATGAGGGTGGCGAAGCCACTGAGGCGCGCGACCCACTTCTGGGCGGCCAACCAGAGGAACCCGGATGCGGCGCGCCTCCCGAGGTGCTCCTTCGGCTCCTGCTCGTGGACGCTCATGGCTGCGGGATGCTCGGGCCGACCGCGGTCGCGCTCAGTCCGAGCCCGCACGGAGCGTGGTACGCAGTGTGTCGGAGACGCGCTCCTGCTGGTCCACGGTGATGCCCGGGTAGATCGGCAGCGAGAGAATCTCGCCGGCTGCCTGCTCGCTCACCGGCATGCTGCCCTCTCCGGCTCCGAACCTGGCCATCGCCGGGGTCAGGTGAACGGGCACCGGGTAGTGGACGCTCGCGGCGACCCCCTTGGCGCGAATCTCGCGCAGCACCTCGTCACGGTCCTGCACCCTCACCACGTACAGGTGCCACACGTGCTCGTTGCCCGGAAGCGTCACCGGGAGGCGAAGGCCGGGGATGCCGGCGAGCAGGTCGTCGTACAGCTCTGCCGCAGCACGACGCTCGGCGTTCCACTCCTGCAGCCGCCGCAGCTTCGCCCGGAGCACCACCGCCTGCAGGGTGTCCAACCGAGAGTTGAACCCGAAGTGCGAGTGCTGGTACTTCGTCGAGCTGCCGTGCCCACCGAGGAGGCGCACCTGGTGAGCCAGGGCGGCGTCATCGGTGACCACGGCGCCCGCGTCGCCGTACGCGCCGAGGTTCTTGCCAGGGTAGAAGCTCGTCGCGGCGACCCGACCGAAGCGTCCGGCGGGTCGCCCGTGTCGGCGCGCGCCCTGTGACTGCGCGCCGTCCTCGATGACGACGATGCCCCGCTCGGCCAGCGACGACGGAAGCCGCTCGACGGGGGCGACCTGGCCGTAGAGGTCGACTGCGATGACCGCTCGCGTCCGCTCCGTCAGCGCTCCCGTGACGCGGGTCGGGTCGATCAGGAGCGCGTCGTCATCGACGTCCACGAAGACCGGCGTGGCGCCCGCACGCACGACCGCCTCGGCGGTGGCGATGAAGGTGCTCGCCGGCATGACCACCTCGTCGCCACTGCCGATCGCGTTGGCCCGGAGCGCCATCTCCAGCGCATCGGTGCCGTTGGCCACGCCCACGCAAGAGCCGGCGCCCACGAAGTCGGCGTACTCCTGCTCGAACGCGGCGACTGCCTTGCCGCCGATGAAGTCACCGGTGGCGAGCACCTCGGCGAAGCCGGCCGCCACCTCCTCGGCGATCTGCCGCTGCTGCACGGACAGGTCGACCAGCGGAATTGTATGCACGATGGGGCCTCCTCAGAATCCTGGCGCGGCTCGGGAGCGGAGGCGCGTCACGGGCCTGACCCGATCCCGGCAGCGCGACGAACGGCTCTCACCACGGCGGCCTGGTCGGCGTCGTCCATGGTGTGGAAGAGCGGCAGGATCAGGGTGTTGTCGGTCAGCCGCTCGGTGACGGGCAGGTCGACGTGAGGGTGGTCGGCGTAGGCGGGCTGGCGGTGCGCGGCCATGATTCCGGGGCGTGCCGAGATGCCCTCGGCGGCGAGCGCGGCGAGAAGCTGGTTGCGGCTCAGCGGGTACCCGTCGTCGAGCTCGACCCAGAAGGACTGGAAGTTCGACTCGCCCCAGGCCGGGTCCCGCACCGTCCGCAGACCGGGCACGTCGGACAGCATCGCCTGGTAACGGCAGGCGCGGTCACGTCTCCTGCGCACCATCTCGTCGAGCTTGGCCAGCTGCACCAGACCGACGGCAGCCTGGATGTCGGTCATCCGGTAGTTGAACCCGATCTCGAGATAGCTCTCGATGACCGGCTGCCGGCTGGTGTGCCGGTCGGCGGCGCTGATGTTCATCCCGTGCTCTCGCAAGCGGCGCGCCCTGGAGGCCAGCTCGGGGTCCTCGATCGTCAGCATTCCGCCCTCGCCCGTGGTGAGGAGCTTGCGCGGGTGGAAGGACCACGCCGCCACAGTCGCCCCGGCACCCGCCGGCGCGCCGTGGTAGCGGGACCCCGCCGCGCACGCGGCGTCCTCCACCAGAGCGATCCCTCGCCTCGCGAGGAGCTCCCGGAGCGGCGCCACGTCCGCGGGCGACCCGCCCTGGTCGACGACGACGACGGCACTCGTGCGCTCGGTCAGGACCGCCTCCACCGTCCGGGCGCTGAGGTTGCCGTCCCCGGGCTCGACGTCGGCGAAAACGGTCGTCGCACCGACGTACCGAGCGCAGTTGGCGGTGGCCACGAACGACAACGACGGCACGACGACCTCGTCGCCGGGCCCGACTCCCAGCAGGTGCAGGGCCAGGTGCAACGCCGTCGTGCACGACGAGACGGCCACCCCGTGCTGAGCCCCGACGCGTGCGGCGAAACGCGACTCGAACTCGGCGACCCTGGGCCCCTGGGCGACCCAACCGGAGCACACGGCCTCCGCGGCGGCGCGGGCCTCCTCGTCACCCAGCCACGGCTTCATGACCGGGATCATGCGTGCCTGCGCTCCGCGCGCCACCAGTCGACGAGGCGTTCGAGCCCCTGCTCGAGGTCCACCTCCGGCTTCCACCCCAGCCGCCGCTCCGCGGCCTCGATCGACGCCAGCCGCCGGGTCACACCGTTCACCGTCCGCGCCGGACCGAACTCCACGGTGAGGTCGCTCCCCATCACCTCGAGCAGAACCTCGGCCAGGCCCAACAGGCTGGTCTCGGTGTTGCTTCCGATGTTGAACACCGCGTCCGTGACCTGCGCCTCGGCCGCCAGGAGGTTGGCGCGGGCGATGTCGCCGGTGAACACGAAGTCCATCGTCTGCTGACCGTCACCGAGGACCAGCGGGGACCGGCCGGCCTCGATGCGCTCCATCCATCGGATCAGCACCTCGGTGTAGAGGCCGTGGACGTCCATGCGCGGCCCGTAGACGTTGAAGTAGCGCAGCGCCACGTAGTCCAGCCCGTACATCGCGTGGAAGCTGCGGAGCATGCCCTCGTTGAAGACCTTGGCAGCTCCGTAGAACGTGTCGTTGGCCCACGGTGGTTCTCGCTCGGGCGTCGGGAACTCGGTCGCCAGGCCGTAGACGGACGCGGAGGATGCGGCGACGACCTTCTGCACGCGGGCAGCGACCGCCGCCTCGAGCACGTTGAACGTCCCGTCCGCCAGCACCTCGAGCGCCAGCCGAGGCTCCTCGGCGCACTGTGTGATCCGGATCGCCGCCTGGTGGAAGACCAGGTCTGCGCCGATGGTCGCGTCGCGCACCAGATCCTCGTCCCGGATGTCGCCCTCGATGACCCGGACCCGGCTCGAGGTCAGCGCATCGGCGAGGTTCTCCTTCCGCCCTCGCACGAAGTTGTCCAGGACGCGGATCTCGGCGGCGCCCGCCGCGACGAGCTGGTCGACGATGCCGGAACCGATCGTGCCCGCTCCCCCGGTCACCAAGCACACAGAGCCGTTGATCACGCGATGTCTCCTATCGTCACGAAGGCCCCGTCGAGCCTCAGGCTCCTTGCTGCCGCTTCCAGGACGCGCATGACACGCAGGCCGGCCGAGCCGTCGGTGGCCGGCGCGCGACCCTCGGTGATGCTGGCGGCGAACTCGGCAAGCATCGATCGCAGCGCCTCGTGCTCACGCAAAGCCGGAGCGACCATGTCGCCGGTTCGGTACGCGATCCGTACCTGCTTCCGGTCGTCGGGCCCGAGCTCGTCAGACGCCCATCGTTCGACGCCTCGGTCGTAGACCGACAGCCGCTGGCTGGGGTTCATGTCGTCCCAGACCACCGTGCGGTTCGATCCCCCGATGACCATCGTCCGGATCTTCACGGGGCTGAGCCAGTTGACATGGACGTGGGCGATGGCGTCGTTCGAGAGCCGCAGCGTCAGGTACCCGACACAGGCCATCCCGTGACCGATCGGATCGGCGCCGTGAGCAGCCGCAGCGACCACCGAGACACCGGGCGGGAGCAGGTAGTCGAGGACCGAGATGTCGTGGGGTGCCAGGTCCCAGAGCACGTCGACGTCCGGCTGGACCAGGCCGAGGTTGATCCGGACGGAGTCGACGAACTGGACGTCGCCCACCTCGCCGCTGTGCACGAGCCGCTGCAGCTCCTGCACGGCGGAGGTGTAGCAGTACGTGTGGTCGCACATGAGGACCAGCCCGCGGTCCTGGGCCGCCTGCACCAGCTTCTGCCCGTCCGCAAGGTCCGAGGTCAGGGGCTTCTCCACCAGCACGTGCTTGCCGGCGTCGAGGGCCGCCATCGCCAACGGGAAGTGCGAGGCCGCGGGCGTGGCGATGGCCACGGCTTGCACCGTGTCGTCGTCGAGGATCGCTTCGAAGGAGCCGGTCGCGGGCACGGTCGCGTAGGGCCCGAGGACGCGACGCGCACGCTCCTCGTCCAGGTCGCAGAGCCAGCGCAGACGGAACGATGACGTCGCCATGGCGTTCCGAACCAGGTTCGGCCCCCAGTACCCTGCCCCCACGACCGCCAAGCCGATGGCAGCGGTCATGCTCCGAGGCTAGGGGGCCGGGCGCGGATAGGGATCCCTCAAACAGAGGATGCGGCGGCGGCCGCTCAGTACCCCCGGTGCTTCCACAGGCGGCGGCGTAGCCACCATTGCCCCTTCTGGCTGAGCAGGTACTGCAGCTCCAGGGGACCGAGCCGCCCGCGTGACGTCATCGTGCGGTAGATCCGCGAGCCGGCGGCGTCGGGCCAGCAGTCCACGGCGAACGCCAGCAGCTCGTCCACGTCCTGCTCGGCCTCACGGCCACCGCCACCCAGGACGCGCCGGCCGAGCTCGGACTCGCGCAGCCGCCCGCGGTCGTAGACGCGCCCGGCTGCCCAGAGTGCCTCGTGCCCTAGCTGCCGATGCACCACCTCGGACATCCGGTCGGTGTCCACGAGCCTCTCTCCGTAGCGTTCCAGCACGACCTCGAACACGGCGCGCCGCTGGCGCAAGTCCATCAGTGCCGTCACACCCTGGCTCATGTTCGCGTCGTGGCGGCGGTAGAACGCTTGGTCCACGCCTCGCATGAACCCGACCTGGGCGTGGACGGCGAGCTTCATGAACAGCTCCATGTCGGCCGCCTTGGGCAGCTGCGGGTCATAGCCGCCGACGCGACGCTGCAGCGACGTCCGCACCACGACCTCCGGAGTGGTCAGCGGGTTCTCCGCCTGCCGGAAGAGCTGCTCGAGCCACTCCTGGCCCGACCAGATCGACCATCCCCGCACGGCCGTCCTGGCTTTCGGGAGCTGCGTGCCGTCCTGGAACCAGAGCGCATGGCCGTAGACCATGCCAACCGAAGGATGGGCATCCAGGAGGTCCGCAGCCCGACCGAGGGACCCCGGGGTGGCCCGGTCGTCGGCCGACAAGAGCGTGCAGTAGTCGCCATCGGCCCACTCGAGAAGTCCCTCGTTGAAAGTCGCGATGTTGCCCTGGTTGACGTCGTGGACGATCACCTCGACCTGCGGACGACATGCGGCGATCTTCCTGGCGACGCCTGCACTGTCGTCAGGCGAGGCGTCGTCGATGATGAGCACCCGGACATCGACGCCGTCCTGCTCGTCGAGAACGCTGCTGACGGCCGCTTCGAGGAAGTGGCCGTAGCCGTAGCAGGGGATGACCACGCTGACCGAGCTCATCGCGGCTCCCCCGACTCACGCAACACTGCTGCCATGCCGTCCCCCATGTCGCCCTCCCTGTCGATTCAACACGACGTTGTCAAGGTTGGTCGCAGTTGCCGACTTCCCGCGACACCGACCGCTGTCTTGGCGACAATGGCACCCGAGACGAAGGAGCCAGCATGACCCCACCCGGGACCTTGCCGGGCATGGACGTGAAGCGACTCGTCCGCCTGGCCGAGGCCTCGGTCGCCGACATGCGCATCGACCTCACGGACACGGTCGTGGTCACCGAGGCCGCAACGGGTGCCTACGCGACCACGCCCGTCATCGCCGCCCTGGCCGGAGCCCGACACGTCTACGGTTTCACCCGCCCGACCCGGTACGGCACGGTCGAGGACGTCCTCCGGCACACCCACGACCTGGCCGTCGAGGCCGGCGTGCTGGACCGCATCGAGGTGAGGACGGATCGTCCCCTGTCGGTGATCGACCACGCCGACGTGGTCACCAACAGCGGGCATGTCAGGCCGATCGGCACCGAGCTCATCGGCCGGATGCGCCCCACGGCCGTGCTCCCGCTGATGTTCGAGTCCTGGGAGATCCAGGCGGGTCGCTTCGACCTCGCCCTCGACGAGGCGCTGCGTCGCGGCATCCAGGTCGCCGGCACGAACGAGCGACACCCGCTGGTCGATGTCTTCTCCTACCTGGGCACCATGGCGGTGAAGCTGCTGTTCGACGCAGGCACCGCAGTCCGCAACACGTGCGTCCTGGTCGCCTGCGACAACCCCTTCGCGCCGTACCTCGAGGCCGGCCTCACCTCGGCCGGCGCTGTGGTGCGTTCGACCACGTCCTTCGCGGACATGGACCCGGACTTCGTTCCGGACTTCCTCCTCGTGTCCTTGACCCCCACTGGGTCCCCCGTGATCCGCTCGGCAGACCTGAAGCGGATCGCCACCGCGTGGCCGGAGACCGTCGTCACGCAGTTCTGGGGTGACATCGACCGTGCCTCGTTGGACGAGCTGGGTGTGGCCTACTGGCCCGTCGAGGCACCGCCCGCCGGCCACATGGCGATCCTGCCCAGCCAACCGGGACCGGAACCCGTCGTGAGGTTGCAGGCCGGTGGCCTCAAGGTCGCCTCCGTCCTGCTGATGCCGGCGGCCGACCGGACCCCCTTCGACCTGGAGTTCCTCGATGGGATCTAGCTCGCCACGGTGGCGCGTCCTCCTGATCGGTTTCGGACCGACCACCCGGACCGCCCTCGACAGCCTCCTCGGGTCCCATGACGTGATCGCACTCGTCCGGGACGCCGAGGACGAGGTGACGGCGCACGCGAGGGACGCGGGTGTGCCGGTGGAGATCCGGACGTCTCTCTGTGAGATCGGCGAGCTCGTCGCCACCCACGCACCGGACTGCGTCGTCGTCTCGTCGTACAACCGGATCCTGTCCGGCGCCGTGCTGGGCCTGTGCCCGTTCGTCAACGTGCACTACTCGCCGCTCCCCGGCTACCGCGGCCGGGCGAACGTGAACTGGGCGATCATCAACCACGAGTCTCATGCTGCGGTGACCGTGCACTCCATCGTGGCCGGCCTGGATGCCGGTGGCGTGCTTGCTCAGGAGCTCGTCCCCATCGGGCCGCGCGACACCATCGGCACGCTGTACGACCGGCTCAACGCCGTCCAGGCGGAGATCCTGCCGCAAGCAGTGGACCGCCGGATGCGCGGAGACCTCGGGGTCGCCCAGGAGGAGGACGACGCCACCTACTGCTGCACGCGGCTGCCCGACGACGGCGACGTCGACTGGTCAGAGTCGACTCGAGACGTCGACGCCCTCATCCGCGCCGTCGGTGGTCCCTACCCGGAGGCATTCACCTTCCTGGGCCTGGACCGGCTGTCGATCATCGAGGCCGAGCCGTCCCCTGCCGGCAAGGTGTTCGTGGGCAGGGTCCCGGGTCGCGTCGTCGGGTGGTCCACGACCGAGGGCTGGAGCGACGTCCTGACCGGGGACGGCGTCCTCCGGCTCAAGCGCGTGCGGCTGGCTGGAGTCGAGCACGCTGCCGCGCAGGTCCTGAAGAGCTCGCACCTGACGCTCGGGCTGCGCAGCGTTGACCTGCTGGCGCACATCGAGACTCTCAACGCTCGCATCGCCGAGCTGATAGCGCAGTCCGACTGAGGCGGACCCCGCCGGGCACACCCGGGACCTGACCCGTCGGCGGTGGCCCCCTTCCCCAGATTCGGGGAAGCGGAGAAAGCCGTTCGCCCGACATGCTGGGCGCGCCGCGCCGCCGGGCGTGGGCTGCGTGTGCACGAGGGGGCCACATGCCAGGCACGAGGCTTGCACGACGAACTCCGCCCTGGGCCCTGGTGATCAGCTCGGTAGTCGCGGTGCTCGTCAGCTCGCTGTCCGTGGTGGCTGGCTCGCCGGCGAACGCGGCCGATCCGTGCGGACCGCCGGTGACCAGCGTGATCGCGTGCGAGAACTCGCTGCCCGGCGATCCGCCGGGCGACTGGCAGGTCAGCGGGGCGGGGGACTCGACGATTCAGGGCTTCGCCACCTCGATGAGCGTGAACGTCGGGGAGACCGAGTCGTTCAAGATCAACACCCCGGCGAAGGCATACCACATCGACATCCTGCGCGTGGGCTACTACCAAGGCAACGGTGCACGCAAAGTCGTCAGCAACATGGCGCCCACCGCCACGCTGCCGCAGAGCCAGCCGGCCTGTCTGAACGGCCCCGCGGGCACCGGGCTCATCGACTGCGGCAACTGGGCGGTGTCGGCGTCGTGGAAGGTGCCCGCTGACGCGGTCTCCGGTCTCTACCTCGCGCACCTGGTCCGCAACGACACGGGAGGCAGCAGTCTCGTTCCGTTCGTCGTGCGCAACGACGCGAGCCACTCCGACATCGTGGTGCAGACGTCTGACGAGACCTGGCAGGCCTACAACACCTACGGTGGCAACAGTCTCTACAACTGCACCGTCAACTGCCCGTCCGGAAGCCCGACGGACTACAAGGGCGCACCAAAGGTGTCCTACAACCGACCGTTCCACACTGCGCTGGACGACAACGGCCGGAGCTGGTTCATGTACGCCGAGTACGAGATGATCCGCTTCCTGGAACGCAACGGGTACGACGTCAGCTACATGAGCGGGCTCGACGTCGCCACCAGAGGATCGCTGCTGACCAACCACAAGATCTTCCTGTCCTCCGCCCATGACGAGTACTGGACGGGGCAGCAGCGCGCGAACGTCGAGGCTGCCCGCGACGCCGGGGTGAACCTGGCCTTCTTCAGCGGCAACGAGGTGTTCTGGAAGACGCGGCTCGAGTCCAGCGTCGACGGCTCGAGCACGCCCAACCGCACGCTGGTGTGCTACAAGGAGACCCATTACGACGCTCCGGTGGACCCGGAAGACCCGGCCACCTGGACAGGGTCCTGGATGGATCCGCGATTCAGCCCGCCCGCGGACGGCGGACGACCGCAGAACGGGTTGACCGGGCAGCTGTTCGTCGTGAACTCGGGAACGACCGACATCACCGTGCCGGCCCAGTACAGCAAGCTCAGGTTCTGGCGGAACACTCGTGTGGCGAGCCTGGGCGCCGGCCAGTCCACAGCACTCGGTCAGGGCCTCGGCACCCTGGGCTACGAATGGGACATCGACGCCGACAACGGGTATCGCCCAGCTGGGCTGATGGACATGTCCTCGACGACCAGCAACAACGCCGAGGACTTCACTGACTACGGCGGCACCACTCGGCAGGGAAGCACCGCGACCCATCACCTGACCTTGTACCGCGCCGCGAGCGGAGCGTTGGTGTTCGGCGCAGGGACCGTGCAGTGGGCGTGGGGGCTGGACAACGGAGGTGCGTCCAGCCCCACCGACACAGCAATGCAGCAGGCGACAGTGAACCTGTTCGCCGACATGGGCAACGTGCAACCGGCCACTCTCATGCCAGGGTTGACAGCCGCCAGCCCGTCCTCGGACAGCACCGCGCCCACGTCGACGATCGCCTCTCCGTCTTCAGGCGCCAACCTGTCGAACGGCTCGGCCGTGACCATCAGCGGCAGCGCGACCGACTCCGGCGGCGGTGTGGTCGCGGGAGTCGAGGTGTCCACCGACGGCGGTACGACGTGGCATCCGGTCACCACCATGTCCAACGCGAGCACCGCCGTCACCTGGAGCTACTCCTGGGTGGCCCATGGGAGCCCGTCGACGACGATCAGGTCCCGGGCGGTCGACGACAGCGGAAACATCGAGAGGCCGTCGCCGGGGACCACGGTCGACATGCCGTGCCCCTGCTCGATCTGGGGTCCGGCGGTCACCCCCAAGACCCTCGACTCGGGCGACTCCGCGTCTACCGAGGTCGGCGTCAAGTTCACGGTCGACACCTTCGGCTACGTCACCGGAATCCGCTTCTACAAGGCGAGCACCAACACCGGCACACATATCGGCAACCTGTGGACCGCCAACGGCCGGCTGCTGGCGAGTGCAGCCTTCACCAACGAGTCCACCTCCGGGTGGCAGCAGGTCAGCTTCGCCCAGCCGGTGGCGTTGGACAAGAACACCATCTACATAGCCTCGTACTTCGCGCCGAAGGGCCACTACTCCGCAGACGGTGGCTACTTCTACGCGACGCCGGAGCTCGGGCCTGCGCCGACGATCACCAACGTGGACAGCCCACCGCTGCACGCGCTCCGAAACTCGAACGGCACGGTCAACGGAGTCTTCACCAAGTCGGGCAGCAGCAGCTTCCCCACCAGCTCCTCCGACGCCATCAACTACTACGTGGATCCGGTCTTCACGTCCCAGTCCTTCACCACGCCGCCCGGCCAGGTCGGCAACGTCAACGCGACCGCGGGGTACGCCTCGGCCATCGTGTCCTGGGCCGCTCCGACGACAGGCGACCCGGCCACCTCTTACACCATCACCCCGTACGTCGGGTCGACCGCACAGACCCCGACAACGGTTCCCGGCAACCCCGCCCCGACCTCCGCCACCGTCTCCGGTCTCACGAACGGCACGACCTACACGTTCACCGTCACCGCCTCCAACCCCGCCGGCACGGGCCCGCAGTCAGCGACGTCGAACGCGGTGACGCCGTCAGCGAGCGCTTTGCACGTGGACAACGGCGGCTTCGAAAACGCTCTCGCGTCATGGACCACTGGCGGCGCGGCGGCACCGGCCGCGAGCACGGCCCAGTCACACTCGGGGACCGGCTCCGCCCTGCTCGGCACGGCTCAACCGGCGACCGAACCCAACGGGGACAGCAACCTGTCGCAGACCGTTGCCGTTCCTCCCACGGGCACGACCACGCTCACCTTCTGGTACCGCGCCTCCACGACCGACGACATCTGCACCGGTACCGGCTGCGCGTACGACTGGCAGGAGGCGCAGGTCCGCAGCACGGCTGGTCAGACGCTGGCAACCATCTTCAAGAGCAGCTCCAACTCGCAGACCTGGACCAAGGTCACCTTCGACATGACGCCGTACGCCGACCAGAGCGTGGTCCTCTGGTTCAACGTGCACCAGGACGGGGCGTCACCGCCTGACGACACCTGGATGTTCCTGGACGACGTGACGTTGACGCAGCCGTCCGTACCGGGGGCGCCGACCGGCGTCACCGCCACCGCAGGTAACGGGTCGGCCGCGGTGACCTGGACGGCCCCGGCCGACAACGGCGGCAGCTCCATCAGCAAGTTCGCCGTGACCCCCTACATCGGCACGACCGCGCAGACCCCGGTGACCGTGACCGGCACACCGCCCGCCACCTCCACCACGGTGACCGGGCTGACCAACGGAACCACCTACACCTTCACCGTGTCCGCGACCAACGTCACCGGCACCGGCCCCGACTCCTCGGCCTCCAACGCCGTGACCCCGAGCGCGCCAACCGCCCCAGCGGCGCCGACCGCCGTGACCGCGACCGCGGGGGACGCCTCCGCCAAGCTCACCTGGACCGCCCCGACCAACACCGGCGGTAGCACTATCACCAGGTACACCGTCACCCCTTACAACGGCACCGTCGCGCAGACCCCCGTCACCGTGACCGGCACACCGCCCGTCACCTCCACGACGGTGACCGGGCTGGCCAACGGAACCACCTACACCTTCACGGTGTCCGCGAGCAACGTCACCGGCACCGGCCCCGACTCCTCGGCCTCCAACGCCGTGACCCCGACGGCGGCTCCTGCGGTGACGAGTGTCACGCCGAGCGATGGTGCGGCCAATGTCGCGGCCTCGGTGGCGCCGACCGCGACGTTCTCCCAGGCCGTGGTGCCCAACACGGTCTCGTTCACCCTGAAGGACTCGGCCGGCACCACGGTCCCCGGTGCGGTGAGCTTCAACACCGCCAACACCGTCGCCACCTTCACCCCGACCGGCTCACTGGCGGCCAGCACCACCTACACCGCCACCGTCACCGGTGCGCAGAACAGCAACGGCACCGCGATGGGCAGCGCCTCGATCTGGAGCTTCACCTCTGCTGGGCCGCAGTGCCCGTGCAGTGTGTGGCAGAACGGCACACCCACCGGTGCGGTGGACGCCGCCGACTCCAGCCCGGTCACCCTGGGGCTGCAGTTCACGGCGAACAGCAGCGGCTACGTCACCGGCGTCCGCTTCTACAAGCAGGTCGACAACACCGGCAGCCACATCGGCAGCCTGTGGAGCTCGACCGGCACCCTGCTGGCCAGCGGCACCTTCACCGGCGAATCGGCCAGCGGCTGGCAG
>DASTWW010000069.1:0-11527 GCA_035765755.1 Nocardioidaceae bacterium
CTGCCTTCGCCACGGTCGGTGTCGAACCGCCCCCGGGGCTTCGGGTGCGGTTCGAGAACCGCATTCCGCAGGCGCGTGGCCTCGGCTCGTCGTCCGCCGCGATCGTCGGCGGACTGGGCCTGGCCCGCGCCATGCTCGTCGACGGTGATCGGTCCCTGCCGATCTCCGTGCTGCTTCCACTTGCGACCCACCTCGAGGGGCACCCCGACAACGTGGCGCCCGCTCTCCTCGGCGGGTTCGTGGTCTCGGGGCAGGACGACGCGGACGTCTGGGCCGACCAGGCGCCGATCGCCCCCGAGATCTCCGTGGTCGCGATCGTGCCTCCCGACGGCCTGAGCACCGAGGCCGCTCGCGGGCTGCTGCCCGTCGAGGTCGCGCATGCCGCAGCAGCAGCGAACACCGGTCGCGCGGCCCTCCTCGTCGCTGCGCTCGGCCATGCGCCTGAGCGACTGCTGCGGGCGACCGAGGACTTCCTGCACCAGGAGTTCCGGGCGCCGGCGATGCCGGAGTCGCTCGACCTGGTGCGGTCGCTGCGTGCATCGGGACATGCCGCCGTCGTCTCCGGGGCCGGCCCGACGGTGCTGGTGCTGACCGCCGACGGCCCGGGAGACATCGCCGGGTCCTGCCCGGCCGGCTGGACGGCGTACCCGCTGGCGGTCGACCACGCGGGTGTCCGGACTGTGGCGTCCCGAGCCTGACCTGGTGCTAGTCTGGCCGCAGCGTCCAGTGAGATCGCACCGCTGATCGACGATCACCGCGACACCCTGACGCAGTCTCCCGATCCGATTCCCGGCACTGGTCCCGTGCACACGCGCACTGGTGCTTCGAGCCGCATCGGGCTTCCGCACCGAGCCGACGCGATCCGACGTCCGGCCCAGCAAGGGGGAAGGACCCCACATGACGGACACCACCGACACCGCTGCCGCACCCGCTCCGGAGCGCAAGGCAGGCGGCCGGGCAGGGGGGCTCAGCAGCATGCTGCTCCCGGAGCTCAAGCAGGTCGCCGGCGGCCTCGGCATCAAGGCCACCGGTATGAAGAAGGCCGACCTCGTCGCCGCGATCCGCGCGGCCCAGAGCGGGAAGCAGGGCAACAGCCAGAGCGACAACCGCGGCGAGAGCGCCCCGCGCGAGCAGCAGGAGGCGCGCGCGGAGCACGGCCGTGGCTCGGAGGGTGACCGCGACGGTCAGGGCCGCTCCGACAACCGCGAGCGCGACAAGGGCGAGCGCGACACCTCCGACCAGGGCGAGCGGCAGCGCGACGGCGGCAACCGGAACCAGGACCGGAGCCAGGACCGGAGCCAGGACCGGAGCCAGGACCGCAACCAGGACCGCAACCAGGCCAACCAGGGTCGCAACCAGCAGCAGGGCCAGCAGGGCAACCGCGACGACGACGGCGGACGGCGCAACCGCCGCCGGCGCGGGCGTGACCGCCAGGGCAACCAGGGTGCCCAGGGCGGTGGCCGCCAGCGCAACGAGCCCGACCTGCAGATCCTCGAGGACGACGTGCTCACTCCGTGCGCCGGCATCCTCGACGTGCTCGACAACTACGCGTTCGTCCGCACCAGCGGCTACCTGCCCGGCGTCGACGACGTGTACGTCTCGCTGTCGATGGTGCGCAAGTACGCCCTGCGTCGCGGTGACGCGATCACCGGCCAGGTCCGCCAACCGCGGGAGGGCGAGCGCAAGGAGAAGTTCAACCCGCTCGTCGTCCTCGACACGGTCAACGGTGCCGACCCGGAGGCAGCCAAGACGCGGGTCGAGTTCAGCAAGCTGACCCCGCTCTACCCGTCCGAGCGCCTGCGTCTGGAGACCACGGCGACGAACCTGATCGGGCGGGTCATCGACATCGCGGCGCCGATCGGCAAGGGTCAGCGCGGCCTGATCGTCTCGCCCGCCAAGGCCGGCAAGACGATGGTGATGCAGTCGATCGCGAACTCCATCACCACGAACAACCCCGAGTGCCACCTCATGGTCGTCCTCGTCGACGAGCGGCCCGAGGAGGTCACCGACTTCGAGCGCTCGGTCAAGGGCGAGGTGATCAGCTCGACCTTCGACCGCCCGGCCACCGACCACACGACCGTCGCCGAGCTGGCGATCGAGCGGGCCAAGCGACTGGTCGAGCTCGGCCACGACGTCGTGGTCCTGCTCGACGGGATCACCCGCCTGGGCCGCGCCTACAACCTGGCGGCACCGGCGAGCGGCCGGATCCTCTCGGGTGGGGTGGTCTCCGCGGCGCTCTACCCGCCGAAGAAGTTCTTCGGGGCGGCCCGCAACATCGAGGACGGCGGCTCCCTGACGATCCTCGCCACGGCCCTGATCGAGAGCGGCTCGAAGATGGACGAAGTGATCTTCGAGGAGTTCAAGGGCACCGGCAACATGGAGATCCGGCTGCGCCGTGACTTCGCCGACAAGCGCATCTTCCCGGCGATCGACGCCGTCCAGTCCGGCACCCGGCGCGAGGAGCTGCTCATCAACAAGGAGGAGCTCTCCATCATCTGGAAGCTTCGCCGCGTGCTCTCCGGTCTCGACGGGCAGCAGGCACTCGAGCTGCTGCTGGAGCGGCTGAAGAAGACGCACAGCAACATCGAGTTCCTGATGCAGGTGCAGAAGACCACACCGACGGCCGGCAACGGTCGCGACAACGACTGACCCAAGTCGCAACCGGTTTGCGTGTTTTGTCCGTTGTCACCCGATCGGGCCGCTATTCTGCCCTCACACGTCCACCTACATGGCTCCAGCCCGGGGGTGTCCATGGCCAAGATCGTCGTCGCCGACGACGACGCAGACATTCGTGACCTCGTGGTGTTCAAGCTCGAGCAGTCCGGTCACGAGGTCGTCGCGTTCGGCGACGGTGCCTCCGCGGTGGAGGCCTGCCAGCGCGACGTGCCGGAGCTGGTGCTGCTCGACGTGATGATGCCCGGCATGAGCGGCCTCGACGCGTGCCGGGCGATGCGCGCCGACCCTTCACTGGCCGCGGTGTCGGTGATCCTGCTGACCGCGCGAGCCCAGGAGTCCGACATCGAGCAGGGCTTCCGGGTCGGGGCCGATGACTACGTGGTGAAGCCGTTCAGCCCACGTGAGCTCGCCTCCCGGGTCACCGCCGTCCTGCAGCGGAGCCGCACATGACACCACAGCGGAGCCGCACGTGACCCACGTCGTCACCACGCTGGTGGTGGCGTTCGGCTGCTGTGCCGTGCTCCTGGTCGTGGCGCTGCTGCTGGCCCGGCTCACCGGCGCTGCCCGCGCGCGGCAGCGTGAGGAGCAGCGGCACGCCCTGCGCGTCCTGCTGCTGACCGCATTGCTCGGCGACCCGCCGGAGAGCGACGCCGCCGTCGCGGAGCTGAAGAGCCGCACCGGACGTCCCTGGGCGCGCGTGGAGGAGGCCGCCTTCGCGCTGCTGCCCAAGATCAAGGGTCACGCGCACGCCGCCCTGGTCACCTTGTTGACCGACCGGGGCGCCGCGGTCCGGGCGACGGCCCGAGCCCGGTCGTGGTCGATGGTGCGCCGTGCCCGCGGCGCCTACCAGCTCGGGGCGCTGGCCCGTTCGGAGAGCCTGCCGGTGCTCGTGGACCTGCTCGGCGATCGACACTTCCTGGTCCGCCGCGGCGCGGTGCGCGCACTGGGAGCGCTGCGCAGCCCGGAGGCGGTGCGGCCGCTGCTGGACGCGGTCGTCGCCGACGACGCGCTGGCGCGAGACGTGGTGGCCGCGATCACCCGGATCGGCACGCCCGCCTCGGCCGGCCTGCGCGAGATGGTCCAGGAGGTCCTGGTACCCAGGCACCAGCCTCCGAGGCCTGCGTCGGGTGCTCCGCCCGTACGACGAGCCGCCGTCGCGGCGATCGGCCTCGGCATGGTCGGCGACGTCGGAGCGTCCTCATTGCTGGTGCGCGCCCTGCGCGACCGGGACCACCCCGGCCTGGCCGAGGCGGCGGCCGACGCGCTCGGCCAGCTGGGCGCCCCGGATGCCGTGACGCCCCTGCTGGACGCCGTGGCAGAATCCCGCCCGGCGTTGCGGGTGGCCGCGGCTCGCGCACTGGGCAACATCAGCGACCGATCCGCCGCGACCGGGCTCGCCGCCACGCTCGAGGGTGCGAGCCACGACGACGCCCGCGCGATCGCCGGCGCGCTGCTGCAGCTCGGCCGGGACAGGCTGGCCGCGCTCGGGAGCTCGACGTCGCCGTACGCCATCGAGGCGCTGGCGGTGCACGCCCTGCGGCAGAGTGCCTGAGGTGGACGCCTGACATGACCGACCTCGTGACGGCGCTGACGGTGCTCGGCTGGGTGTTCACCGGCTACTCGGTGCTGGTCAACTCCAGCTTCCTCGGCATGCTGCTGCTCGCCGTCGTGGACTTCCACAGCTACCTGCGAAGGGCCGACTTCGCGGCCTACGACGAGTCGTTCGCCGAGCCGCTCGTGCCCGGGATCTCGGTGCTGATGCCGGCCTACAACGAGAGCGCCGGCATCGTCGCTGCGGTGCAGGCGATGACCGCGATGCGGTATCCGGACTTCGAAGTGGTCGTGGTCGACGACGGCTCCACCGACGACACGGTGGCCGTGCTCCGAGAGGCGTTCGACATGGTCGAGGTGCCGATCGTCGTACCCCCCGACATCCCCGCGCAGGGCAAGGTCACCGCGACGTACCTGAGCCGGCGAGGCAGCCACAACGTGCTGCTGGTGAGCAAGGAGAACGGCGAGGGGAAGGCGGATGCGGTCAACGTGGGCATCAACGCGGCCCGCAAGCCGCTGGTGTGCATCGTGGACGCTGACTCCGTGATGGATCCCGACGCGCTCCTGCACGTGTCCCGGCCGTTCGCCGACGACCCGCAGCGCGTGCTCGCCGCCGGGGGAGTGGTCCGGATCGCCAACGGCTGCGCGATCCGTGGCGGGCGGGTGGTCGACGTGCGGATGCCGCGCCGCTGGCTGCCGCGGATCCAGGTGGTCGAGTACCTGCGCGCGTTCATGATCGGGCGCGCCGCCTGGGCCAGGATCGGCGGACTGCGGATCATCTCGGGGGCCTTCGGGATCTTCCGAAAGGACACGCTTCGCGAGCTCGGCGGCCTGGACACCGACTGCATCGGCGAGGACGCCGAGCTGGTGGTGCGACTGCACCGGACGCTGGCCGACGGCGGTCATGACGGGCGGGTGGTGTTCGTCTCCGAGCCGGTGTCGTGGACCGAGGCGCCGGAGGACCGGACCGTGCTGCGCAGCCAGCGCCGTCGGTGGCAGCGCGGCCTGACCGAGATCCTCGCCCGGCACCGCCGGATGATCGGGCGGCCCAAGTACGGCGTTGTCGGGCTCGTGTCCCTCCCGTGGTTCGTGCTCTTCGAGCTCGCCCCGCCGTTCGTCGAGCTGGCCGGCGTGGGCTACCTGGCCTTCATCCTCGGTTGGTACGGCGCGGAGCGGATCAGCTTGGTGAGCACCGACCTGGTCGGCCTGGACATGGCCTGGCTGCTACTGACGGCATCACTGCTGTACTCCACCGTGCTCACCTTGTCCGCCCTGCTGCTGGAGGAGTTCTCCTACCACCGCTACCGCGGGGTGTGCGACCTGCTGGTGGCGATCGGTGCGGCTCTCGCGGAGAACTTCGGCTACCGCCAGCTCACCGCGTGGTGGCGGGTGTGCGGATCGGTGCAGGCCTGGCGCGGCCGGCCTCTCGAGTGGGGCGAGATGCCCCGGCGCGGGCTGGGATCGGCATGAAGCGGCTCTCGGGCATCCGCGCCCAACTGCGCGCCCTGGTGTTCGCGCTGATCCTGCTCGTGGTGCTCGTGGGCGTCACCGGCGTGGGCGGGGTGGTGCTGGTCACCGGCACCGTCGACACCGTCACCCAGCAGGTGGGACCCGCGGCGGCCGCCAACCACGCCGTACTCCAGGACCTGACCGACGCCGAGACCGGGCTCCGCGGCTGGATCGCGACCGGCCATGCAGTCTTCCTGCAGCCGTACAACAACGGACTGGAGCGGCTGCCGCGAGACGAGAGGCGGCTGCGGAGGCTGACCCGGGGCGAGCGGTCGCTCGCCAGCCTGGTGGCCAAGCAAGAGCAGGCAGTCAACGACTGGCTGCAGAACTACGCGCGGGTGCGGCTGAGCCTGCCGCCCGGCGCCGCGACGATCAACCAGACCCTGTTCATGATCGGGAAGCACAAGTTCGACCGGATCCGCCGGGCCAACGACAGGATCGAGCGGCGACTGGGCACCCGGATCACCGAGGCGAACCAGACGGCGTCCCAGCAGCTGCGGCTGACCATCGCGCTGGCGGCGCTGATCGCGCTGCTCGGCGCGGCGATGGGCTGGGTGTTCGGCACCAAGGTGGCGGGTCGGATCAGCCGGCCACTGGTGCTGATGCAGCGGACCGTGGACCGACTGGCGGCCGGGGACAGCTCGGCGCGCGCGGTGCCCTCCGGACCGCGTGAGGTGCGGAAGGTGGCCTACGCGCTCAACGAGTTCGCCGAGGAGAACGACCGGGTCCGCGCGCTCGAGTCCCAGGTGGTCGAGCAGCTGCGGGACCTGGACCGGGCCAAGGACGACTTCTTGTCCACGGTCTCCCACGAGCTGCGCACCCCGCTGACCAGCATCGCCGGCTACGTCGAGCTGTTCGAGGACGAGTTCGCCGAGCGGCTCACGCCGCAGCAGACCACGATGCTGGCCGCGGTGCAGCGCAACGTGCAGCGGCTGCGCGGCCTGATCGAGGACCTGCTCACCCTGTCCAAGGCGGAGGCGGAGGCGTTCCGCACCAGCTTCGACGTCCTCGACCTCACCCACCTGACCTCCGACGTCGCCCACGACCTGCGGGCGGTGGCCGCCGAGCGGGGGATCACCATCTCCGAGGTGCACCCGACCCGGGCGATGGTGCTGCGCGGTGACTACGCCCAGCTGTCGCGGGCGCTGCTCAACCTGGTGTCCAACGCGCTGAAGTTCAGCCCGGACGGCGGCGATGTCACGATCAGGGTCAAGCAGTCCGGCGACCAGGTGCACATCGAGGTCACCGACCACGGCATCGGCATCCCGGCCGCCGAGATGTCCCACCTGGCCACCCGGTTCTACCGGGCCTCCAACGCCGTGGACGCCAAGATCACCGGCACCGGGCTGGGGCTGCGGATCGTGCAGGCCATCGCCAACAACCACGGCGGCCGGCTGGAGCTGGAGTCGGTGGAGGGGGAGGGCACCACGGCCCGGCTGGTGCTGCCGCTGACCGAGATCGCCCCGCACCGGGAAGAAAAGGCGTCCCTGCATCGTTGAGCCGACTGAGTCCACCGGCCCGATTGGCGCGCGGTGGACGGTCTTTGGCAGACTGGATGGCTGGTTCCGGTTCACGACCGCGCGTTCCGCGCCGTCGACCCGGCGACCGATACCTCGAGAGGAAGACCATGAAGAAGGACATCCACCCGGAGTACGTCGAGACGCAGGTCACCTGCACCTGCGGCAACACGTTCACCACCCGCAGCACCTCCGCCAACGGCGTGATCCACGCCGACGTGTGCGCGCAGTGCCACCCGTTCTACACCGGCAAGCAGAAGATCCTCGACACCGGTGGCCGCGTGGCCCGCTTCGAGAAGCGCTACGCCAAGGCCCAGGGCTCGAAGAAGAAGTAGCTCCACCTCCGGCGCCGGCCCCCGCACCCGAGCTGCGGTGGCCGGCGCCGTGTGTTCGTCCAGGACTTGTGCGCGTGGAGGGATGAGGATGTTCGAGGCGGTTGACGGGCTGGTCGCGGAGCACCGCGGGCTCGAGCAGCGTCTCGCCGATCCGGCGATCCACGCCGACCAGACCCTGGCCCGCCGGCTGAACCAGCGCTACGCGGAGCTCAGCGCGATCGTGCGCGCCTACCAGGACTGGCAGCGGCTGGTCGAGGACACCGAGGCCGCCCACGAGCTTGCCCGCGAGGACGAGGCGTTCGCCGAGGAGGCCGGCGCGCTCGACGAGCGGCTGGCGCTCGCCGAGGAGCGGCTGCGGCACCTGCTGGTGCCGCGCGACCCGGCCGACGCCAAGGACGCGATCTTGGAGATCAAGTCCGGCGAGGGCGGCGAGGAGTCCGCGCTGTTCGCCGGCGACCTGCTGCGGATGTACACCCGGCACGCCGAGCGGCACGGCTGGAAGACCGAGGTGCTCGACGCGACCGAGTCCGACCTCGGCGGCTACAAGTCCGTCACGGTGGCGGTGAAGGCGAAGGGCAACCCCGAGCCCGGCGAAGCGCCTTACGCGCGGCTGAAGTTCGAGGGCGGCGTGCACCGGGTGCAGCGCGTGCCGGTGACCGAGAGCCAGGGCCGGGTGCACACGTCGGCCGCCGGCGTGCTGGTGATGCCGGAGGCGGACCCGGTCGACGTGGTGATCGAGGACAAGGACGTGCGCGTCGACGTGTTCCGCTCCTCCGGGCCGGGCGGGCAGAGCGTGAACACCACCGACTCGGCGGTGCGGATCACCCATCTGCCCACCGGGATCGTGGTCAGCTGCCAGAACGAGAAGAGCCAGCTGCAAAACCGTGAGCAGGCGATGCGGATCCTGCGGTCCCGGTTGCTGCAGGCCGCCCAGGACGCCGCGGACGCCGAGGCGGCCGACGCCCGCAAGTCCCAGGTGCGCACTGTCGACCGCTCCGAGCGCATCCGCACCTACAACTTCCCGGAGAACCGGATCTCCGACCACCGCACCGGGTTCAAGGCCTACAACCTCGACCAGGTGCTCGACGGGGACCTCGACCCGGTCGTCGGCTCCTGCGTGGAGGCCGACCTGGCCGCCCGGCTCGAGTCGCTCGAGTCACAGGGGACCGCGTGACCGGTGGTTTCGAGACGCTCGGCTCCACCACCGAAGTCCTCGCCGAAGCGACCGCCCGGCTCGCGGCGTCCGGCGTGCCCAGCCCGGAGTACGACGCGGCGGAGCTCCTCGCCCACGTGACGGGCACGTCCCGGCCGACGCTCCGGCTGGCCGGCGACCCCACCGCTGAGCAGCTGGCTGCCTTCTGGGAGCTCGTTGCGCGGCGGGCGGCCCGCGAGCCGCTGCAGCACCTGACCGGCACGGCGGCCTTCCGTCACGAGGAGCTCGAGGTCGGCCCGGGCGTCTTCGTGCCCCGTCCGGAGACCGAGCTGCTGGCCGGCTGGGCGGTCGACCGCGCGCGTGACCTGGTCCAGGAGGGCCGGGTGCCCGTGGTGGCCGACCTGTGCACCGGATCCGGGGCGATCGCCCTGTCCGTCGTACACGAGGTGCCGGAGGCGCAGGTGCACGCCGTCGAGCTCGACGAGGGCGCGTTCGAGTGGGCGGCGCGGAACCTGGCCGGATCGGGCGTGGACCTGCAGCAGGGCGACATCGCCACCGCGCTGACCGACCTCGACGGCAGCGTGGACGTGGTGGTCAGCAACCCGCCGTACATCCCGCTGGGCGCCTACGCCAGCGTCACCCCGGAGGCCCGCGACCACGACCCGGCCGCCGCGTTGTGGGCGGGGGAGGACGGACTGACGGCGATCCGGGTGGTCGAGCAGGTCGCCGCCCGGCTGCTGCGCCCCGGCGGACGCGTGGGCTGCGAGCACGCCGACGCGCAGGGCGAGGTGGCGCCGGCGGTGTTCGCGACCGTCGGGCGCTGGGCCGAGGTCCGCGATCACCGCGATCTCGCAGGTCGCCCCCGTTACCTGACCGCACGGCTGGCACGATGAGAGCGTGAGCATCGAGACCTCGCGCCCGAACCGTTTCCTCACCGCCGATCCCGCCGACCGCGCGACGGGCATCGCCGAGGCCGCGCTGGCGGTGCAACGCGGCCAGCTGGTGGTGCTGCCGACCGACACCGTGTACGGCGTCGGGGCGGACGCCTTCCAGCCCGACGCGGTCCGCCGGCTGCTGGCCGCCAAGGGGCGTGGCCGGGACATGCCTCCGCCCGTCCTGGTCTCCTCCGCCGGGACCCTGGACGCGCTGGCGGTCGGGGTGCCCGCCTACGCGCAGGCGCTCGTCGAGCAGCTGTGGCCCGGGCCGCTGACCCTGGTCTGCAAGCAGCAGCCGTCGCTGCGCTGGGACCTCGGCGAGACCCGCGGCACGGTCGCGGTGCGGATGCCCGACCACGCGGTGGCGCTCGAGCTGCTCGAGCGCACCGGCCCCCTCGCGGTCAGCAGCGCGAACCGGACCGGGATGGACGCGGCCACCGACGCCGACCAGGCCGAGGAGATGCTCGGTGAGTCGGTCGAGGTGCTGCTCGACGCCGGGCCGACCCCCGGCCCGGTGCCCTCCACCATCGTGGACGCGACCGGGCCGGCCGGCCGGCTGCTGCGCGCCGGCGCGGTCCCGCTGGCCCGGCTCAACGAGATCGTCGCCGCGCACGGCACCGAGATCGTCGACGAGGGCTGATGCGCGAGTACCTGACCGTCTTCCTCGTCTCCGCGGTGGTCACCTACCTGCTGGGAGTGGTGGCCCGCGAGGTGGCGATGCGCACCGGGGCGGTCGCGAAGGTGCGCGACCGGGACGTGCACGCGGTGCCGATCCCGTACTTCGGCGGGCTGGCGATGCTCGGCGGGCTGACGGCCGGCTACCTGGTCGCCCGAAGGCTGCCGTTCCTGTCGCTGAGCACCGACTCGATCTTCCACGACGCGAAGGTGGTGCTCGGGGCCGGAGCACTGATCTGCGCGCTCGGTGTGGTCGACGACCTGATCGAGCTGGACGCGGTGACCAAGCTGGCCGGGCAGGTCATCGCGGCCGCGCTGCTCGTGGTCTTCCAGGTGCAGTACTACTCCTTCCAGCTGCCCGGTGGCGGCCAGTTCGCCCCGGACACCGGCCAGGCGGCGATCCTCACCGTGGTCGTGGTGGTCGCGACGGTGAACGCGGTGAACTTCGTCGACGGCTTGGACGGCCTGGCGGCGGGCGTGGTGGCTATCGGGGCCGTGGCGTTCTTCCTGTTCTCCTACAAGCTCGCGGACGCGAACGGGGAGACGCTCGCGATCACGGCCGCGCTGCTGTGCGCGGCGCTCGGCGGCGCCTGCGTGGGCTTCCTGCCGCACAACTTCTTCCCGGCCCGGATCTTCATGGGCGACTCCGGCTCGATGCTGATCGGGTTCGTGCTCGCCGGGTCCGCGCTCACCCTCACCGGCCAGTTCGCGTCGGTGGACATGTCCCGGGGCGTCGGCGGCTCGCACGCCAGTCTGCTGCCCGCCCTACTCCCGATCGTGCTGCCCATCGCGATTCTGATCGTGCCGTTCGCCGACCTGGTGCTCGCGGTGGTCCGTCGTACTCGTGCGGGAAGATCCCCGTTCGCGCCGGACAAGCAGCACCTGCACCACCGGTTGCTCGAGATCGGCCACTCCCACCGGGTGGCGGTGCTGATCATGTGGCTGTGGGCCGGTCTGATCGCGTTCGGCGGCGTGCTGGCCAGCCTGTACGCGTCGCGGCTGACCACCATCGTGCTGTTGGTCTGGGTGGCGGTCACCGTGGCTTTGACGTTCCTGCTGCCGAGGTACCATCGCCACTACGAACGTGCGGGCTCTGCCAGGGTGTGAGCCACGAGCCGTGGCCCCGGACCCGATTTTTGGACACGGGTCACCTTGTGCTAGTTTTCACAAGCCAGT
>DASTWW010000070.1:0-19790 GCA_035765755.1 Nocardioidaceae bacterium
CAACAAAAAACCCCTCGGCCCGGCGGGCGGACGAGGGGTGACGCGTGCTGTGCCGATGAGGTCGGTCAGCCGCGCCTGGCGCCTACGAGAATGTCGGAACGCATGGGACAACCGTCGTCGCCCGCTGCCCCGCTCGTCAAGCGAGTGTGACAGGCGTCTCGCGATCTGGAACGCCCGTCCCACATCACGGGCGGCTGATGCGGCGACGCAAGCCCACCCGGTGGCCGCGACCGCCCGGCCTACGACGTACTCGCCTCCCGCCCGGCATGCGGACGGACAGGAGATTCCCCCTCCAGCGGCCCCCGACGCCGGCAACCGAGGGAGAGTCTCCTGTCGTTCGGCACCGCCGGCCCCGGGGACGCGCGCAGGCAACGACTCAACACCGGCTCAACACCGACGAGACACGCGGAAGCGCGGTGGTCAGCCGCACACCGCGCCGACGGCGGCGGACTGCACCAGCTTGGCGTACTTCGCGAGCACGCCCTTGGTGTACTTCGGCTCCAGCGGCGCCCAGCCGTCCCGGCGCGCGGCGAGCTCGTCCTCGTCGACGAGCACGTCGAGCCGACGGTTGGCGACGTCCAGACGGATGGGGTCCCCGTCGCGGACGAAGGCGATCGGGCCGCCGTCCACGGCCTCCGGTGCGACGTGCCCGACGCACAGGCCCGTCGTCCCGCCCGAGAACCGGCCGTCGGTGAGCAGCAGCACCTCCTTGCCGAGGCCGGCGCCCTTGATGGCGCCGGTGATGGCCAGCATCTCCCGCATCCCCGGCCCGCCCTTCGGGCCCTCGTAGCGGATCACCACCACGTCGTTCGCCTTCAGCTGTCCGGCTTCGAGCGCGTCCATCGCGGCCCGTTCCCCGTCGAAGACGCGGGCGGTGCCCTCGAACACCTCCTCGTCGAAGCCGGCGGTCTTCACCACTGCCCCCTCCGGGGCCAGCGAGCCCTTGAGGATGGTGAGCCCGCCGGTCTTGTGGATCGGCGCGGTCATCGTGCGGATCACCTCGCCGTCGACCGCGTTCGGTGCGAGGTCCTCGAGGTTCTCGCCCATCGTCCTGCCGGTGACGGTGAGGCAGTCGCCGTGCAGCAGGCCGGCGTCGAGCAGCGCCTTCATCACCACCGGGATGCCGCCGACCTTGTCGACGTCGTTCATCACGAACCGGCCGAACGGCTTGAGGTCACCCAGGTGCGGCACCCGGTCGCCGATCCGGTTGAAGTCGTCGAGGGTGAGGTCCACCTCCGCCTCGCGGGCGATCGCGAGCAGGTGCAGCACGGCGTTGGTGGAGCCGCCGAGGGCCATCACCACGGCGATGGCGTTCTCGAACGCCTCCTTGGTCATCACCTGCCGGGCGGTGATGCCCTGCCGCAGCATGCCTACCACGGCCTCGCCGGAGCGGTGCGCGAACCCTTCCCGGCGCCGGTCCACCGCGGGCGGCGCGGCCGAGCCGGGCAGCGACATTCCGAGCGCCTCGCCGACGGCGGCCATCGTGTTGGCGGTGTACATCCCGCCGCAGGCACCCTCGCCCGGGCAGATGGCCCGCTCGATCCGGTCCACCTCGTCGCGGCTGATCCGGCCGGCCAGGCACGCGCCGACCGCCTCGAAGGCGTCGATGATGGTGACGTCGCGCCCGTCGACCTGCCCGGGCATGATCGACCCGGCGTAGAGGAACACCGATGCCAGGTCCAGCCGGGCGGCGGCCATCAGCATGCCGGGCAGCGACTTGTCGCAGCCGGCGAGCAGCACCGACCCGTCGAGCCGCTCGGCGTTCATCACCGTCTCCACGCTGTCGGCGATCACCTCGCGGGAGACCAGCGAGAAGTGCATGCCCTCGTGGCCCATGGAGATGCCGTCGGAGACCGAGATGGTGCCGAACTCCAGCGGGTACCCGCCCGCGGCGTGCACCCCGTTCTTGACCGCCTTGGCCAGCCGGTCCAGGGACAGGTTGCACGGGGTGATCTCGTTCCAGGACGAGGCCACCCCGATCTGCGGCTTCGCGAAGTCCTCGTCGTCCATGCCGACGGCCCGGAGCATGCCGCGGGCAGCGGCCTTCTCCAGTCCGTCGGTGACGTCGCGGCTTCGGGGCTTCAGGTCCGGAGTGTCTGCCATGGCCGGATGCTACGCCGTACGGCGGCCGCCCGGGCGCGCCGGTTCGGTCCCCGAGAACGCGCTACAGGACCGCTGCGCGCACGCAGAGCACGTCCGGAACGTGCTCGGCGACCACCTGCCAGGAATCGCCCTCGTCGGCGCTGGCGAAGACGGTGCCGTCCCGGCTGCCGATGTAGACACCGGCGGGGTCTCCGTCGTCGGCGCACATCGCGTCGCGCATCACCGCGGACCAGAAGCCCGCGTCCGGCAGCCCCTTGCCGAGCTCCTCCCAGGTGCCGCCGGCGTCACGGGACCGGTAGACCCGGGCCCGTCCTTCGTGCGGCCACCGCCCCTCCGCGGCATCGAGCGGGAACACGTAGAGCGTGCCGGGCTGGCTGGGGTGCGCGACCACCGGGAAGCCGAAGTCCGCAGGCAGTCCCTCAGCGATCGAGGTCCACTTCTGGCCGCCGTCGTCGCTGCGGTAGACGCCGCCGTGGTTCTGCGCGTAGAGCCGGTCGGGATCTCCGGAGTCGCGGGCCACCTTGTGCACGCACTGGCCGAACTCCGGGTACTGCACCTCGCCGGGGAAGAACTCAGCCTTGATGCCCTGGTTGACCGGCGCCCAGGTCTCGCCGCCATCGAGGGTGCGGTAGGCGCCGCCGGTGGACATCGCGACGGTGACCTGGCGCGGGTCGGTGGGGTGCGGCAGCACGGTGTGGATCGCCGGGCCGCCGAAGCCGGCGCCCCACTCGGTCCGGTGCGGGTGGTTCCAGAGTCCGCGGACCATCTCGAAGGACTCGCCGTAGTCGGTGGACTTGAACAACGCCTGCGGCTCGGTGCCCGCCCAGACGACGCCCTCCTCGCACGGCGACGGCGCGATCGCCCACACCGCCTCGAGCGAGGTCTCGGTGTCCTCGGGGAACTTCACCGCACCGTCTGAGGACCGCTGCCAGGTGCGCCCGAGGTCGTCGGAGCGGATCACCTGGGGTCCCCAGTGCCAGGACTTGCTGCCCGCCAACAGCCGCGGCGTCTCGCGACGCTTGTCGATGGCGACCGCATGCACTTCGCTCATCGGCTCCTCGGGACCGCGGACCGTCCAGCTGCGGCGCTCGCCGTCGCCGGTCGCAAGCCACAGACCCTTCCGGGTCCCGATCATCAGCACGGTTTCGGCCATCTGCCGCTCCTCTATCCACCAGTGACGTGAGTCACACCTGCGTTATTCCGATTAGGAACACTACACTTGCCGCAGGATGAGTCAAGACCTCCCGGTCACGTCGTACGCCCTGCTCGGGCTGCTGACCTTCGGCGACGAGCTGACCGGCTACGAGCTGAAGCAGCGCGCGGACCGCACGCTCGGCTTCTACTGGGTCGCGCCCGCGATGAGCCAGGTGTACTCCGAGCTGACCCGGCTGCACCGCCTCGGGCTGGTCGACGCCAGCGACGACCGCAGCGACGGCCGCTCGACGAGGCGCTACCAGATCTCCGCGGAAGGCCGGAAGCGCCTGAAGGGGTGGCTGGCCGACCAACCGGTGGAGTTCCCGGTGCTCAAGCACCCGGTCGCGCTCCGGCTGCTGCTCGGGCACCTGGTCGACCCCGAGCAGACCCGAGCGCTCCTCGACGAGCACCGCGAGGCGCTCACCCGGCGGATCGCCGACCTGCAGGCGGTCCGCGAGTCCTTGCGCGGACGCGACGAGGCGGGCCAGCCCTTCCGATACCCCGCGATGGTCGCGGACTGGGGCTTGGAGTACTTCGCCTCCGAGCACACCATCATCGAGAAGCTGCTGACCCGCCTCGAGGAGGAGGGCTGAGCGCGCTCAGCTCACTTCAGGAACAACGGCCACATCGCGTGGACACCACCGGCCCGGTCACCGGCGTGGCCGAGGTAGCCCAGGTGCCAGTTCTGCTCGATGGTGGTCAGCAGCGAGTAGTGGTTGAACTTCCGGTGCCCCACGTAGTGGCGCGGACCCTGCGGGGAGACGATGATCGCCGGGATCAGGCCTCCGCCGTACGTGCCACCGGGCCAGGTGTCGCTGACCCGCGGGTCGCCCTTGCCGACGTACGGCGAGTCGCAGCAGCCGGCCGCGCTCTCCCAGTGGCCGGTCTCCGTGTTGGAGAACTCGAAGTCGTTCTCGTCGGTGACGATCACGATCGCCGAGTGCTTCGTCCACGCGCTGGAGCTGCGGATCGTGTGCACTGCCTGCCGCACGAACCGGTCGGCCTTCCTCTTCAGCGCCGCGTCGTTGGCGTCGTCGTCGGCGTTGCCGTAGTTGCAGGGGGTCTCCGGGTGACCCTTGATGTGCTTGCTGACGCCGCCGTGCATGTCGTGGCACTGGTTCGGGCTGATCCAGACGAACTGCGGTGCGTGCTTGCTGTTCAGGTCGTCGGCCATCCGGGAGTAGTCACGCACGTGGTGCATCCGCTGCTCGTTGTGCTTGATGTCGGTGAACAGCACGAACGGGTTGTGCTTGCGCGCGTAGAGCGCCTGGTCCTCCGCCGGCCAGAATCGGGCCCGCTTGTTCCGCGGCAGGTCCTCCATGTACGCCGCCCAGCGCACGTGGTGGTTCTCCAGCTGGTCGACGAGGTTGCGCCGGTTGAGGTGGGTGACGTTCTGGTCGTTGTCGTCCTGGATCCCGAAGTTGTCGCCGGCGATCGAGGCGATGTAGTTCGGCATGGACGGGTGGGTGACGCCGTAGTAGTGGTCGGCCATCGCGAAGTGGTTGGCCAGCCGGTTCATGAACGGCGCGTTCCTGTTGCCGATCACGCTGGACTTGGAGTGGTTCTCCAGCATGATCACGTAGATGTGGTCCAGCCGCGGGGCCTTCTGCCTCGCGACGGTTCCCGCCTGCGCGTTCGGCTGCGTGCCGGTGGCGAACGCTTGCGCCCCCAGCGACGAACCGACGAGCGCAGCGGCACCTAGGATGGATGCGACCTTGACGCGTGTACGCATGCGTGCTCCCTCGTTGTGTACGGCGTCGCCCCTGCAACGCCGTTGGAGAGTCAACACCGCCGAGCGCAGGTCGTCCAGGTTCGCGGCTTATCGGCGTGCCGCGCGCAACGGGTCAGTAGGCGCCGCTCATCACGTTCGCGAGCGGCTCGCCGTCCGCGAACCGGCGCAGCTGGTCCCGGACGACCGCGAACGCACGGCGGTTCATCGCGCTCGAGGCGCCGCCGACGTGCGGGGTGAGCAGCAGCCCGGGGGCATCCCACAGCGGGTGGTCGGCCGGCAACGGCTCCGGGTCGGTGACGTCGAGCGCGGCGGTGATCCGACCCGAGTGCAGCTCCTTGACCAGCGCGTCGGTGTCCACGACCGCGCCGCGGGCCACGTTCACCAGCAGTGCGCCGTCCTTCATCCTGGCCAGGAAGTCCGCGTCGACCATGGTCCGTGTCTCGTCGGTGAGCGGCACGATGAGCACCACCACGTCCGCCTGCGGGACCAGGTCGGCGAGCTCCTCGAAGCCCGACACCCCCGCCCTCGGCCGGCGGGCCACCCGCACGACGTCGGTCTCGAAGCCGGCCAGCCGGCGCTCCAGCGCGGCCCCGATCGCGCCGTACCCGACGATCAGCACCGTCTTGTCCGCCAGCGCCGGCAGCATCGCGTGGTCCCAGTGGTGCTCGTCCTGCGCGCGCACGAACCGCGGGATGCCGCGCAGCGAGGACAGCATCAGCGCCATCGCGAGCTCGGCGGTGGAGGTGTCGTGGATGCCGCGGCCGTTGCACAGCAGCACGCCCTCGGGGACGAGCGGTCGGACGTGGTCGACGCCCGCGGTCATGGTCTGCACCACCTTGAGCGCCGGCATCTGCTGCAGCAGTCCCGAGCCCTTGTCTGACCACTGGTACGGCGGGACGTAGAACTCGACCTGAGAGACCCACTCCGGAAGCTCACCGCCGGGCTCGGGAACGAAGGTCTCGTAGTCGAGCTCGGACGGGGCGTTCTCCAGGTAGTCGACGTCAAACGGCAACCACACCAACGGTTTCGTGCTCACGAAGCCGACTTTATCGGTGCCTTCGGATCAGAGGACCTGCACTGTCCCATCTTGTGGCCGAACACCACGTACGTGGCGCCCTTCGAGTCGCCGACCTGCGCCGTTCGCCACCACACTCGCCCCGCCCGTCGTACCGACATCGTGTCGCTACCGCGACCCATGCGTCGCGGTAGACGTACCGATGTCGGTAAGGATCAGGTGAGCTTAGCGAGGATCAGCTCCCGGACCCGGGCGGCGTCGGCCTGGCCCTTCATCTGCTTCATCACCGCACCGATGAGCGCACCGGCGGCGGCCACCTTGCCGTCCCGGATCTTCGCCGCGACGTCGGGGTTGTCGGCGATCGCCTGGTCCACGGCGGCGGACAGCGCACCCTCGTCGGAGACCACCTCCAGCCCCCGGGTGGCGATGACCTCCTCCGGGGTGCCCTCACCGGCGAGCACGCCGTCGAAGACCTGCCGTGCGAGCTTGTCGTTGATCCGGCCCTCGTCGACGAGGGACTGCACCTTGGCGACGTCCGCCGGCGTCACGGCCAGCTCGGTCAGCTCGACGCCGGCCTCGTTGGCGCGGCGGGCCATCTCCGACAGCCACCACTTGCGGGCTGCTTGCGGCGCGGCCCCGGCCTCGATGGTCGCGGCCACCAGCTCCAGCGCGCCGGCGCCGACGGTGTCGCGCATCTCCAGGTCGGAGAAGCCCCACGTCTCCTGCAGCCGGGCGCGGCGCTCCCGCGGCGGCTCCGGCAGCTCGGCCCGCAGCTGCTCCACCCACTCCTTCGCCGGCGCGACCGGCACCAGGTCCGGCTCCGGGAAGTACCGGTAGTCCTCGGCGTCCGACTTCTCCCGGCCGGACGTGGTGATCCCGGTGTCCTCGTGCCAGTGCCGCGTCTCCTGTACGACGGACCCGCCGTCCGCCAGCACCGCCGCCTGTCGCTGGATCTCGTAGCGGACGGCGCGCTCCACCGAGCGGAACGAGTTCACGTTCTTCGTCTCGGTGCGGGTTCCCAGCGGCGCCTCGGGCGACGGACGCAGCGACAGGTTGACGTCGCAGCGCAGCGACCCCTGCTCCATGCGCACGTCGGAGACCCCGAGCCCGAGCAGCAGCTCGCGCAGATGCTGGACGTAGGCGCGCGCCACCTTCGGCGCCTTCTCGCCGGTGCCGGGGATCGGCTTGGTCACGATCTCGATCAGCGGGATGCCGGCCCGGTTGTAGTCCACGAGGGAGTGGTCGGCGCCCTGAATACGACCGCTGCGGCCGGCCGTTGATACGTGCAGCGACTTGCCGGTGTCCTCCTCCATGTGCGCACGCTCGATCTCGACCCGGAAGACCTCCCCTTCGATCTCCACCTCGGTCCAGCCGTCGAAGCAGATCGGCTCGTCGTACTGCGAGGTCTGGAAGTTCTTCGGCATGTCCGGATAGAAGTAGTTCTTCCGCGCGAACCGGCACCACTGCGCGATGTCGCAGTTCAGCGCCAGGCCGATCCGGATCGCGGACTCCACCGCCTTGGCGTTCACCACCGGCATCGCGCCGGGCAGGCCGAGGCAGACCGGGCACACCTGGGTGTTCGGATCCGCGCCGAACTCGGTGGCGCAGGAGCAGAACATCTTCGAGGCGGTGTTCAGCTCGACGTGCACCTCGAGACCGAGCACGGGGTCGAAGCGGGCCACAGCCTCGTCGTACCCCATCAGCTGCGAAGTGGTGGTGGTCATGAGCGGGCTCCCTTCAGCTCCGGCGCCTTGTCCAGCAGCGGACCGCCCCAGCTGTCGACCAGCAGCGTCTCCAACACGGCCCCGACCCGGTAGACCCGGTCGTCGGCCATCGCCGGCGCGAGCACCTGCACGCCGGTCGGCAGGCCGTCCTCCTCGGCCAGCCCGCTGGGCACCGAGATGCCGGGCACCCCGGACAGGTTGGCCGGGATGGTGGCCAGGTCGTTGAGGTACATCGCCAGCGGGTCGTCGACCTTCTCGCCGATCTTGAAGGCCGTGGTCGGCGCGGTCGGCGAGACCAGCACGTCAGCCTGCTCGAACGCGGCCGCGAAGTCCCGGCTGACCAGGGTGCGCACCTTCTGGGCCTGGCCGTAGTAGGCGTCGTAATAGCCGCTGGACAGCGCGTAGGTGCCCAGGATGATCCGGCGCTTCACCTCGTCGCCGAAGCCACGGTCCCGGGTCGCGCGCATGACGTCCTCCGCGCTCGGCGCGTCGATGTCATCGGGCCACACCCGCAGCCCGTAGCGCATCGCGTCGAACTTGGCCAGGTTCGAGGAGGCCTCCGCCGGCAGGATCAGGTAGTACGTCGCCAGCGCGTGCACGAACGTCGGGCAGGACACCTCCACCACGTCCGCGCCGGCCTTGACCATCAGGTCGACCGCCTCGTCGAAGCGGGCCTGCACCCCGGCCTGGTAGCCCTCGCCGGTCAGCTCCTTGACCACCCCGATCCGGACGCCGGACAGGTCGCCGGAGGCGCCCTCACGGGCGGCCTGCACCAGCGGCGGCATCGGCTGGTCGATCGAGGTGGAGTCGCGGGGGTCGTGCCCGCCGATCACCTCGTGCAGCAAAGCCGCATCGAGCACGGTCCGGGTCACCGGGCCGGCCTGGTCGAGGGAGTTGGCCAGCGCCACCAGCCCGTAGCGGGACACCCCTCCGTACGTCGGCTTCATCCCGACCGTGCCGGTGACCGCGCCCGGCTGCCGGATCGAGCCGCCGGTGTCGGTGCCGATCGCGATAGGCGCCTCGAACCCGGCGACCGCGGCCGCCGACCCGCCGCCGGATCCGCCCGGGATCCGGTCCAGGTCCCACGGGTTGTGCGTCGGCCCGTAGGCGGAGTGCTCGGTGGAGGAGCCCATCGCGAACTCGTCCATGTTCGTCTTGCCCAGGATCGGTAGGCCGGCCTTGCGCAGCCGCTCGACCACGGTCGCGTCGTACGGCGGGACCCAGCCCTCCAGGATCCGCGACCCGCACGTGGTGACCAGTCCCTTGGTGGTCAGCACGTCCTTGACCGCGACCGGGATGCCGTCCAGGGGGGAGGCGGGGCTGCCCTGCTCACGGCGGCGGTCCGCCGCACGGGCGGCCTCCAGCGCACCCTCGGTGTCCACCTGCAGGAACGCGTGCACGGCCTGGTCGACCTCGGCGATCCGGTCCAGGTGTGCCTCGGTGATCTCGACCGAGGTGGTCTCGCCCGCGGCGAGCGCGGCCGCCAGCTCCGAGGCGGTACGACGGGTCAGCTCGCTCATGCCTCTTCCCCCAGGATCCGCGGCACGCTGAACCGCTGCTGGTCGACCTCGGGAGCTCCCGACAGCGCCTCCTCCGCGGTGAGGCCCGGCCGTACCACGTCGTCGCGGAACACGTTGACCAGCGGCAGCGCGTGCGAGGTGGGCGGCACGTCCTGGGCGGCCACCTCGCGGATCGAGGCGATCGAGTCGAGAATCACCGCCAGCTGCGGCGCCAGGTGGTCGAGCTCGGCATCGGACAGGTCGATCCGCGCGAGGTCGGCGAGGTGCCGGACCTCCTCGCGGCTGATGTCAGGCATGCAAGGCTCCTGTAACGCGGTCGGAAAGTGCTCATCCTATCCAGCGCCAACCGTTACGCTTCGGGGCCATGACCACCACGACCCCCATCGAAGGCGCCCTCAACAAGCCCGAGCGCGAAATGCTCGAGACGTTCCTCGACCAGTACCGCGAGGAGCTGATCCGCAGCCTCGACGGACTCACCGAGGAGCAGGCCCGGATGCGTCTGGTGCCGTCGCTGACCACTCCGATCTCGCTGGTCAAGCACGCCGCCGCGGTGGAGCGGGCCTGGTTCCAGAAGTCGCTGGCCGGCCGATCGGCCGAGGAGATCGACGGCGGCTACGACGGCAGCGACGTCAGCTTCCAGGTCGAGGACTCCGAAACGGTCGCGTCCGTGATCGCGGAGTTCCGGGCGGCCAGCGCCGAGTCGCGGCGGATCGCCGCGGCCTACTCCCTCGACGACCAGGCGCTGCACAACCGTCGCGGACCGCTGAGCGTGCGCTGGATCTACGTGCACATGATCGAGGAGCTGGCCTGCCACACAGGCCACGGCGAGATCCTGCGCGAGCAGATCGACGCCGGCCTCAAGCCTGGGCGGGCCGCCACGGCTTGAGCCACTGGGTTTCCGGCCAGCCCTCGCGACCGGCGATCAACTCGAACATCGTCGCGCCGTCGATCGCCTCCCGGATGATGTCGGCGTGCCCTAGGTGGCGGGCGATCTCCTCGACCAGGTGCAACGCGACCCAGCGCACCGACCAGGCCTGCTGGTCCTTGGGGAACCATGGTGCATCCCGCGGGACGGGCACCGCCTCATCCAGGTCGGCCCCCTCGAGGGTCCGCAGGGTCTCCTCGGCCTGCGCGTCGAAGCGTTCCATCACCTCGTCGAGCGTCTCCTCGGCGCCCATGACCATCTCGGCCTGGTGCGCGGCCATCCGCTCGCTGAAGCTGCGGCCGTCGGGGGGCGGTGGCTCCGGGGCGGCCTCCACCCGTTGGATCCAGCCACGCGACATCCCGGTGATGTGCTTGAGCAGCGCGCCCACCGACAGCGAGCTGGGCGTGGGCGTCGCACGGGCCTGCTCGTCGGTGAGGCCGAACGCGACCGCCCGGAAGCCGTCGAGCTGCTGGGCGACGTAGGCGACTAGGTCGTGTCTGCTAATTGCGGACGCGGTGGTAGGTGATCAGGGCCGCGAGGGTGAGGCCGCCGAGGAAGGTAAGTGCGTACTTGTCGTAGCGGGTGGCGATGCCGCGCCAGTGCTTGAGCCGGTTGAAGCTTCGCTCGACGGTGTTGCGGTGCCGGTAGAGCGTGGGGTCGAACGCTGGGGGTCGTCCGCCGCGTGACCCCTTGGCTTTGCGCTGCTCGATCTGGTCGCGCCGTTCGGGAATGGTGTGCGGAATCTTCGACGCACGCAGGTGGGCTCGGGTGGAGGGATGGGAGTAGGCCTTGTCGGCCAGCAGCCGAAACCGGGTGTTGTCCTGGCGGCGATGGGCCTCCAACAGCGGCGTGAGCATCGGGTTGTCCCCGGCCTGGCCAGCGCTGAGCAGCATGGTGAGAACGGAGCACCGCTGGTCCGATAGCGCATGGATCTTGGTCGTCCACCCGCCCCGGGAGCGTCCCAACGCATGGTCGGCGGGCTCCCCGGCCGGAATCTTGTTATTCGGTGTCGCCCCCTGTGTCGCTGGCGGAGCGGGCGCCAGCCGCGTGCTGATGGGCGCGGACACTGGTCGAGTCCACCGAGATCAACCTCACCAGCTCCCGATCTTCCTCGCCCCCACCGGCCACGCCGGCCCGTACCGCGGCGAACATCGCCGCGTAGGTGCCGTCCATCGACCACCGCCGGTGCCGCTCATAGATCGACTGCCAGGCCCCGAAAGACTCCGGCAGATCCCGCCACGGCGAACCCGTCCGAAACCGCCAGGCGATGCCCTCCAGGGTGACCCGATGGTCGTTCCATGGCCGGCCCCGCCGGCCAGCGTCGTGGGGCAGCTCCGGCTCGATGAGGGCCCACAAGTCATCAGAGATCACGTCGGTTCGCAACATGACCCGATCCTCAAGGATCACGGCGCCCCCAATTAGCAGACACGCCCTAGGCCGTCCTTCTCGGACGTGACCGGTGGGGCCATTGCGGGCATGGGAGCTCCTCTGGGGTTCGGGGTCCATCTGAGAGCCAGGTTGCCAGTCGCCGCCGACAGCTGCTCGGTTGCCTGTCCGAACGGACCTCGGACCCCCCGAACTCGTCATTGACCCACGGGGGCTGTGCGGCGTCGACTCGGGAGGGAACGGGGGCGTCCGGGCAACCTCTCGATGCGGGGCACGACATGACCCACACCACGACGCCCGGGACCGTTCTCAGCGACGGCTTCCGGGGCGAGACCATCCATCCGAACGGGACCGGCTACGACGCGGCACGGTCCATCTACAACGGCAGCATCGATCGCCGTCCTGCCGTGATCCTCCGACCGCACAGTGCCGCCGACGTGATCGACGCGGTCGGCTACGCGCGGGCGGCCGAGCTGCCGCTCTCCGTCCGCTGCGGCGGGCACGGGGTCGCCGGCACCTCGGTGGCCGAGGGCGGCGTGCTCATCGACCTGTCCGCCCTCAAGGGCGTGCACGTCGACCCCGGACGTGGCACGGCGATCGCCCAGGGCGGCACCCTGTGGGGCGAGTACGACCGGGACACCGGCCTCTATGGCCTGGCCACCCCCGGCGGCCGGGTCACCACCACCGGCGTCGGCGGCTTCACGCTCGGCGGAGGCTACGGCTGGCTCTCCCCCGCCCACGGGTTGACCTGCGACAACCTGGTCGGGGCCGACCTGGTCACCGCGGACGGACGGCTGGTGCACGTCAGCGAGGACGAGAACGCCGACCTGCTGTGGGGGCTGCGTGGTGCCGGCGCGAACTTCGGCGTCGTCACGGCCTACGAGCTCCGTGTGCACCCGCTGCCGCCGCTGATCCTCGCCGGGCTGCTCGTGGTGCCGAACACCGGACCCGAGCAGGGCGAGCTGGTGCGCACCTGGCGGCAGTACGCCGACTCGGCGCCCGACCAGGTCATGACCGCGGTCGCGTGCGTGCTGGCCCCGCCGGAGCCATTCGTCCCGCCGGAGCTGGTCGGCACACCCATCGTCGGCTTCGTCGTCGGGTTCGCCGGCGACGTGGCCACCGGCGAGGAGGTGCTGGCGCCGCTGCGCCGGATGATCGCCGACGCGCACGGCATGGACCTGCTGCAACCGATGCCCTACACGATGTTCCAGGCCAGCCTGGACGGGTTCGCACCCCGCGGCTGGCACAACTACCACCGCGGACTGCACCTGGACGACCTCACCGACGAGATCATCGACCCGTTCCTGGAGGTGGGTCGCGGCATCGGCTCGCCGATGACCCAGGGCATCGTGTTCCACCACGGTGGCGCGGTCAGCCGGATGCCGGAGGGGGCCACCGCGGCTGGCAACCGGTCCGCGCGCTACATGGCGCACCCGATCGCCTGCTGGGACACCCCCGACAAGACCGACTTCGAGATGGACTGGGTGAACCGGTTCACCGCGGCCGTCGCGCCGGCCGCGACGGGAGGCACCTACTTGAACTTCGAGCCGGGCACCACGCTCGCCGACGTCAAGGCCGGCTTCGGCGAGGAGAAGTACCGCCGGCTGGTGGCTCTCAAGGACAAGTGGGACCCCGGCAACCTGTTCCGGTCCAACCACAACATCGCGCCGACCGGCTGGCAGCCGCCGGTGCGGGTGCCGGAGCAGACCCGGCGCTGACGCGGCTAGGCCTGCGGCAGCTCAGCGACCTCGCGGGCGGCGTCCGGTCCCCGGTCGAGCAGGGTCCGGAAGCCGGCCTCGTCGAGCACCGGCACCCCCAGCGAGGTCGCCTTGTCGTACTTCGACCCCGGGGAGTCGCCGACCACCACGAAGTCGGTGTTCTTCGACACCGACGAGGTCGCCTTGCCGCCGTGCCCGACGATGGCCTCCTTGGCCTGGTCGCGGCTGAACCCGCTCAGTGACCCGGTGACCACGACGCTGAGCCCCTCGAGGGTGCGCGGGACGGAGGCGTCCACCTCGTCGTACATCCGGACCCCGGCCCGCCGCCACTTCTCGGTGATCTCACGGTGCCAGTCGACGTCGAACCAGGCGTGCACCGCCTCGGCGATCGTCATGCCGACGCCCTCGACGCCGGCGAGCTGCTCCAGGCTCGCCTCGCGGATCGCATCCAGCGAGCCGAACTCGGTGGCCAGTGCCCGCGCCGCGGTCGGCCCGACGTGCCGGATCGAGAGCGCCACCAGCACCCGCCACAGCGGCCGGTCCTTGGCGTCGGCCAGGTTGGCGAGCAGCCGGGCGCCGTTGGCGGTCAGCTGCGGTCCCTCCTCGCCCTTCTTCGGGGCGCGCTGGAACAGCGGGACGCGCAGCAGGTCGGCCTCGCTGAGTGAGAAGATGTCGCCCTCGTCCTCGATGACGCCGGCGTCCAGCAGCGCCGTGCCCGCCTCGTAGCCGAGGACCTCGACGTCGAAGGCGCCCCGGCCGGCCATGTGGAACACCCGCTCGCGCAGCTGAGCGGGGCAGGAGCGGGTGTTCGGGCAGCGGATGTCGGCGTCGCCCTCCTTCTCCGGGGCGAGCTCGGTGCCGCACTCGGGGCAGTGCGTGGGCATCACGAACTCGCGCTCGCTGCCGTCGCGCAGGTCCACCACCGGGCCGACCACCTCGGGGATCACGTCGCCTGCCTTGCGCAAGACCACGGTGTCCCCGATCAGCACGCCTTTGCGGCGCACCTCCGAGGCGTTGTGCAGGGTGGCCATCTCCACGGTGGAGCCGGACACCCGCACCGGCTTCATCACGGCGTACGGCGTGACCCGACCGGTGCGGCCCACGTTCACCCGGATGTCGAGGAGCTTGGTGTTCACCTCCTCGGGCGGGTACTTGAACGCGATCGCCCACCGCGGCGCCCGCGACGTGGAGCCGAGCCGGCGCTGGAGCGCCACCTGGTCGACCTTGACCACCACGCCGTCGATCTCGTGCTCCACGTCGTGGCGGTGCTCGCCGTAGTAGTCGATGAACTCCTGCACGCCGGCCATGTCGGCGAACACCTTGACCCGGTCGCTGACGGGCAACCCCCAGGCCGCCAGGGCGGCGTACGACTCCGACTGTCGGCCCGGCTCGAAGCCGTCGCGGGCGCCGATGCCGTGGCAGACCATCGCTAGCGGTCGGGTGGCGGACACCCGCGGGTCCTTCTGACGCAACGAGCCGGCCGCGGCGTTGCGGGGGTTGGCGAACGGCGCCTTGCCCTGCTCGACCATCGACTCGTTGAGCTTCTCGAACGCCTCCACCGGAAGGAACACCTCGCCGCGCACCTCCAGCCGCTCCGGGAACGAGTGGCCGTCGGCCTGGTGCAGCCGGTGCGGGACGTTGGCGATGGTGCGCACGTTCGGGGTGACGTCCTCGCCGGTGCGGCCGTCGCCGCGGGTGGCCGCGCGCACCAGCCTGCCGTTCTCGTAGAGCAGGTTGATCGCCAGCCCGTCCACCTTGAGCTCGCACAAAAACTCCGCCCCGGACACCTCCTCGCGGACGATCCGGGCCGCCCACGCGTCCAGCTCCTCCCGGGAGAACGCGTTGTCCAGGCTCATCATCGGTTCGAGGTGGTCCACTGCGGTGAACTCCGTGGACACCGCGCCGCCGACCTTCTGCGTGGGCGAGTCGGGGGTCCGCAGGTCCGGGTGACCGTCCTCGAGCTCTTCCAGCCGCCGCATCAGCGTGTCGAACTCGGCATCGGAGATGGTCGGTGCGTCCAGCACGTAGTAGCGCCAGCGAGCGTCCTCCACCCGCTCACTGATCTCGCGGTGCTCCTCGCGGGCCTCCGGCGGTGCGGGCTCCACGCTCGCGCCGCTCGACTCGGGGATGGTGTCCATGCGGCCTATCTTGCCCTGCCGCACCGACCGGCCCGTCCGCTGCTGCGAACCAGGTGCGTGCCCGGCTCACCGACCTGGAAGGATCGACACATGCGCACCTCCGAGCCGTCGCTCGACCGGCGGCCGGTGGACGGCTCCCCCACGGGGCTGATCCTGATGCTGCACGGAGGCAAGGAGCACGGGCTGGAACCGGTCGGCGGTCGCAGCGGCTCCTGGCGCCGGGCGCGCTGGATGATGGGGCAGATCAGCGGGCGGGCGCACCGGGCCGGTGTGTCGCTGTGGATGCTGCGCTACCGCCATCAGGGCTGGAACGCCGGGGTGGCCGGCCAGCCGTCCCCGGTCCCGGACGCGCGCTGGGCCCTGGAGACCGCTCGCCGTGAGCTCGCCGGGGTGCCCGTCGTGCTGCTCGGGCACTCGATGGGCGCGCGCACCGCCGCGGCCGTGGCCGACGACCCCGCCGTCACGGGGGTGGTGGCCCTGGCTCCGTGGCTGCCCGTGAACGAGCCGGTCTCGGCGCTGGCCGGCAAGCACCTGGCCGCCGCGCACGGCAGCCGGGACAAGATCACCTCGCCGCGCCGGACTGAGGAGTTCGTACGACGCGCGGCGGACGTCGCGGCGTCGGCGGAGTTCCACGACATGGGCCCGGTGGGCCACTACATGCTGCGCGGCATCCCGCGGTGGAACGCCTTCGCGATCGACCGGGCCCTGGGCTTCCTGCGCTGATCCGGCGGGGCGGGTCGGCGGGACCGGTCAGTGGGACAGCAGGTGGCCGAGCGGCCCCAGGTCGATGTCGAGGTCGCTGCTGGTCAGCCCGAACCGGTCCTTGAGCTCGGCCATCGCCTCCTCCAGGTGCATGAGCCCGAGACCGAGTCCCTCGACCTGCTCCTCGGTGAGGTTGCCCTCGTCGACCCGGCGCAGCGCCTGCTTCTCCATGAGCTGGCGCACCAGCTCGACGATGGTCAGCACCAGCTTGACCAGGTCGCGCTCTACCGACTCGGCGCTGGTCTCCAGCCGCTGCGGAAGCATCCTGGGCTCCGGGATCAGCGGGTCGCGGCCGGGCAGCTGGCTCATAGCTCCTCCTCCGACCCGCGCACGGTCATCAGCAGCGCCTGCAGCCGGATCCTCACCAGGTCCACGCCGGCGAGGGACACCACCACGTCGCCGGCCAGCACCACGCCGGTGCCGAGCAGCCGGTCGAGCAGGTCCACCAGGGCGACGTCCTGCGGCAGGTTCGTCCTGGCCCGGCTGGCGACCGACGTGCTGGTCACTGCTCCTCCAGGGTGGCGAAGGAGTACGGCGGCCAGGGGCCGTTGACCTCCACCTGGAGGCCCGGCCACCGGTCGACAGCGCCGTCGACGGTGTCCGCGAAAGGCTCGTCGGCGTCGACGAGGTAGGCGGCGTTCAGCACCATGGTGCCCTCGTGCCGGGTCAGCCTCGGGTCCTGCGGCTGCAGCCGGCGCCCGGCGACGGCGTGCTCGGCGAGCACGGTGTAGAGCTCCTCGGCGTCCCGCGCGGCATCCTGGCCGGCCATCTCGCGGCGCAGCGTCTCCTCCTTGCGGCGTTGCAGGTACGCCGCCCCGGCGCCCGGACCGGTCGCCGCGGGTGCCGCCTGCCCGGCCGGCTCCGGCTGGGCGGCGTACGCCTTCACGCTGAACTCGACCCGCCCGTCGACCCGGTCCAGGGCCCGCACCAGCGGGGCGTGCCACTGGTCCATCCGGGACCGCACCTGGTCGTCGTCGAAGCACACCGTGGCCAGCCGCAGCGGCGCGGTGGGCCCGAAGGCGGTGGCGGCGCGGACGACCGCGTCGTGGGTGCGTGCCACATCCTCGAGCCACTGCAGGTCCTCGAGGTTGCGGCGCAGTCCGCCCTCGCCGAACTCGTCGAGGTCGACGTCGCTGACCACCGCCGCCAGGCCCCGGTGCTCCACGACGCGCAACGGCGCCGCGCGCAGTCCCGGGGTTCCTGCGATCTCCTCCTCGTCGATGCCGCGGCCGATCGCGTAGAGGTAGCGGCCGGTGCGGTCAGCCACGCCCGGCCTCCAGAGCCTCGATGCGCGCGCGCAGCTCCTGGTTCTCCTGCTCCAGGCTGCGCCGGTCCTGCTCGCCGCCGCTCCCGTCCTGACCGCTGTCTCCGCCGCCCTGCGCCCGGCTGCTCAGCATCGGGTCGTGCTGCCACCAGTCGATGCCCATCTCCTTGGCCTTGTCGACGGAGGCGACCAGCAGCCGGATCTTGATGGTGAGCAGCTCGATGTCGAGCAGGTTGACCTTGATGTCACCGGCGATCACGATGCCCTTGTCGAGCACCCGGTCCAGGACGTCGGCCAGCGACGCCGGCTGCGGCGCGGCGGAGGCGCCCCGCGGCACGCCGATCGTGCGCGGGGTCTGGGTGACCGGCCGTCCGGACTCGCTCATCGCGACCTGCTCCCGTCGCCCGCCGAGCCGCGTGTGTAGCGCCGCAGCCGGCGGTAGCCCATCAGCGAACCGTCGTCGTCGGCATCGACCTCGTAGAGCGCGAGCACGTCGGTGGTGTCGGGGATCCGGCGCAGCTCCAGGACCTCGACCTGCACCTTCCAGCCGTCGTCCTCCATGCGCTCGAGCCCGACGACTCCTTCCACGTCGTTACCGGTGAGCTGCAACAGCTCCGAGGCGGCCCTGTTGGCCACCTGAGGGGCCGAAGCACGGCCCTTCTTCGTGCGCCGGCTGCCGTCTCCGTCCTCGCGCGCCCGGCTCCGCGGGCGTTCTCGCTCGCCGCGCCGGCGTTCTCGCTGCTCTCGCGGTCGTTCCTTCTCCTCGTGGTCGCGGGCCCCGTCGGAATCGCGACGGTCTCTCGACGCCACTGGTCACACCTCCGGTCAGCGGTCCGGGCGGCCGGCGAGCAGTCGGTCGACCAAGTCATCCTCGAGCCGGGTGGCCTCCTCGTCGGAGAGCTCACCGGCCTCGCGGCGACGGTCCACCTGCTCGAGCTCCAGCCGGATCCGGGCCGGGTCGTAGTACTCTTCCTCCGCCTTGCGGCGGATCTGGTCGGCTGCCCACGCGGTGCCGCGCACCGGTGCGAGCGGCAGGCCGATGATGGATCCGAGAAGTCCCATCGGCTCACTCCTCCCCGACGAAGTCGTAGGGGGCCATCGGTCCCATCAGCCGGACCCGGGCCCGCTCGTGCAGGTCCGCGGCCAGCCGCTCTGCGGTGTTCTCGAACGCGTCCCGCTGCTCCTCGTCCACCAGCAGCGCCAGGTCGGCAAGGTGGTCGATGCTCGCCCCCGGGCGGACCCGGTGGGCGATCACGTGCGGCTCCAGCGCGTCGAGCAGGCGCTGCTCATCGGTCTGCCGGCGCGTCTCCAGCCGCTGGGACACCAGCTCGCCGAGCCGGACCCGGTCGGCGTAGGACTCCTCCTCCGAGGCGTCCCTCGTCGCCTCGCGCAGCGCAGCGATCTCGGGGTCCTCGCGGACCAGCTCCGCGAGCACCGTCGCCTCGTCGTACCTCGCCTGGAGGGTGAACTGCAGCGCTCCCGAGAGCTCGGCGAGCAGCTCCACGAACTGCTGCTCCCGGTCCGCGAGGACGTCCTCGCGGACCGCCCGCTCGTCCTCGACGATGGCCCCGAACTGGACGGGTACGACGGGGCCGGCGGCGGCGAACGTGTCGAGCACCCGGCTGTGCGCGAGCAGCTCGTCGCGGCGACCCGCGGACCGCTCGAGGCGTACCACGGAGACGATCGCGGCCACCGGGCCCTGGCGGACCAGGCACACCTCGGCGTCGTCGAGACCCTCCGCGCCGACGTTCGACGCGTCCGCGGGGACGATGCCGTAGACGTAGCAGCCCTCGCCCTCGCGGACCTGGAGCTCGCGGTCCTCGCTCACGACGCCCGCCCCGGTCATGACTCCTGTTCCTTTCGTCGCCGCGACGACGACTTCTTGGCGGGCCGGCGCTGCTCGCCGTCGTCCTTGTCGTCGTCCCCGCCGGTCACCGCCTTCTTGACGCCGTCCTTGACGCCTTCGATGGCGCCGCTGGTCTTCTTCTTGGCGCCGCCCTGCTGAAGGTCCTCGATGGCCTCGGGGAGGCCCTCGCCACCCTTCTCGTAGAGGTCGAGCCGGTTGGTGGCCTCGGCGAACCGAAGGTAGGTGTCCACGCTGGCGATCACGATCCGGGCGTCGATGGTGATCAGCTCGATGCCGACCAGGGAGACACGGACGTAGGCGTCGATGACGATGCCCTTGTCGAGGATCGTGTCGATCACGTCGGCCAGGCTGCTCGGAGTCGGTCGTTCGAGGTAGCTGCCCTTGCGTTGGCTCGTCTGTACGGTCACTATCGGTTCCTTCCCGACGGAGTTGGGTTCCGGTT
>DASTWW010000071.1:0-16179 GCA_035765755.1 Nocardioidaceae bacterium
TGGTTGCGTCTCGAGCTGCGCCGCCGGTGGTGACGATGTCCTCGACCAGGGTGACCCGGCGGCGCGTTACGTCCGCGCCCTCGGCCAGTCGCCGGGTGCCGTACTCCTTGGCCTTCTTGCGCACGAACACGGCGGGGATGCCGGTCAGGCTGCTGATCATGGTGGCCAGCGGTACGCCACCGAGCTCGAGGCCGCCAAGGACCTCTGTTTCTGGCGGGACCAGGGGCTGCATGGCTTCGGCCACGCGGCGAAGCAGGTGCGGATCGGACTCGAACAGATACTTGTCGAAGTACTCGGTCGCGGTCTGGCCCGAGCGGAGCTGGAAGGTGCCTGTGAGCCGGCATCGCCTGTCGATGTCGCGCGCAAGAGTCTTCAGGGAGGTGGATAGCACGGTTGGATCGTGCCACAGCACGCACGGGGCCCGGCCCATCCCGACGACGTCACTCTTCGCGGCAGCTCCGCGCGGGTCTCACTCGTAGTGGAAGCGAGCCTGGAGGATGACCAGGTCGTCCTCCTCAACGAGGTAGACCAGGCGGTGCTCCTCGGAGATGCGACGTGACCAGCACCCTGCGAGCATGTGTCGGAGCGGTTCTGGCTTGCCGATGCCGGTGAAGGGATCGCGCAGGGCGTCGTCGATGAGCCGGTTGATGCGCTCGAGGGTGGCGCGATCTGCAGTTAGCCAGTGGGTGCAGTCGGCCCAGCCGTTCGGTGTGAGAACCAGCCTCATTGCGCCAGATCGCGCTGCTCTCGCTGGCCCTCGCGGGCCTGCTGGAGACTCTCCAGCAGGTGACGGGCGTTTGCTGGTACGCGCAGCAGGTGCGCGGTCTCCTCCAGGGCGTCGTAGTCATCTCGAGAGATCAGGACAGCGTCGCCGCGACGCGAGGTGATCTCGACCGGCGTGCGATCTTGGTTCACCTTCTCGATGAGGGGAAAGAGGTTCTTCCGCGCCTCGCTTGCGGTCACTGCCATCACAACCTCCACTGGTACAAGATCCAGTACCAGTATGCGTTGGTGGGGGCGCGCATGCAACGTCCGCAATTCGGCTGAGTGCATTGCACGGCCCGGCTCGCCGCTGAAGAACCGGAGACAGCCAGTCAGAGGTTGATCATGTGCCCGGCGATGCCCTCGACGGCCTCCTTGACCGCCTCGGACAGCGTCGGGTGCGCGAACACGTTGCGGGCGACCTCGTCGGCGGTCAGGTCCCAGCGCTGGGCCAGTGTGAGCACCGGGAGCAGCTCGGTGACGTCCGGGCCGATCAGGTGCGCGCCGATGATCTCGTTGTACTTCGCGTCCGCGACCACCTTGACGAAGCCGACCTCCTCGCCGAGGCCCTTGGCCTTGCCGTTGGCGGAGAACGGGAACTTGGCGGTCTTCACGTCGTGCCCACGCTCACGGGCCTGCTCCTCGCTGTAGCCGAAGGAGGCCACCTGCGGCTGGCAGTACGTCGCACGCGGGATCATGTCGAACTCGATCTCCATCGTCTCCGCGCCCGCGATCGTCTCGGCGGCCACGATGCCCATCGCCTCGGCGGTGTGCGCGAGCATCAGCTTGCCGGTCACGTCGCCGATGGCGTAGACGCCGTCCACGTTGGTGCGACCGCGATCGTCGACGGCGATCCCGCCACCCTCGGTGAGCTGCACCCCGGCGGCCTCCAGGCCGAAGCCGTCGGTGCGGGGAGCAAAGCCGATGGCCTGCAGCACCTTGTCGGTCTCGATCACCTGCTGGTCGCCGCCGTCGGCCGGGCTGACCGTGACCTTCACCTTGTCGCCGGAATCGTCGATGGACTCGACCTTGGTGGACAGCATCACGTTCACGCCGAGCTTCTTGTAGTGGCGCAACAGCTCCTTGGAGATCTCGGCGTCCTCGGTGGGCACCATCCGGTCCAGGAACTCCACGATGGTCACGTCGACGCCGAAGTTCTTCATCACGTAGGCGAACTCGACGCCGATCGCGCCGGAGCCGGCGATCACGATGCTCTCGGGCAGGTTGTCGTCGAGGATCTGCTCCTCGTAGGTGACCACCCGGTCGGACAGCTGCGTGCCGGGGACCAGCCGGGTGGTGGCTCCGGTGGCCAGGATCAGGTTGTCGTAGGTGAGCTGCCGGGTCTGGCCGTCCTCGCCCTGCACGTCCATGCTCTTCGCGCCGGTCAGCGTGCCCCAGCCGTGCACCTCGGTGATCTTGTTCTTCTTCATCAGGAAGTGCACGCCCTTGACGATGGCATCCGACACCGACCGGCTGCGGGCGTGGGTGACCTTGAAGTCCATGGACGCGTCGCCGGTGATCCCGAACTTGTCCTTCTCGTGGGTGATGATGTGCGCGAGCTCGGCGTTGCGGAGCAGCGCCTTGGACGGGATGCAGCCGACGTTGAGGCAGACCCCGCCCCAGTACTTGCTCTCCACCACGGCAACCTGCTTGCCGAGCTGTGCGGCGCGGATCGCGGCGACGTACCCACCGGGGCCGGCACCGAGGACGACGACATCGAAGTGCTCGCTCATGGGACGAGCCTATTCGGTGCCGGTTCGCGCCGGTTCGCCGGTCAGACGGGGACCAGCTCGACCGCGCCGACCGCGTAGCGGGCCAGCACGGTCCGGGCCACCTCGGTGTCCGCGCCGAGCGGCTCGGACACCGCCACCGCACCCGCCTCCAGGGCCAGCTCGGCGGCCCGGTTCGGCAGCGTTCCCGGCGCGAGGAACAGCGAGCCCACCGCGATGTGCCGGCGCCCCTCGGCGCGGAACGCGCGGACCGCCTCGCCGGTGGCCGGGGGAGCCGCGGAGGCGAAGGCGGCCACGGTCGGCAGCCGGTGCTTGTTCCCCCAGAGCCGGGCCAGCCTGGCCACAGTCTGGTTGGCGAGCGTGTCCGAGGAGCCGGCGGCGGCCAGCACCAGCGCGTCGAGCTCGCGGACCCGGGCCTGCTTCAGCGCCGCGCGCAGCCGTTGGTCGAGCACCTCCAGGAACACCGGCTCCACGCCGAGGATGTGCGAGGCGCGGATCCGCACCCCCGGGTGCCGGCTCGAGGCTGCGGCGACCGCCGAGGGGACGTCCACGGTCGCGTGGAAGGCCTCGGTGAGCAGCAGCGGCACCACGACGATCTCCTCGTGGCCGGCCTTCACCAGCCGGTCCACGACGGTGTCGAAGGACGGCCGGGACAGGTCGAGGAACGCCGGCTCGATGCGCAGGTCCGGGCGCATCGCGCGGACCTGGTCGACCAGGCCGCGGATGGTCCGGGCGGAGCGGGGGTCACGGCTGCCGTGGGCGAGGGCCACCAGCGCTGGAGCGGTCATGGGAGCTGCCTGCCTTTCTCGATGGGGGTGGCCGACGACGCTGTCGGGAGGCTTCGGTGGATGCCGCACTCGGTCTTGGCCGTGCCGGCCCAGCGACCGCTGCGGGGATCGGCGCCGGCCGCGACCCGGCGGGTGCACGGCCAGCAGCCGATGGAGGGATAGCCGTCGTGTTGCAGCGGGTTCACGAGGACGTCGTGGTCGGCGACGTAACGCTGCACCCGTTCGTCGGACCAGCGCGCGAGCGGTGCGACGCGCACCTTGCGGCGGCTCTCGTCCCAGCCGATCACCGGCGTGATCACCCGGTCCCGGGTCTCCGCCCGCCGCAGGCCGGTCGCCCACGCGTCGTACCCGGAAAGCGCCTGCTCGAGCGGGCGCACCTTGCGCAGCGCGCAGCACAGGTCCGGGTCGCGGGCGAACAGGTCCTTGCCGTACGTCGCGTCCTGCTCGGCCACGGACTGCTCGGGGGTCACGGTGACCACGTTCACCGGAAGGGTGGCGGCCACCGCGTCCCGGGTGCCGATCGTCTCGGCGAAGTGGTAGCCGGTGTCCAGGAACACCACGTCGATACCCGGCGCTACCCGGGAGGCCAGGTGGGCGAGCACCGCGTCGGCCATCGAGGAGGTGACGCAGAACCGCTCGCCGAACGTGGCCGCCGCCCACTCCAGGATCACCTCCGCCGGGGCGAGCTCGAGCTCCGCACCGGCGTGGCGGACCAGGTCGCGCAGCTCGGCCTCGGTGCGGCCGTCGGTGGTCGTGCCCCGGAACGCGCGCGCTGCCGTCGTGGTCGCCACCGCGGTCATGCGACCACCTCGCCCAGCAGCCGCTCGCCGCGCAGCACCTCGTCGTCGGTGCGCGCCACCCAGGCGGCGAACGACTCGCCCTCGTGCCGCTCGGCGAGGTAGGCCCGGACCACGTTGCTCACGTAGTCGTCGAGTCCGGCGCTGGTCACCTTGTGCGCGCGCAGCTTGCGGCCGAACGTCGCGGTCAGGCCGAGCCCGCCGCCGAGGTGCACCTGGAAACCCTCGACCTGGTTGCCGTCCTCGTCGAGGACCAGCTGGCCCTTAAGGCCGATGTCGGCAACCTGGGTGCGGGCACAGGCGTTCGGGCAGCCGTTGACGTTCACGGTGATAGGCACGTCCAGGTCGGGGAACCGGCGCTCCAGCTCGTCGACCAGTGCGGCCGCGCGCTGCTTGGTGTCCACGATCGCGAGCTTGCAGAACTCGATGCCGGTGCAGGCCATCGTGGAGCGGCGCCAGTACGACGGACGGGCCGTCAGCCCGAGCGGCTCGAGGGCGGCGAGCACCGGCTCGACGTTGTCCTTCTCGACCCCGATGACAACCAGCTTCTGGTAGGCCGTCAGCCGGACTCCCGCCGCGCCGTACTTCTCGACGATGTCGCCGAGCCGGGTCAGCACCTCACCGGAGATCCGGCCGACGGTGCTCGTGACACCGAGGTAGAACCTGCCGTCCTTCTGCTCGTGCACGCCGATGTGGTCGCCGTTGCCCTCCGGCTCCTCCGGGGAGGGACAGTCGACGAGCCGGCGGTGCAGGTACTCGCTCTCGAGCACGTCGCGGAACCGGGCTACGCCCCAGTCGGCGACCAGGAACTTCAGCCGGGCCCGCGACCGCAGCCGCCGGTAGCCGTAGTCCCGGAACACCGAGACCACGCCCTCCCAGGCGTCGGCAACCTCCTCGAGCGGGATCCACACGCCGAGCTTCTGGGCCAGCATCGGGTTGGTGGACAGCCCGCCGCCGACCCACAGGTCGAAGCCGGGGCCGTGCTCGGGATGCACCGTGCCGACGAACGCCACGTCGTTGATCTGCGGCGCGCCGTCCATGCTCGGGTGGCCGCTGACCGAGGTCTTGAACTTGCGGGGCAGGTTGGAGTACTCGCTGTTGCCCTGCCGTCGCCGCTTGATCTCCTGCAGCGCCGGAGTGCCGTCGATGATCTCGTCTGCGGCGATCCCGGCGACGGGGGAGCCGAGGAAGCCGCGCGGTGAGTCGCCGCAGGCCTCCTCGGTCTCCAGGCCCACGGCCTCCAGGCGCCGCCAGATCTCCGGGACGTTCACGATGTCCACCCAGTGGTACTGGATGTTCTGCCGGTCGGTGATGTCGGCGGTGCCGCGGGCGAAGTCGGTGGAGATGCCGCCGAGGGTGCGCAGCGCCTCGGCGCTCAGCAGTGCGCCGTCGCTGCGGACCCGCATCATGAAGTAGCGGTCCTCGAGCTCCTCGGGTTCGAGGGCTCCGGTCTTGCCGCCGTCGAGTCCGGGCCGGCGCTGGGTGTAGAGGCCGAACCAGCGGAACCGGCCGCGCAGGTCGGCGGGGTCGATGGAGTCGAAGCCGCGGTGGGCGTAGATGTTCTCGATGCGAGCCCGGACGTGGAGCGGGTCGTCGTCCTTCTTCTGCTGCTCGCTGCCGTTGAGCGGCTCACGGAACCCGAGCGCCCACTGGCCCTCGCCGCGCGACTGGCGCGGCCGTCCGGAGCGGCCCGGACCCGACGGGCCCGGCTTGGTGGAGGTGCGGGTGGAGGGAGCCGTGGAGCTTGCGCTGTGCGGAGTCATGGGTACTGGCGTGTCCTGAAGTCGTGGTGCGCACGAGTCGTAGGGCTTGTCCCGACGTCGCTGTCGGTGGCCGGCGAAGGTGCGCCCGGGGGAGCGGGGCTGGGTTCAGGCCGGCCAACACATCATGCTGCGCAGGCGACCGAGGTCTACGTGGCGGCGGGCCACGAGATGCTTGGTCGTTGCAGCGCTGATCATGGGAAGGAGTCTCGGGGACGCGCGCCGTTCACCACAAACCCGAATCTCGCGATCTGAGACGATCGTTCATATTCTGGTACGACGCACGGTGCTGCGGCCCGCGCCCGCGCCGCCCGGATGCGCCGGCTCAACCGCGCTCACTACGCTGGCGGCATGACCGACACCCGGACCGAGTCCTCCTCCGCCTCCGCCACCGCGGCCACGGCCAGCGCGGCGTACCGCGCCGCCCTGGAGGTGATCGAGTCGGTCGAGCCCCGGATCGCCGCGGCGACCCGTGCCGAGCTGGCCGACCAGCGCAGCTCGCTGAAGCTGATCGCCAGCGAGAACTACGCCTCGCCGGCGGTGCTGCTGACGATGAGCAGCTTCCTGTCCGACAAGTACGCCGAGGGCACCATCGGGCACCGGTTCTACGCCGGCTGCCAGAACGTGGACACGGTCGAGGCGATCGCCGCCGAGCACGCGCGAGAGCTGTTCGGCGCGCCGTACGCCTATGTGCAGCCGCACTCGGGCATCGACGCCAACCTGGTCGGGTTCTGGTCGATCCTGGCCCACCGGGTCGAGTCGCCGACGCTGGAGAAGCTCGGCGCCAAGAGCGTCAACGACCTGTCCGAGGAGGACTGGGAGGCGCTGCGCCACGAGTTCGGCAACCAGCGGATGCTCGGCATGTCTCTCGACGCCGGCGGCCACCTCACCCACGGCTTCCGCCCGAACATCTCCGGGAAGATGTTCCACCAGCGCAGCTACGGCACCGACCCGGAGACCGGCCTGCTCGACTACGACCGGGTCGCGGCAGCGGCTCGCGAGTTCAAGCCGCTGGTGCTGATCGCGGGCTACTCGGCCTACCCGCGCCGGATCAACTTCGCGAAGATGCGCGAGATCGCCGACGAGGTCGGCGCCACGCTGATGGTGGACATGGCGCACTTCGCCGGCCTGGTCGCCGGCAAGGTGTTCACCGGGGACGAGGACCCGGTGCCGTTCGCGCACGTCACCACCACGACCACGCACAAGTCCCTGCGCGGCCCGCGCGGCGGTCTGGTGCTGGCGCAGGAGGAGTATGCCGACTCCGTGGACCGCGGTTGCCCGATGGTGCTCGGCGGCCCGCTGTCGCACGTGATGGCCGCCAAGGCCGTCGCGCTCGCCGAGGCCCGGCAGCCGTCGTTCCGGACCTACGCCCAGAACGTCGCCGACAACGCGAAGGCGCTCGCGGAGGGCTTCCTCTCCCGCGACGCGACGCTGGTCACCGGCGGCACCGACAACCACATCGTGCTGCTCGACGTTTCCGGCTTCGGGCTCACCGGCCGGCAGGCCGAGTCGGCACTGCTGGACGCGGGCGTGGTCACCAACCGCAACTCGGTGCCGTCCGACCCGAACGGCGCGTGGTACACCTCCGGGATCCGGTTCGGCACCCCGGCGCTGACCACCCGCGGCTTCGGGGCCGACGAGCTCGACCGGGTCGCCGGGCTGGTCGTCGACGTGCTGCGCAACACCACACCGAGCACCACCAAGGCGGGCACGCCGTCGAAGGCCAACTACACGCTGGCCGACGGTGTCGCCGAGCGCACCAAGGCGGCGTCGGCCGAGATGCTCGAGAAGTTCCCGCTCTACCCCGGCCTCGACCTGTCCTAGCCCCTCAGCGGGGGAGGGTGGGGGTGGTGCGCTCGACCAGGGCGGCGAGGTCCGTGCCGCGCGGCAACGTGCCCATCGTGCCGCCGTACTCCCCGCCGAGCCGGCTGGCGCAGAACGCGTCGGCCACCGCCGCCGGGGCGTGCTGCACCAGCAGGGCGCCCTGCAGGCAGGCGGCCATCGCGCCGGCCAGCCGGCGGGCGCCCGCCTCGAGCGCCGCGGTGTCCGCGAGCGCCTCGAGCACCCGGTCCACCGCGCGGTCCAGGCGCGGGTCCTCGCCACGGGCCCGGCCGACCTCCACGATCCAGGCGTTCAGCACCTCGGGCTCGCGGGACAGTGCGCGCAGCACGTCGAGGGCGTTGACGTTGCCCGAGCCCTCCCACACCGAGTTGAGCGGCGCCTCGCGGTAGAGCAGCGGCATCCCGGACTCCTCGACGTACCCGTTGCCGCCCAGGCACTCCAGCGCCTCGGCGACCATCATCGGCGCCCGTTTGCAGACCCAGTACTTCGCCAGCGGCAGCGCGATCCGCCGCAGCGCCCGTTCGTGCGCGCCCTCGGCCGGGTCGCCGGCAAGGTCCACCGCGGACGCCAGCCGGATCGCCAGCGCGGTCGCCGCCTCGGACTCCACCGCCAGGTCGGCGATGACGTTCTGCATCAGCGGCTTGTCGGCGAGCAGCCCGCCGAACGCGGAGCGGTGCCCTACGTGCCACGACGCCTCCGCGACCGCCCGGCGCATCAGCGACGACGAGCCGAGCACGCAGTCCAGCCGGGTGGCCGCGACCATCTCGATGATGGTGCGCACCCCGCGGCCCTCCTCGCCCAGTCGCTGCGCCCAGGCGCCGTCGAGCTCGATCTCGGCGGACGCGTTCGACCGGTTGCCCAGCTTGTCCTTCAGGCGTACGACGGACAGCCGGTTGCGCGACCCGTCCGGGAGGACCCGGGGCAGCACGAAGCAGGACAACCCGCCCGGCGCCTGGGCCAGCACCAGGAACACGTCGTTCATCGGGGCGGAGGTGAACCACTTGTGCCCGTGCAGGGTGTGCTCGCCCTCTACCTCGGTGGGCCGCGCCTCGGTCAGGTTGGCCCGCACGTCCGAGCCGCCCTGCTTCTCCGTCATCCCCATCCCGGCCAGGGCACCGGCCTTGTCGGCCACCGGCCGGAGGCCGAAGTCGTAGCTGCGCGCGGCGAGCAGCGGCGTCCACTCCTTGGCGATCCGCTCGTCGGCGGCCAGCGCGGGCACGGCCGCGTAGGTCATCGAGATCGGGCAGCCGTGGCCCGGCTCGGTCTGCGACCAGGCCAGGAAGCCGGCTGCCCGTCGTACGTGCGCAAACTGCTCGTCCGAGACCCACGGCGCGGCCTGCAGCCCGTAGCCGACGGCCCGCTCCATCAGCCAGTGCCAGGACGGGTGGAAGCGCACCTCGTCGACTCTGTTGCCGTAGCGGTCGTAGGCGGCCAGCTCGGGTGGGTACCGGTTGGCCAGCAGCCCGTGCTCGCGGGCTTCCTCGCTGCCGGCCACCTGACCGAGGCCAGCCAGCTCGTCCACGACGTCCGCGGAGGCATGACGGGTCACCGCCTCGACCAGCGCCCGGTCGGTGAGCACGGTGTTGTGCCCCACCAGCGGAGGGGGCTGGTTCGTGGATACCCGGTTGTCGGTCGTCATGTCGTTACCGTAGTTGCATGACCGGGCGCTCGGGCAGCGGCAACGCTCCCCATCGATCCCGGTGGCTGGTCGCCCGCGACGCGGTGTGGCGGCTGATCGTGGCCACCGTGGGCAGCTGCTTCCGGAACCGGGTCACCGGGCTGGCGGCCGAGGCCGCCTTCTGGGCACTGCTGTCGCTGCCGCCGCTGATCTTCGCGCTCGCCGGATCGATCGGCTACGTGTTCAGCCAGTTCAGCGCCACCGAGGTGCACGAGATCCGCAGCTCGATCGTGCACCTGGCCTCCCGGGCGCTCACCGACCAGACAGTGGACACGATCATCACCCCCACCCTCAACGACGTGTTCAAGGGCGGCCGCTACGACGTGGTGTCGATCGGCTTCATCCTGGCGCTGTGGTCGGGCTCGCGGGCGATGAACGTGTTCGTGGACACCATCACGATCATGTACGGCCTCGACGGCCGGCGCGGGATCATCAAGACCCGGGTGCTGTCGTTCTCGCTGTACGTCCTGGGCCTGGTCACCGGGGTGGTCAGCATCCCGCTGGTGCTGGCCGGCCCGACCGTCGTGCACCGCATCACGCCGCACCAGCTCGGGTTCCTCAACGCGCTGTACTGGCCGATCGTGCTGGTGCTGTGCATCTGCTTCCTGGCCACGCTCTACCACGTGTCCGTGCCGGTGCGGACCTCGTGGCGCTACAACCTCCCGGGCGCGACGCTGACCATGGGCTTCTGGGTCCTCGGGTCCTACGTGCTGCGGATCATCCTGACCACCACCGCGGGCAAGTCGACCTCGATCTACGGGCCGCTGGCCGCCCCGATCGCGGTGATGCTGTGGCTGTACCTCGTCTCGTTCGCGGTGCTGGTCGGTGCCGCGGTGAACGCCGCGTTCGACCGGATCTGGCCGGAGAAGGCCACCGCCCGGGCGCGCATGGAGGTGGTCCGCAAGCTGCGCCTGGACGCGATCCTGCCCCGGTTGCGCCGCGACGTGGAGGAGAAGGAGCGGTTCCCCGACACGGCCGCGGAGACCATGGAGCTGGAGGCGTACGGCGAGGAGAAGCAGCCCCGCGAGGAGGAGCGCCGCCCGTCGCACCGGCGGGACGAGCCGCGCCGGCGGGCGTGATATTCAGGTGCACCCGGCCGGGCCCCGCCGTAGATTCGGCGACGTGCTCGAGAAGATCGGCTACCGGCCGGAGATGTCGCGGTGGACCGTCGCCGGCGACGCCACCCTCGGCCGGGTGGCCCGTGCGGACCGGGGCGTGCTCCTGGTGCTCACCGAGCGTGGCCCGTTGCGCTGCACCTACGGCGGCCGGCTGCTCGGCGAGGTGGCCGCCGACCCGATGCTTGCCCCCTCTCCGGGGGACTGGTGCGTGGTGCGGCACTGGCCCGACGGCCGGGAGACCGTCGAGCGGATGCTGCCGCGCAGCAGCGCGCTGATCCGCCCCGGTCACGACGAGGTGCTGTGCGCCAACGCGGACCTGGTCGGCGTCGTGGTCGCCGCGCGGCCGGCCCCCTCAGCGGCCGAGGTGGGGCGGCTGGTCGAGCTCGCCAAGCACAGCGGGGCCCGTCCGCTCGTCGTACTCACGAAGTGCGACCGGGTGCCGGATCCCGCGACGGTCGCCGTGCAGGTGGCCGCGGCCGTGCCCGGGGTCGAGGTGGTCGTCGCCAGCACCGCGACGGGGGCGGGGCTGACGATGCTGCATGAGCTGGTCGACGGCCGGCTCACGCTCGCGCTGCTGGGCCCGGCCGGACACGGCAGGTCCGCGCTGACCACGGCGTTGGTGGGCGCGGACCTGCTGCCGGGTCGCCGGGCCTCCCGGCGGCACGACCTGGTGATGCTGCCCGGGGGCGGTGCGGTGGTCGACACCCCCGACGTGGCCGCGACGGACGCCCGACCGCCGCGGGCGTGGCAGCTGCGCGGCGTCGGGGGCGGGCGGTGAGCGCAGCACGGGTCGCGGTCCGACCGGAGACGCCGGCCGACCGGGAGGCCGTCCGTGCCGTGGTGGGCGCCGCGTTCGGGGAGGAACGAGTGGTCCGCCTGCTCGACGGGCTGCGCTGCCCGCCCGCCTGGCTCGACCTGTCCTTGGTGGCGGAGGCCGACGGTGCCGTGGTCGGGCACGTCAGCCTGAGCCGCGGCTGGGTCGACGCGCCGCGCGAGATCGTCGAGGTGCTGGTGCTCAGCCCGCTGTCGGTGCGGCCGGACCACCAGGGCCGCGGCGTGGGCGGTGAGCTGGTCAACGCGGCGCTGACCGCCGGGACGGCACGCGACGAGCCGCTGGTCTTCCTGGAGGGCTCGCCGAGGTACTACCCGCGCTTCGGGTTCGTGCCGGGGGAGTCGATGGGATTCTCCGCTCCGTCGGTGCGGATCCCGGGACCGGCCTTCCAGGTGTACCCGCTTTCGTCGTACCAGCCCTGGATGCGCGGTGCGCTCGTCTACCCGGACGTGTTCTGGCGCCACGACTGCGTAGGCCTGCGCGAGCCCGTCGACCCCTAGACCCGCCGCGCCGCCAGCACGGCGATGTCGTCCTCGCGGGTGTGGTCGCGGACCTGGTCGACGAGCGCCCGCACGCACGCGCTGAGGTCGCCCTTCCCCAGCGCGGGTAGTGCCTCGAGCAGCCGGCGCTGGCCCTCGTCGATGTCCTCGGTGCGACGCTCGATCAGCCCATCGGTGAACATCAGCAGGGTGTCGCCGGTCGCGAGCGGGATGGTGACCGTCTCCCGCTTGCCGGCGCGGACGCCCAGCGGGGTGCCGGCGGAGTCGGGGACCTGCTCGGCGGTGCCGTCGGCCCGGAGTACGACGGGCGGAGGATGGCCGGCATTGACCAGCTGCATGGTGTCCTGCGCGGGGTCGACGATCGCGTACACCATGGTGACCAGCTGAGTGAGGTCGAACTTGGCGAACATGCCGTCCAGCTTCGGCAGGAGCACGTCGGGGTCGGCGTCGACGGAGAAGTAGGCCCGCACCGAGGCGCGGATCTGCGCCATCGCCGCGGCCGCCCGCACCCCCCGGCCCATCACGTCGCCGACCAGCAGCCCGACCCGTCCGTCGCCGAGTGGCAGCACGTCGTAGAAGTCGCCGCCGACCTCCGTGCGTCCCGCCGGCGTGTAGTCGACGACGATCTCCCAGCCCGGCAGGTCGGGCAGGTCCTCGGGCAGCACCGCCTGCTGGAGCCGGTAGGCCGCCTCGGCGACCTCGGTGTGCAGCTGGGCGTTGTCGATGGCGACCGCGCACCGCCGGGCCAGGTCTTCGCCGAAGACCCGGTCGGCGGGACCGAAGCGCCGGCCCTCCTCGCCGGTGACCCAGGTGATCACCCCGATGGTCTTGCGCCGGGTCTTGAGCGGCACGGACAGGCCGCTGCGCAGGTTCAGCTCCCGGGCCAACCGCAGGTGCTCCTCGTCCTGGGTGGCGGCCACCAGCATCTCGTCGGTGACCTCGGGAACCAGCTCGCTGACCCCGGTCTTCAACACGTGGTAGGCGCCGGACTGTGCGTCCGGGTCGGGCGGGTAGCGGCGGTTCAGCTCCTCGGCGAGCGTGACCTTGTCCGGGTCGACGTGCGCCACCGCGAGGGTGCGCAGCGGGCCGTCCTCCGCGAGCTGGATGGAGCACCAGTCGGCGAAGTTGGGCACGGCCAGCCGGGCCACCTTGGTCAGCGTGGCCTGGTAGTCCAGGCTGCTGGCCAGCTCGGCCGACGCGTCGGCGAGGAACTTCAGCTTGGTGGCCTGGTCGTCGGCGTCGGCGAGCGCCTGCAGCCGCGCGATCGACATCGCGCAGGTGTCGGCCAGGATGCTCAGGAACTCCACCTCCGCGGCGTCGAACCGGCGCCGACCCGGGAACGAGAGGGTGACCGAGCCGAGCGCCCGCGCCCCGGCCCGCAGCGGCAGCGCCACCATGGACCGCTCGCCCTCGGCGGCACGCTCGAGGTCGGGGAAGCGCCGATGGATCTCATCCCGGCTGGTGAGGAACAGCGGGGTGGCCGTGCGGACCACCTCCGCGGCCGGGGTGTTGGACGCCAGCGGGTAGGTGGCCCACCTCGACGCCGTGCCCTCCGTCCCACCGGCAAGCCCCTTGAGCAGGAGGGTCTGGTCATCCACCAGCAGGGACAAGGAAGCGACGGTCGCGCCGGTGGCGGCCGCCGCGTGCTCGATCATCACCTTGGTGACCACGTCCACGTCGTCGGCGTGCATCAGCTCGGCGGTGACCCGGGCCAGCCGGGTGAGCTGGTCGGCCAGATCGCGGTTGCTGGCGCGCGCCAGCTTCGGGTCGCGGGGCTCGATGAGGACCAGCGCGCCGCGCACGTGGTCGTGCTCCCGGATGGGGGAGAAGGTCAGCGCGGCGGCGTGCGTCTTCCGGTTGGGGCCGGGCACCGGGAGCAGGCCGTGCCAGGACGACCCGGACAAGGCGCGACGAAGGATCTCGGTGATCCCGCCCTGCTCCGGCTCGGCGAACACGGAGACCATCTCGGAGCCCAGCAGGTCCGGTATCGGCCGGCCGAGCGTCGATCCCGCGGCGGCGTTGGCGTAGCGGACCCTCCCGGTCGCATCGACACCGACCACCGCGGCGGACAGACCGTCGAGGAGGGAGACGTCGACCCGCCAGCTGGTCTGGTCGCGCCCGCTGCCCTGCACGCGTCGATTCTGTCAGCACGGCGTTCCTTAGGCCATGGCCCGGGCGGGTCGGTGGGGAACTGCCCGATTTGTCGGTACGGTCGGGCGAGTGAGGCGACCGTGCATGACCCTGCTGCTGGTCGTCCTGGTGCTGACCGGCGCGGCCTGCAGCCCCCAGGTGACCGGCAGCCGTCCGCTGCCGACCACCAGTGCCCCGACCCGCTCCGCGACGGCGCCGCCCGGCGCGCCCTCCGTCCCGAGCCCCGCCGCGCCCCGGCACAGCGCCCCCTCCGACGTACCGGCCTCACCGACGGGGCTGGCGAGCGTCCCGGCCACGCCGTCACCGAGCCCGACCACTCCGACGCCGGCAGCCCCGCCCGACACGGTGCAGACGGCGCTGGCCGGGATGAGCCCGGCGCAGCGGGTCGGTCAGCTGTTCATGATCGGCACCCCTGCCACGGAGGCGAGCCGGCAGACGCTGCGGCAGATCCGCCGCTACCACCTCGGCAGCGTCATCCTGACCGGGCGCAGCCACGACGGCAGCTCCGGAACGGCGCGGGTCGCGGCGGCGTTGCAGGCACGCACCGGGCCTTCCACGGCGGGCGTGCGGCTGCTGGTGGCCACCGACCAGGAGGGTGGCGCGGTGCAGGTGCTGCAGGGCGCCGGCCTCACGCAGATGCCCTCAGCGCTGGAGCAGGGGTCGTGGAGCCCCGGACGGCTTCACAAGGCGGCCGCTCGGTGGGCCCGACAGCTGCGCCGCGCGGGCGTGAACATGAACCTCGCGCCCGTGCTGGACACGGTGCCCGGTCCCGGTGCGGCGCCCGGGAACGCGCCGATCGGCGCCTACGGGCGGGAGTACGGCTTCACGCCCGGCTCCGTAGCCCGGCACGGCCTGGCGTTCGCACGCGGCATGGCCGAGCACGGGGTGGCGCCGACGGTGAAGCACTTCCCGGGGCTCGGGCGGGTGCACGGCAACACCGACTACTCCTCGGGAGTCACCGACAGTACGACGCGGCGCGATGACCCGTACCTCGCGCCCTTCCGGCGCGCGATCCGCGCCGGGGTGCCGTTCGTGATGATGTCCACGGCCTACTACCGCCACCTGGATCCGGACAACCCGGCGGCGTTCTCCCGGTTCGTCATCGAGACGATGCTGCGTGGCGACCTCGGGTTCCGGGGCGTGGTGGTCTCCGACGACCTGGCCAACGCCCAGCAGGTGGCGCGCTGGAGCTACGGCCAGCGGGCGCTGAAGTTCATCGCCGCGGGCGGGGACCTGGTGCTCGCCGTAGATCCGGCGGCGCTGCCCGCGATGTTCCACGCGGTGCTGCACCGAGCTCGGCACGACCGCTCGTTCCGCGCCAAGGTGCGGGCCGCCGCGCTGCACGTGCTGCAGGCCAAGCAGCCCCTGGGCCTGCTCAGGCAGCCGCGGTCGTGAGCTGTGTGGGCGCCTCGGCCGAGGTGACGGTCACCCTTGTGGGCGACGCGTGACGCCGGCCGGGGCGCGGCGGATCACGCGGTGTGCTCCAAGGGGTCGGCGTGGATCCGCGCCTGCAGCTCGTGGACGCGGTCCCACTGGTCGCTGGTGAAGGTGGCGAGCGAGGCGGGGAACAGCCCGTGCTCCTCGCGGTCGATGTGCTCGAACAGCTGGTGCACGGCCACACGCACCCGGCTCCAGTCCGAGATCGGCTGCTCCAGGGCAGAGTCGATGTCATCGTGGTCGTCGTACAGCACTCCCACGCCCTCGGCGAACTCGTCCAACGCTCCCATCACCGAGAACAGCGCGGCCTCCTCCAGCGCCACGTGCGGCGTGAGCAGGCGACGGAGGTGGGTGAGGTGCTCGGTGGCCTCCGGCCAGCGCTCGGCGACGATGGCCCGCTCCAGATCACCGGCGACCTCGGCGATCTCTTCGTGCTGGTCGGTCAGCTCGGCGATCGCCGGTATCGCGCGGCAGCCGCAGTAGTTGCACATGCTCGAACCCCGTTGAAACTTCAGGTGGTGGACGCGGCCTGACGCGGCCTTCGTCTTGTCCAGTACACGTCGCACGGCACGCCTGAAACAGGGCCGAAGGGCCCGATTTCGCCAGCCGATGGGTCGGGAGCCGATGCCGGCCGGGTGAGATCACCGCCGTCGCGGATCGCACGAACCGTTGTTGCTTCGGCCGGCTCACTCGCAACAAGCGCTCGCCACGAGCACGTCCTTTTGTTCAGGACCGCGAACGAGCCGTAACTCCCGCCGCTAGAGCACACAGGGACATCGAGGTG
>DASTWW010000072.1:0-18177 GCA_035765755.1 Nocardioidaceae bacterium
GACCCGGAGACCGACGCGATCGTGATGATCGGCGAGATCGGCGGCGACGCCGAGGAGCGGGCCGCGGACTACATCAAGGAGCACGTCACCAAGCCGGTGGTCGGCTACGTCGCCGGGTTCACCGCGCCCGAGGGCAAGACCATGGGGCACGCCGGTGCCATCGTGTCCGGCTCCTCCGGCACCGCGGAGGCCAAGAAGGAGGCCCTCGAGGCGGTCGGCGTCAAGGTCGGCAAGACCCCGTCCGGCACCGCTCAGCTGATGCGGGACATCCTCGAGAACCTCTAGGTCACCGGGTTGCGTGTGGCGAACGATGGGCGGGCGTGCTCGGTCCGGTCCATCACCTCGACGAGGTGCTGGACCGCGTCGTACACATCCACGTGCCGCACGTACAGCGGCGCGAACCCGAACCGGGCGATGTCGGGGGTGCGGAAGTCACCGACCACGCCGCGCTCGATGAGCGCCTGCACCACGCCGTAGGCCTGCTCGTGCCGCAGGCTCACCTGGCTGCCGCGGCGCCGCGGGTCGCGCGGGGTGAGCACCTCGAAGGTGTCGCCGAGCCGCGCGTCGACCAGGTCGATGAAGTAGTCGGTCAGCGACAGGGAGGCGGCCCGCAGGTCGGCGACGTCGATGCCGTCGAACGCCTCCAGGGCGGCCTCCAGCGTGGTCAGCGCGATCACCGGCGGGGTCCCCGACGCCATCCGGCGGATCCCAGGGGCGGGTGCGTAGCCGCGCTCCATCGCGAACGGGTCCGCGTGTCCCATCCAGCCGGAGATCGGCTGGTCCAGGTCCTGCTGGTGCCGCGGTGCGACGTACACGAAGGCCGGTGAGCCGGGGCCGCCGTTGAGGTACTTGTAGGTGCAGCCGACGGCGAAGTCGGCGTCCGCGCCGGAGAGGTCGACCGGCACCGCGCCGGCGGAGTGGCACAGGTCCCACGAGACCAGCGCGCCGGCCGCGTGGGCCGCGGCGGTCAGCGCCGGGAGGTCGAACATGGCGCCGGTGCGGAAGTCCACGTGGGTGAGCGCCAGCACCGCGACGTCGTCGTCGAGGCTGGCCCCCGGATCGACCGGGTCGCACCAGCGCAGCCGCATCCCGAGCAGCCGGGTGACCGCGTCCGCGACGTACCCGTCGGTGGGGAAGGTGCCCGGCTCGAGCACCACCACGTCCCGGCCGGGGCGAAGCCGACCGGCGGCCACCAGCACCTTGAACAGGCTGACCGTGGTCGAGTCGCCGACGTGCAGGTCCTCGCTGCGGGCGCCGACGAGCGGCGCGATCCGGGCGGCCACCCGGCCGGACAGGTCCATCCAGCCGGCGCTGTTCCAGGAGCCGATCAGGCCCTGGCCCCACTCGTGCTCCAGCAGCCGGGCGACCCGCGCCGGCACCGACCGGGGCAGCGCGCCGAGCGAGTTGCCGTCGAGGTAGACGAGCCCGTCCGGCACCGTGAACAGGCGCCGGCGGTCGGCGATCGGGCAGGCCTCGTCGCGGGCAGCGGCGGCGTCCCGGGTCAGCGTGGGGGCGAGGGTGGTCACGGGCCGACCCTAGTGCCTCCCGGGCCGAGCTCGCGGAGCCGCTGCCCGGCGCGGACGACGAGGTCGCGGAACCGGGCCGAGGAGATGTCGTCCCCGCCGGCCGGGGAGAAGGTGACCTCCGCGACCGCGGCGCCGGTGCGCACGAAGCCGAGGTGGAAGGTGACCGTGCGCCGCGCGGTGACGTGGGTGTCCAGACGCCAGATGCCGATCCGGCTGCCTGCGTGCGGGCCGGGGTGCACGGTGGTGGCCAGGTGTCGCGACTGGCAGCGCTCCACCCGGCGCTGCATGGTCGCCATGAACGCGCGCGCCTGGTCCGCCGACCCGAACAGCCCGTAGGTCTCCGACAGGCCGAACCTCGTGGGCAGGTCGGCCTCCGGGACCAGGAACGTGCGGGTGCGGGCGCGCACCGCCCCGGCCTTCACGAAGTCGGCCTGGTCGCAGGTGGTGGCCGCCGGGTTGTCCCGGGGCGTCCTGGGCGTGGTGCCGACCCACGGCTGGTCCACCTGGGCGACCGGGGGCAGGTCCACCGCGGTCAGCAGGCCCCGCTCGGCCGGGGTGGTGGCGGGTGGCATCACGGTCAGTGTGGGGTGCGTCGCGCAGCTGTCGGCACCCGCGGACGGCCCGCTGGCCGGGCAGAGCATTGCCACCGAGTCCGCCAGGGACTGCGCGACCTCTCCGGGAGGCGGCGGCCGTCCGGCCACCGTCCAGGACACCGTGGATGTGGTCACCACACCGACCCGGGCCACCGTGACCCAGTAGGTGGTCGCCGGCGTGCGCCACAGCCGGAACCGCAGTGCCGCGGCGGCGTCGCTGACCCCGTCGACGCGGTAGCCGGCCATCAGCTGCAGCCGGCCCATCTCGCAGCCGGCGTACCACCCGAGCGTGGTGCCGAAAGCCCGCTGCGCCGCCTCGGGGGTCGTGGAGACCTCGACACGCTGGACCGCTCCGCGGGCGGGCTCGCCGACCGTCTGGAACGTGCGCACCTGCTGGGAGCGGTGTCGCGGGTCGGCGAACGGGCTGGGCCGGCAGGTCCGGTCCAGGTCGTCACCGGTGTCGGGCGCCACCTGCCAGTCCTGGTGCCCGCGGCCGAGCCGAGTGACCTGGTCGGTGTCCAGCAGCCGCGGCGTGGCGGCGTGGTGCGGCGCCGGGCTGGGCAGGGACGGGGGCGGCGCCGAGGGCATCACCGGCAGCGGGGCGGTCGACGAGGAGGGCGCGGGCGCCGGTTGGTAGGCGATCGCGCCGCTGACCAGCGCGATGGCGACGGCCGCCAGGGCGGCCAGCACCGTGTGCCACCGGCGGCGTCGCCGGCCCGCCCGTCGTAGCGCCGAGGCCCGGGGCAGCCGCAGCGTCGTGGTGGGCTCCGCGAGCTCGGCGAGCAGGGCGGGTACGGCGGACGGGGCGACGTCGCGCTGCAGCGCGAACAGCGACGTGCCTGCCGGCAGCGCCCGCTCGGCGGCCTCGAGGGGCAGGCCCACCTCGCGGGCCGCCTGCGGCAGCGGCACGGCGGCCAGCTCGGCCATCAGCAGCAGCCGCCGCTGCTGGTAGGGGACCCGGGCCAGCGCGTCCAGGGTGGCTCGTTGCTGCTCGCCGATGTCCTTGGTGCGGTGCCAGATGCGGGCGGTGTGCCGGCGGTGCGCCAGCGCCCATGCGCGGGGTCGCACCCACTCCTCGGGGGCGCCGTGGGCGTCGGCCTTGCGCCAGTGGTGCCAGGCGGCCACGAACGCGTCGCGGACGGCGGTCTGCGCGGCGGGAAGGTCGCCGGTGAGGGCGAAGCACTGGTGCAGCAGGTCCGCGCGGTTGGAGCGGTAGAAGGAGTCGAACCGCTCCTCGGCTTGCATCCGTCCTCCGTACCCGCGCCCGCTGCTCGACTCGCGACACGGAGGGTAGCCGTCCCGGCGCGGCGTGGGAGCGCCGGGTCGGCGTCGCCGTGGGTGAGGATGAGGCGCGATGGCTGATCTGCTGACCTCGGCACCAGACGCGACCGGGCCGGTCGGGGGAGAGCCGCGACCGCTCCCGGTGGGTGCGGTGCTCGCCGGGGCGGTGGCCGCGGTGTCGGTGCTGCTGGCCTGCCTCGCCGCGGGGGTGGCCGGCTGGTTTTTCTCCGGGGCGGCGGACCGGGTCGGGTCCGCCGACGCGCTGCGGATGGGCGCGGACGCCTGGCTGCTCGGGCAGGGGTCGCACCTCGACCTGGCGGCGGCACACATCACCGTCGTACCTCTCGGGGTGACCGTGCTGTGTGCGTGGGCGTGCCACCGGGCCGGGCGTTGGGCGCGGAGCGGCTTGGCAGCGCCGGGCTGGCAAGGTGGGTTGCTGGCCGCGGCGGCGATGGCCGGGACGTACGGCGCGGTGGCCGCGGTCACCGCGATGGTCGCCTCCACCAGCGAGGTGCACCCGCGGCCCACGGCAGCCTTCGCCGGCGGGTTCGTGCTGGCGTTCCTCGCCGGGGGAACCGGCCTGCTGTCCGCCCCGGACCGGTCGCTGCGCTCCCGGCTGCCCGAGCCGGTGGCCGCCTGCGCGACCGGGGCGGCCGCAAGCGTGCTGCTGCTGGTGGTCGCCTCCGCGGTGACGCTGACCGGCGGGTTGCTCCACGGTTTCGGTGCCGCCGCGAACGTGCTGGCCGGGCTGCACGTGGACTCGGTCGGCGCGCTGCTCTACACCGTGGTGGTGGCGGGGGTGGCCCCGAACGCGGTGCTGCTCACCGGCGGCTACCTGCTCGGCCCCGGTTTCCAGGTCGGCGTCGGCACCGTGGTGTCCCCGACCGCGGTCTCGCTCGGCCCGGTCCCGGCGTTCCCGCTGCTGGCCGCGATGCCCGCCGAGGGCCCGACCCCTTGGTGGATGTTGCTGCTCCTGGGCGTGCCGGTGCTCGCGGCCGCGGCGGGCGCGGTGCTCATGCTGCGTCGCCACCCGGTGCGCGGCTACGAGACCGGCGCACTCCGCGGGCTGGCCGCCGGCATCGGGGGCGGGGTGGCCTTCGCGGTGCTGGCCACCGTGGCGAGCGGCTCGGTCGGCCCGGACCGCATGAGCCAGATCGGAGTGGGCCTCCTGGAGGTGCTGCCGGCCGCGGTGCTGTCCCTGGGTCTTGGCGGGGTGCTGGGCGGGCTGGCCGGCACCTGGTGGGAGCGCCGCCGGTCCTGACGGCCGGGTCCGGCGGCTCCCCGCCGGGTCGGTAGCCTGTGCGCGTGCCCCAGACCATGCCCCGCCGGCCGGCGCGCGTGGTCGTGCTCGTGTCCGGGGCCGGCACGAACCTGCAGGCTCTCCTGGACGCGTGCACCGACCCGTCGTACGGCGCAGAAGTCGTCGCCGTGGGCGCCGACCGGGACGGCATCGAGGGCCTGGAACGTGGCCGGCGCGCGGGCGTCCCGACGTTCGTGCACCGGGTCAAGGACTTCGCGTCGCGCGAGGACTGGGACGCGGCTGTCACCGCCTCCTGCCGGGAGCACGCGCCCGATCTGGTGGTGTCCGCAGGCTTCATGAAGCTGGCCGGCGCCTGCTTCCTCGCCGAGTTCGGCGGGCGGTACGTCAACACCCATCCCGCGTTGCTGCCGTCGTTCCCGGGCATGCACGGCGCCGCCGACGCGCTGGAGCACGGCGTCAAGATCACCGGCGCCACCCTGTTCCTCGTCGACGACGGCGTGGACACCGGCCCGATCGTCGCGCAGACCGCGGTGCCGGTCCACGACGACGACGACGCGCCGAGCTTGCACGAGCGGATCAAGGTCGCCGAGCGGCGGATGCTCGTGGACACCGTGGGCCGGATGGCCCGGGAAGGCTTCACCATCACCGACAGGAAGGTCCGGTTCGGCCAGTGAGTGACCCCATGAGCGAAGGAAGGCGCGAGATCAGGCGGGCGCTGGTCTCGGTCTACGACAAGACCGGGCTCGAGGAGCTCGCCAAGGGCCTCCACGAGGCCGGCGTCACGATCGTCTCGACCGGGTCGACCGCGGCCCGGATCGCCGACGCCGGAGCGCCGGTGACCAAGGTGGAGGACCTCACCGGGTTCCCGGAGTGCCTCGACGGCCGGGTGAAGACCCTGCACCCCAAGGTGCACGCCGGCATCCTCGCCGACCTCCGGCTGGACGCGCACCGCACGCAGCTCGAGGAGCTCGGAGTGGAGCCGTTCGACCTGGTGGTCTCCAACCTGTACCCGTTCACCGAGACGGTCCTCTCCGGCGCCTCGCAGGACGAGTGCGTGGAGCAGATCGACATCGGCGGACCGTCGATGGTCCGGGCGGCGGCCAAGAACCACCCGAGCGTCGCGATCGTCACCTCGCCCGCGTCGTACGGCGCGATCCTGGACGCGGTCCGCAGCGGGGGCTTCACCTTGGCGGAGCGGAAGCGGCTGGCCGCCGAGGCCTTTGTGCACACCGCGACGTACGACGTGCACGTCGCCTCGTGGATGGGCAACGTGCTCACCGACACGTCCGACGGCAGCGGCTTCCCGGCGTGGATGGGCTCCACGTGGGACCGGGCCGCGGTGCTGAGGTACGGCGAGAACCCGCACCAGCGCGCTGCGCTCTACACCAACGGATTCGCCCCCGAGCCGGGGCTGGCTCAGGCGGTCCAGCTGCACGGCAAGGAGATGTCCTACAACAACTACGTCGACGCGGACGCGGCCCGCCGGGCGGCGTACGACTTCGACGAGCCTGCGGTCGCGGTGATCAAGCACGCCAACCCCTGCGGGATTGCTATCGCCGGCGCCGACAGCCCCGATCCAATAGCCGAGGCGCACCGCAAGGCGCACGCGTGCGACCCGCTCTCGGCGTTCGGCGGTGTGATCGCCACCAACCGCCCGGTCAGCCTGGCGATGGCCGAGCAGGTCGCCGAGATCTTCACCGAGGTGGTTGTCGCGCCCGGGTACGACGAGGGCGCGGTCGACCTGCTGAGCCGCAAGAAGAACATCCGGCTGCTGGAGTGCGCGCCCGCTCAGCGCGGCGGGATCGAGACCCGGCAGATCGCTGGTGGCACGCTGCTGCAGGCGCGGGACGCCGTCGACGCTGCTGGTGACGACCCGTCGACCTGGACCCTGGCTGCAGGGGACCCGGCGCCCGACGACGTGCTCGCAGACCTGGCCTTCGCGTGGAAGGCCTGCCGGGCCGTGAAGTCCAACGCCATCCTGCTGGCCCACGACGGCGCGTCCGTCGGTGTCGGCATGGGCCAGGTGAACCGGGTCGACTCCGCGCGGCTCGCTGTGTCCCGGGCCGGCGACCGGGCCGCCGGGTCGGTGGCCGCCTCAGACGCGTTCTTCCCGTTCCCGGACGGACTGCAGATCCTCGTCGACGGCGGGGTCGGCGCGGTGGTGCAGCCGGGCGGCTCGAAGCGGGACGAGGAGGTCGTCGCCGCGGCCAAGGCGGCCGGCATCACGATGTACCTGACCGGCACCCGGCACTTCTTCCACTGAGCCCGCTTCATGTCCCCGAGTGCAAGGATGACCACGTGACGGCACAGATCCTGGACGGCAAGAAGACCGCGGCCACCATCAAGGCGGAGCTCGCCGAGCGGGTGGCGAAGCTGCGTGAGCGCGGCGTGGTCCCCGGCCTGGGCACCGTGCTCGTCGGGGAGGACCCGGGCAGCGTCTGGTACGTGCGCGGCAAGCACCGCGACTGCGCCGAGGTCGGCATCGCGTCGATCCGCAAGGACCTGCCCGAGACGGCGAGCCAGGCCGCCGTGGAGGCCGCCGTCGCCGACCTGAACGCGAACCCCGAGTGCACCGGGTTCCTGGTGCAGCTGCCGCTGCCCAAGCACATGGACCCGCACGCCGTGCTGGAGCTGGTGGACCCGGCCAAGGACGTGGACGGGCTGCACCCGACCAACTTGGGCTGGCTGGTGCTCGGTCGGGAAGCGCCGTTGCCCTGCACGCCGTACGGCATCGTCGAGCTGCTCCGCCGTCACGGCGTGGAGATCGCCGGCGCGGAAGTGTGCGTGATCGGCCGCGGGGTCACCGTCGGTCGGCCGCTGGGTCTGCTGCTGACCCGGCGCAGCGAGAACGCCACCGTGACGCTCTGCCACACCGGCACCCGCGACCTGGCCGCGCACACCCGCCCCGCCGACATCGTGGTCGCTGCGGCGGGCGTGCCGGGGATGATCACCGCCGACATGGTCAAGCCCGGCGCCGCGGTCCTCGACGTGGGGGTGTCGCGGGTCGGCGGGAAGATCGCGGGGGACGTCGCGGCGGACGTCTACGACGTGGCCGGCTGGGTCTCGCCGAACCCCGGGGGGGTCGGGCCGATGACCAGGGCGATGCTGCTGTCCAACATCGTGCACGCCGCCGAGCAGCAGCTTGCTTGAGGCACCCGAGGTGACCGCGGAGCGCGGACCCAAACGCAGGCCCCAGACGTTCGGCGGAGTGATCTATCTGATCGTGCTGGGGCTGGCCGGGGCCGGGCTCGCGTTCACCGCTCTCGGCCCGTGGCGGACGGGCGTCAGCTGGATCGGCACCGCGCTGCTCGTCGCGGCCGCCTCGCGGCTGGTGCTCTCCGAGCACGGTGCCGGGATGCTGCGGGTGCGCAGGAAGATCCCGGACGTCTTGATGCTGGTGGTCGCCGGTGTCGCGCTGCTGGTGCTGGCCGTGGTGATCCCGGACCAGCCCCCCGTCCACTGACGCCGGTCAGATCAGGCCGAGGTCCTTGACGGCAGAGCGCTCGTCGGCGAGCTCGGCGGTGCTGGCGTCGATCTTGCCGCGGGAGAAGTCGTCCACGTCCAGGCCGGTGACGATGCTCCACTCGCCGTCGCGGGTGGTGACCGGGAAGGACGAGATCAGGCCCTCCGGCACGCCGTACGACCCGTCGGAGACCACCGCCATCGAGACCCAGTCACCCTCGGGGCTGCCCTTGAGCCAGTCGCGGGCGGCGTCGATGGTGGCCGAGGCCGCGGACGCGGCCGACGAGCTGCCCCGGGCCTCGATGATCGCGGCGCCGCGCTTGGCGACGGTGGGGATGAAGTCGTTCTCGATCCAGCCCTGGTCGCCGACGACCTCGGCGGCGTTCCGGCCGCCGACCTCGGCGTGGAAGATGTCCGGGTACTGCGTCGCGGAGTGGTTGCCCCAGATCGTCATCTTCGTGATGTCGGAGACCGGCGCGCCGGTCTTGGCGGCCAGCTGCGAGATGGCCCGGTTGTGGTCGAGGCGGGTCAGTGCCGAGAATCGCTCGCGGGGGATGTCGGGGGCGTTGGTCATCGCAATCAGCGCGTTGGTGTTGGCGGGGTTTCCGGTGACCCCCACGCGGATGTCGGAGGCGGCCACGTTGTTGAGCGCCTTGCCCTGGGCGGTGAAGATGGCGCCGTTCGCCTCGAGCAGGTCACCGCGCTCCATCCCTTTCGTGCGCGGCCGGGCGCCGACCAGCAGCGCCAGGTTCGCCCCGTCGAAGACCTTCTCGGCGTCGTCGCCGATCTCCACCGAGGCCAGGTTCGCGAACGCGCAGTCGTCGAGCTCCATGACCACGCCCTCGAGCGCCTTAAGCGCCGGGGTGATCTCCAGCAGCCGCAGCTCGATGGGGGTGTCGGGACCGAGCAGTTCCCCGCTGGCGATCCGGAACAGCAGGCTGTAGCCGATCTGGCCGGCAGCGCCGGTGACGGCGACCTTCACGGGGGTCTTGGGCACGACATCTCCTTCATGGCTGCGGCCGCGTGAACTGGGCCGGTTCCTCGACGTAACGACGCTAGCAGCGGGGTAGGGGTGGGCCGCTTCCGGGTAGCCGCGGGTGCAGGGGTACGGCGTAGCGTTGGCCCGTCCCCACCTGCCCTGACGCGGGATGTAGGGTGGGTTTATCTTGACGTCAAGATAGAACTGTGGAACGGAGCCCCGGTGACGGACGCGACCATCATCTACACCAAGACCGACGAGGCGCCGGCCCTGGCGACGTACTCGTTCCTCCCGATCGTCGCGGCCTACGCCGCTACGGCCGGGGTGGCCGTCGAGACGCGCGACATCTCGCTGGCGGGCCGGATCATCGCCGCTTTCCCCGAGCACCTCAAGCCCGAGCAGCGCATCGACGACGCGCTCGCCGAGCTCGGCGAGCTGGTCCAGCGGCCCGAGGCGAACATCATCAAGCTGCCCAACATCAGCGCGTCCATCCCGCAGATGAAGGCGGCCATCGCCGAGCTGCAGTCCCGCGGTTACGACCTGCCGGACTATCCCGACGAGACGAAGACCGACGAGGACAAGGACGTCCGCGCCCGCTACGACAGGGTCAAGGGCAGCGCGGTGAACCCGGTGCTGCGGCAGGGCAACTCCGACCGGCGGGCGCCGGCGTCGGTGAAGAACTACGCGCGCTCGCACCCGCACTCGATGGGCGCCTGGTCGAAGGACTGCAAGACCAACGTCGCGCACATGGACGCCGACGACTTCCGGTCGAACGAGAAGTCCGTGGTCATCGACCACGACGGCTCGCTGCGCATCGAGCTGGTCGGCGACGACGGCAGCACCACCGTGCTGCGCGAGTCGGTGCCGGTGATCGCTGACGAGGTGGTGGACGCGACCGTGATGCGGGTGGCCCCGCTGCGGGAGTTCCTGACCGCGCAGATGGCCCGCGCCAAGGCCGAGGACGTGCTGTTCTCGGTGCACCTGAAGGCCACCATGATGAAGGTCTCCGACCCGATCATCTTCGGCCACGTGGTCCGCGCGTTCTTCCCGAAGCTGTTCGCCGAGCACGCCGACGCGCTGGCCCGCACCGGGGTGAGTCCCAACGACGGGCTCGGCGCGCTGCTCACCGCGGTCGACAAGCTGCCAGAGGAGGAACGTACGGCGATCCGGGCGGCCGTTCAGCAGGGCCTCGACGAGGGCCCGGCCATGGCGATGGTCGACTCCGACCACGGCATCACCAACCTGCACGTGCCGAGCAACGTGATCATCGACGCCTCCATGCCGGCGATGATCCGCACCTCGGGCCACATGTGGGGACCGGACGGCGAGGAGCACGACACGCTGGCGGTGATCCCGGACAGCAGCTACGCCGACGTCTACCAGGTGGTCATCGACGACTGCCGCGCGAACGGCGCGTTCGACCCGGCCACCATGGGGTCGGTGCCCAACGTCGGGCTGATGGCCCAGGCCGCCGAGGAGTACGGCAGCCACGACAAGACCTTCGAGGTGCCCCACACCGGCACCGTGCGGGTCGTCGACGAGGCCGGCACGACGCTCTTGGAGCACGCCGTAGGCGCCGGAGACATCTGGCGGATGTGCCAGACCAAGGACGTCCCGGTCCGCGACTGGGTGAAGCTGGCCGTCGCCCGCGCCCGGGCCACCGGGGCGCCCGCAGTGTTCTGGCTGGACGAGAGTCGCGCCCACGACGCGAACCTGATCGCCAAGGTGCGCGAATACCTCTCCGACGAGGACCTGGTCGGTGACACCGACGGGCTGGACATCCGGATCATGTCGCCGGCGGAGGCCACCGCGTTCTCCCTGGAGCGGATCCGCCGCGGCGCGGACACCATCTCCGTCACCGGCAACGTGCTGCGCGACTACCTCACCGACCTGTTCCCGATCCTCGAGCTCGGCACCAGCGCGAAGATGCTGTCCGTCGTACCCCTCATCAACGGCGGCGGGCTGTTCGAGACCGGGGCCGGCGGGTCGGCGCCCAAGCACGTGCAGCAGCTGGTCAAGGAGGACCACCTGCGCTGGGACAGCCTCGGGGAGTTTCTCGCCCTGGCAGTCAGCTTCGAGCACCTGGCCGGCAAGACCGGCAATGCCCGGGCGAAGATCCTGGCCGACACCCTCGACCGGGCCACCGCGACCCTGCTCAACGAGAACAAGTCCCCGCGCCGCAAGGTCGGCGAGCTGGACAACCGCGGCAGCCACTTCTACCTGGCGCTGTACTGGGCCGAGGAGCTGGCCGCGCAGACGGAGGACGCCGGGCTCGCCGAGTCGTTCGCCTCGCTCGCGCGCACGCTGCGCGACAAAGAGGAGGAGATCAACGCCGAGCTGCTCGGCGCGCAGGGCAGCCCCGTCGACCTCGGCGGCTACTACCTGCCCGACGACGAGAAGGCGGCGTCGGTGATGCGCCCGTCGCGGCTGCTGAACGAGGCGCTGGCTGAGCTGGGCTGAGCCGGCGCCGGCCCGCCGCCCTGGCTCGGCCCTGCTGGCGCTCGCCTGTGGCGGCTTCGCGATCGGCACCACCGAGTTCGTGACCATGGGCCTGCTGCCCGGGATCGCGCACGGTGTGGACGTGTCCATCCCGGTCGCCGGGCACGTGATCTCCGCCTACGCGCTCGGGGTGGTGGTCGGCGCCCCGCTGATCGCCGTGCTCGGCGCGCGGCTGCCGCGCCGCGGGCTGCTGCTGGTGCTGATGGCCTGGTTCGCGGTCGCCAACGCCGCCGCCGCGCTCGCCCCCGGCTACGCCTCGTTGACGGTGGCCCGGTTCCTGGCCGGGATGCCGCACGGCGCGTTCTTCGGGGTGGCCTCGCTGGTGGCGGCCTCGCTGGTCGCACCGGCCCGGCGCGGCCGGGCGGTCAGCCTGGTGATGCTGGGGCTGCCGGTCGCGAACATCATCGGGGTGCCCGCGGCCACCTGGATGGGGCAGCAGCTGGGCTGGCGGTCGGCGTACTGGGCAGTGGCCGCGCTCGGGCTGCTTACCGTCGCGCTGGTCACCGCGTTCGTGCCCGCGTCCCGGGCCGACGTCGCCGCCACCGGGCGGCGCGAGCTGCGCGCCTTCGCCAGCGTCCAGGTCTGGCTGACGCTGCTGGTGGGCACCGTCGGCTTCGGCGGCATGTTCGCGATGTACAGCTACATCGCGCCCACCGTCACCCACCTGACCGGGCTGTCTCAGGACGCGGTGCCGCTGTTCCTGCTCGCGTTCGGGGTCGGCGGCACGCTCGGGACGTATGTCGCCGGGCGGATGGCCGACTGGTCGGTGCTGCGCTCGCTGGTGATCGGCTCGGCCGGCATGGGCGGCGGGCTCGCGCTCTTCACGCTCACCGCCCGCCACCCCGTCCCGGGCGCGCTCACCGTGCTGGTCATCGCCGCGCTCGGCTCGGTCCTGGTGGTGAACCTCCAGCTGCGTCTGATGCACGTCGCCGGCGAGGCGCAGACCCTCGGAGCGGCGATGAACCACTCCGCGCTCAACGCCGCGAATGCCCTGGGCGCCTGGCTCGGCGGGCTGGTGATCGCGGCCGGGTTCGGCTGGACCGCGCCGAGCTGGGTGGGCGTCGGGCTGTCCGCCGGCGGCCTGGTCATGCTCGGGCTCTCGCTCGTGCTGCACCGCCGGGACAGCCGGCACAGCGCCGCGCGGATCGCGGCACGCCGGTGACTTTGCCCGGAAGGACTGCCAAATGGCGGCATAACAGGGCAAGATGACCGGGACAATGACCAGACGGGGGTCGCTACGACAAGACTGACCGCACGGGGGACCAGCAGGGCGCGCCAGGCACCACTCGGACGGGTGTTCTGGGTCGTGTGGTGGTCGTCCACCATCTCCTTCATCGGCGACGGCGTCTTCTACGGCGCCGTACCGCTGCTTGCCGCCAGCCTGACTCGCGACGCCCGCCTGGTCTCCCTCGTGGACGCGCTGACCATGTCCGGCTGGCTGTGCCTGTGTCTGGTCTCCGGCGTGGCCATCGACCGCCGGCGGAAGACCGACGTGATGTGGCGGGTGGACGCGCTCCGCGCCGCCATCATGGTGGGCTTCACCGCCCTGGTCGTCACCGGCCACGGAACCATGGGGGCGGTGCTCCTGGTGAGCTTCGCGATCGGCCTCGCCTCGCCGTTCTTCGACAACGCCTCGTCGGCGGTGCTCCCCGAGATCGTCGACCGCGGCTCGCTCGAGCGGGCCAACTCCTGGAACCAGAGCTCCCTGCTGCTGTGCGCGAACCTGGTGGGCCCCCCGGTCGGGGCGGCGCTGTTCGTCTGGCACTCGGGGTTGCCGCTGGGCATCCAGGCCGCCTCGTTCGTCGGCGCCGCGCTGCTCGTCTCCCGGGTCGCCGACGCCGGCCACCGGCCGGTCGCCGACCCGACCCGGTCCTCCACCCGTGAGCTGCGCGAGGGGCTTCGCTACCTGTGGGACCACGAGCTGCTGCGCTCGCTCGGCCTGCTGCTGGCGGTGATCAACGGGGTCACCGGCGGGATCGTGGCGATCTTCGTGCTGTTCGTCCTCGAGGTGCTGCTGCTGCCGCAGGCGGCGTACGGCTGGCTGGTGGCCGCGTTCGCGGTGGGCGGGCTGATGGGCGCCTACCTGGCGGCCCGGGTGAGGGCCGCCGTCGGGGTGCTCGGCACGGTGGTGGGCGCGGGCTTGCTGTTCGCCGTCGGCGCCGCGCTGCTCGGGCTGTGCCCGGTGCTGCCGGTGGTCGTGGTGGCGATCGTGCTCACAGGTCTGGCCTCGGTGCTGTGGAACGTGGTCACGGTCTCGCTGCGGCAGCGGATCGTGCCCAAGGAGCTCCTCGGCCGGGTCACCAGCGTCTACCGGATGGTCGGCATGGGCGCCTCCCCGATCGGTGCCATCGGGGCGGGCGCCCTGGCGCACGCCACCAGCGTCCAGGACGCCTACACCGTGGGCGCGGTGGTGCTGCTGGTGGCGGTGGCCGCGTTCACACCGGGAGTACGACGGGGGCTGGCCGCTCAGCCGGACGAGCTCATCTGACCTGGCGGGCTGCCTGCACGGCGGCCTCGGCACGCCGCAGCGCCACCACGGCCAGCAGCACGGTGAGCGTCTCGGCGGTGATCGCGGCGATGCCCAGGGGCTCGGTCCAGTTGCCGATGTCGTCCTCGATCTGGGGAAGCCCGACGGTGCGGGACAGCACGAAGGCGATCACCGCCAGCGCGGTCACCACGCCACCGGCCGCCCACACCAGCATCGAGTCCACCAGCAGCACCGCGGCGGCGAGCGCGAAGCACACCGCGGTCAGCGCTATGAACAGGTAGCCGATGTACGGCGCCTCCTCCAGGTGCATCGGGATCACAGGTATGTGCACCACCCCCGATGCCACCAGCGTCGCCGCCGCGAGCCAGCGCAGCGGCGAGCGCAGTGCCCCCATCACGTCCGACCGCGTCGTCATCGCGACCCCCACTCTGGGCCCAACCTGACCCCTCACCGAGTTGGCGTTCAGGGTAGCCAAATCCTTACCCGAGGGAAATGTCGCCGACGAGAAGGTCGTAGCAGGCGGTGTCCACGAGCCGGCCGTCGCGGAGCCGGGTTCCCCGCCGTTCCCGGCCGACCCTGGTGAACCCGTTGGTCTCGATGACGTGCCGGGACGCGACGTTCTCCTCCGCGGCATACGCGATCAGCCGCTGCAGCCCGAGGCCCCCGTTGTCCTCGTCGATGAAGGCGTGCCGGACCGCGAGCCGGCAGGCCTCGCTCATCACCCCGCGACCCCGGGCGTCCGGATGCGTCCAGTAGCCGACCTCCGCCTCCCGCCCAGGTTTGAGGTCGAACACCGAGATGTTGCCCAGCAGCAGGCCGGTGGCCGGGTCGGCAACCGCCCAGCCGAGGCCGCGGCCGGTGGCCGCCAGCTCGCCGCGGACGAGCAGGAACCGCTCGGCGTCGGCGCGGGTGTACGGCGAGGGCATCTGGCCCAGCCAGTACGCCGTCCGCTCGTCGCTGCAGGCCTCCTGGATCCGGGAGGTGTCCTCGGGCAGGTGCCGGCGCAGCACCACGGTGTCGCCGTGGATGGTGGGCACGTCCAGCCACGGATGGCGCGGCCGGCGCTCGTCGGTGGACAGCAGCACGCCCGTCCAGCCGTCGATCAGCCGGCCGCGCTGGGGCAGCCAGTGCCGGATCGTGCCGTCGCAGCTGAAGCCGAGCCGCCAGGCCAGCTTCCGCGAGGCCCAGTTGCCCTCGTGCGCCCACCAGACCACGGTCTTCAGGCGCCGCTCGGAGAACCCCCAGTCCAGCAGCAGGTGCAGCGCCCGGGTCATCACGCCGCGGCCGCGCGCCCACGGGTGGGAGCCGTAGGCCACCTCGGCGCGCCGTTCGCCGTGGTCGTTGAGCTCGACGGTGCCGCAGAACCGGCGGACCCCGTCGTCGTCCGGGGCCTCGACGGCGAACGCCCAGCGGCCCTCCCGCCAGCCGGTCGGCACGATCCGGGTCACGAAGGCGCGCGCGTCCTGCCAGCTGTAGGGCACCGGGATGGTGGTCCACCGTCGGCTCTCGTCGTCCTGGCACTGCTCGTAGACGCCGGCCACGTCACCGGCGTGGTGGGCACGCAGGGTGACCACGCCGTCGGTCAGGACGGGGACGCGTCGATCGCTGCTCACCCCCGAACTGTGCCGGTCGCTCGGGTCTTCGGCAAACCTCTTTCCCCGGCCGTATCCTCTGGGGCATGGATGAAGGTCATAGACCATGAGCGACACGCTCGGGAAGATCGGGCTTGTCGTCGTCTTCGTCCTCATCGGAGGGGTCTTCGCCGCGGCCGAGATCGCCCTGGTGTCGCTGCGGGAGAGCCAGGTGCGCGCCCTCGCCTCCCGGGGACGCCGGGGCCGGGTGGTCGCCGAGCTGAACCAGGACCCGAACCGATTCCTGGCCTCGGTGCAGGTCGGTGTCACGCTGGCCGGCTTCCTGTCCGCGGCGCTCGGCGGTGCCACGCTGTCCGGCGACCTCAAGCCGGTGCTGGTCGGCTGGGGGGTGCCGGACGGGATCGCCGGCCCGCTGGCCCTGGTGCTGGTCACGGTCGCCATCTCCTACCTGTCGCTGGTGCTCGGCGAGCTCGCCCCCAAGCGGCTCGCGCTGCAGCGCGCGGAGGGGCTAGCCCTGGCGCTCGGTCCCCTGATCGACCGGATCTCGCGGATCTCACGCCCGGTCATCTGGCTGCTCTCGAAGTCCACCAACCTCGTCGTACGCCTGCTCGGCGGCGACCCGGAAGCCCAGCGCGAGCAGATCAGCGAGGAGGAGCTGCGCGAGCTGGTCGGCACCCACGAGACGCTCGGCGAGGAGGAGCGCCGGATCGTCGAGGACGTCTTCGAGGCAGGGGACCGGCAGATCCGCGAGGTGATGATCCCGCGGACCGAGGTGGACTTCCTCGACGCCAACCTGCCGGTGTTCCGAGCGGCCAAGCTGGCGCTGTCGCAGCCGCACTCCCGCTACCCGGTGATCCGCGGGTCGGCCGACGACGTGCTCGGCTTCGTGCACGTGCGCGACCTGCTCGATCCGGAGATGTCCGGCCGCTCGGTGCGGGTCGGGGAGCTGGTCCGCGAGTCGCTGGTGCTGCCCTGGACCCGGCCGATCCTGGCCGCACTGGCCGACATGCGGCGGGAGGGCACGCACCTGGCGATCGTCGCCGACGAGTACGGCGGCACCGCTGGCATCGTCACCATGGAGGACCTCGTCGAGGAGCTCATCGGCGACATCAAGGACGAGTACGACGTGGAGGCGGAGACCACCCGGCACCGCGGCGGGGACGTCGAGGTCGACGGGCTGCTGAACCGCGACGATTTCGAGGACGAGACCGGCATCGAGCTCCCGGAGGGCCCCTACGAGACGGTGGGCGGCTACCTGATGGCCCAGCTGGGCCGGGTCCCCGAGCTCGGCGACTTCGTCGACACCGACGGCCACCGGCTGGTGGTCCGTGAGGTGGACGGCCGGCGGGTGAGCCGGGTGCTGGTGACCGCCGTCCCTGCGGTCGTGGTGGCCGACGAGATCACGCTGTCCCGCGCCGACGAGCGCCGCAACGCCTCCGGCTGACCGCATCGCGAATGCGCGAATTGTGGCGACAAGTGGCAGCTCCCGCGTGCCTGAACCATGTCGTCTGCCGCCCCTTCTTGAGGCACCCTCGCCGCCAACTGAACGAAGGAGATCTGCGGCCAGCACCCCGGTGTCGAAGAACACCGACCACACCACGAGGCGGCGGTACGACGCGTCGTACACCTCGCGTACGAACGCCACCTGGTCCACGCGTCCCCTTGCTTGGGCTCTTCTCGTCGCAGCAACGACGTCCGGCGGAGGAGGTTGGTTGCACCCGATCTCTGTCCTCTTGAGACAATGCCTGGCATGCCCGACCCCGCACCATCTGCCACGCCGACAGCGCCGGCCCCGGCCACCGAGCCCACCGCGCGGCCCCGCGTCCTGTCCGGGATCCAGCCGACCGCCGACTCGTTCCACTTCGGGAACTACCTCGGCGCGCTGCGGCAGTGGGTGACGCTGCAGGACGACTACGAGCCGTTCTTCTTCATCGCGGACATGCACGCGATCACCGTCGAGCAGGAACCGAAGCTGTTGCGTGAGCGGTGCCTGCGCGCGGCGGCGCAGCTGATCGCGGCCGGCATCGACCCGGAGCGGTCGGCGATCTTCATGCAATCGCACCTGCCGGCGCACGCCCAGCTGGCCTGGGTGCTGGAGTGCCTCACCGGGTTCGGCGAGGCACGGCGGATGACCCAGTTCAAGGACAAGTCCGCCAAGGGCGGCGCCGAGCGGGCCAGCGTCGGGCTGTTCACCTACCCGATGCTGATGGCTGCCGACATCCTGCTCTACCGACCGCAGTACGTCCCCGTCGGCGAGGACCAGCGCCAGCACCTCGAGCTGACCCGCGACCTCGCGCAGCGGTTCAACCACCGCTACAAGAAGACGTTCCGGCTCCCCGAGCCGTTCATCCTCAAGGAGACGGCCAAGATCACCGACCTGCAGGAGCCGACCGCGAAGATGTCGAAGTCGGCGTCCTCGGCGGCGGGCATCATCGACATGCTCGACGCCCCGTTGGTCTCGGCGAAGAAGATCCGCTCCGCGGTCACCGACTCCGG